>NZ_CP041405.1:6087500-6387500 GCF_007066085.1 Paenibacillus thiaminolyticus | reverse complement strand
CAGCTCTTCCCAATGTGATCATTCCTAAAGCCGTGCTCACTCCTAGAAGTCCGTCTGCTAATCAAGATTGCGAAGAATAAGGTACACAATGATGCCGATCGGACCAAGCAAAAAGACGACGATCGCCCACAGGCAGCCGACCTGCTTCCCCTTGCGTTCCGTCGCTTCCCCCCATATCCAGAACAAGCACACCCAGCTCAGCACCCAGATCAAAAAGCCAATCATCAAGCATCCCTCCTGTCGCGTTGCACCTTGCTGCAGACGTCTGAGTCCTTCCACCTTCCGATGCCGACATCCGTACTTCGGATACTCTTCTATATTATGTACGCGGGGGAGCCCGGAATAGTATATGCAACGAAAAAGCTGACCTATAAGCAACTTGCTTACAGGCCAGCCCTTCTAACCTTTTTCTATCTTTACTGTATCGTTCCGTTGCTGCGTGGCATATCGAAGCGATAGAACTGGAAGTGTCGGTTCATTTCTCCTTCAATGTTCGGGCTGCCTTCCTTCGTGAACGTATAAAAGTTCGTCCCCGTCTCTAATAGCCCGGACGCATACACAGGGAGAACCCGTCTGGACGTATAACCGATCTCGACAAGGAAGTCCTGCTGCTCATCCTTGAATCTGTACACATCGCTTGAACTGCTGTCGCGCCTATCCACATTATAGGATCGGCTCGCCTGAACGAGCGGCACAGGCTTGCCTAACGTCACCAGTACGGCTTCCTTTGCCGCTTCAAGCGCCTTCGCATCAACCTGTTCTATCGGAATATCATGCCCCATGCTCGTAATCCGGCTGCCAACCATCTCGACTTTGAATTCCGGACCTGTTATCCCTCCCGCTCATGCCTTCCCCCCGTAAGTACAACCTCTGTGGCGAGATCGGCAATCTGTTGACCGCTCAACCCCGTATCGGTCTCCACGATGCGCTTGATGTTGGCAAGAAGCTCGGCACAAGACATCGCAAGGCTTATATCTGATGTTCCGTGGGCCACATCCAGCGCGACGCGGCTCTTATCGTCTTTGCTGTATACGATAGCGTCATGAAAAGCCGATCCCTCATATTCCTCGACTCCGTATAACTCAATGTCGCGTCCGGCCGCTTCCCGGTTAGACTGCTTCGCCCGTTCCAATAGCGAAGCATCCAATTCTTGCACTGTCTTGCTATATTTCGGGTCCGTCAAGCTTCCGACCCGTTCATGCTCTTCCGCCAGCGGAGGGATGGTGAATTCATTCTTCTGATTCATCTCTACCGGAGCGTTATACCGGCGAATCGAGATTTCATATTCATCCAGCTCCGGCGCCATGATGGCAATATCGTACTCCTTCGGCTTCTCCGGACTTGGCTCCCATCGGTACGCATTCTCGAAAGTAATGCCCAATTCCGGGCTGAACGTTATGCCGGGCACGTCTTCGTACTGGTCCTTCAATTGGAATCCCGTCAGCGGGATCGCTCTCGCCTCCGTGCTCTTCAGGTTCAACCCGTTTTGCTTCCATGTTTCATTGAGGCTGTCTCCTGCGGCTTCAAATAATAAGGTTCATACGTCAGGAAGACGCTGCGCCAAGGATTGTTCCCGGCATCGTCCGGCTGCACCTTCAGATGAAGAATCCCTTTGGCGTCATATTCGGCGCCCAATATCGTAATATCGTTGCCTTCATATTGAATCTTCTGCGGGAACTTCTCGTCCGGACGAACGTGGAACGCACTCGTTGGCTTGGCATCGGTCACATACAATCTTTTCATCGCACACCGCGTCCATACTGGCACCCTCATCATGCAAATAGCTGTATGCGATGCGAAATGATCGGTCTTGAATTTTGCTGCACCGCAAGCGCGAAGCTGTTCGTATCGCCTTGCTGCGCACGATTGCTTATTCATCTCCCCATCCATCAAAGTCGAGTCATAGGAATTGGAAAATCCATTGCCTGCTTCTGCATCGTAGCACTCAATTCGCATACGACAACTCGGCACGGGCGCTTGTTACTTGGCCTGTCTTTCCGTTAATGACAATGTGCCCTGACTGCGCTCCGAATGGGGCAAGCATCATGCCGGATACAGCCAGCGCCGCGATAACTTTTTTGTTCGTGTTCATGTTGACCCCTTAGTAATGATGTGATTTCATTTCTTAGATACGAGTAGAGATGGAATAGTTTTTTTATTTTTTTCAATTTTTTCTCATATAAAAAAGCACACACCTGCCGGAAAGCAAGTGCGTGCGTACCGTGTTTTCTTATGTGACCATACGAAGCTGCTAGAGTTCTGCTTCTCATTGATGAAGCCTTTGTCACCCTTTTTCCAACATGACCTCGCTTGCCGTTTCCCCCTTGCCCGCTTACTACGGGGCAGCCAGCGCAATCGACGGACTTTAGAATGGATGATAGCCGTCCACTTCGCCGGTTACGGCGTTGAGTGATATAAGAATACTTTCCTTGTTGCGATTATTCATTGCTTCGAGCCTCCATTCCAGCTTATTCTGCGAGGAGTACATCACCGCTTTCTTGATAGAATAAGATTTGTTACTCAGTACTTGCAGCAGACGCTCTGCGCCTTCTTTCACCGCCTGAGGCATATTCGCATATGAGCACGTCACGTCAATCCCCGTTACAATGCCGTCATCAAAAGTTACCGAAAACGAATCCCCGCTCAAGGAGGTGAATACATCGCGTTCTTTGTGATAGGTACGCTTCGCTTGATCGAATGCCCCGTTCCATGACGGATCGAGCTCCTTCAAAGCCTTGGCAGCGGCGACACGGAGTGCCTCGCTGACTTGCTCCGCCTTCATATACAGGACCGCCATGAATACTTCCCCGGTCTCTCGCTTCACCTGCGCGTAATTGCCTGCCTCATCCGTTAGAACGTACAGTCCGTTCGGTCCTTCGCTAACACTCTCCCACGACATGTTCCTATCCGGCGAACCGGACAATTCCTGATAAACGCAATCCAGCTTTTTCAGGATCTCTTTGTCCAATTGCTCCGGCTTTATCCGTACATCCCGGTCACTCTGCTCCGCCGCGACAGGTGTAACCAAAGCGGCATACTGGCCCGCCGGCGCTGTTATGACCAGCATGCATAATACGGCCAGTACGGCACTCATTTTTTGATAGGATGCCATAGTATGATTTCCTCCTCATTTATGTACCTACTTAAATAGATTCATGAGATAAGGAAAAAGTTTGCTTGTGACCAAATTTTTCTTCTCGATTTTCGCCAGGTTCACATTATGTTCACATCATGTTCTCGTTTCCTGCCCTTTTATGCCGCTATCCCTGTCTCTCAGCAAGCTCATTGCTTCACTATCCCCTTCTATCAGCAAGTACATTTGTATCGCGATCCCCCTCCATCAGCGAACCCCTTGCTTCGCCATCCCTCTACATCAGCAAGCCCGTCTCATCGCTATCCCCTTCTCTCAGCAAGCACAATTGCATCACTATCCCACTCCGTCAGCAAACTATCCTGTTCCTGCAAGGTTATGTAACCGGTTGCCGCTAATCATGGAAGTCTAAGTATGCTGATTGATGGAAAAAACATGGCGCACCACCGTCTAATTGAGTCTTGATCCCGCTTTCATGCAGGTTGCTGAGTCAAGGGGAGAATGAACATAAGGGATCAAACAGAGCACCCGACTCATTCGACAAAACCAAAATGCACGATCGGTCTCTGTCAGGCCTTGCCCGACTAGCAGATGATTCATGCTTCTGAGTCATTTATTGCTCCAACAAAAAAATCCCGGCCATATCGACCGGGACTTCCCACAGCGCAAAAACGCTCGAAATCAACAACATCATATCAGAAGAGCACATAACATAATAATATCAAGATACAAGCTTCAATCCGATAGCGGCTCCCAGCACCATGCCAATAAAGACTAGCCGCTTCCAGTCCTTCGATTCGCCGTAGACCAGCATCCCGACAATTGCGCCGCCCGATGCGCCGATACCGGTCCAGATAGCATAGGCGGTCCCCATCGGCAGGGTCTCCATCGCAAAAGCCAAAAAGGCGAAGCTCGCTCCGAATGCGATCATCATGTACACTACGGATTGCCATGTTCTTTCCACATGGAATTTGTTAATCATCGTTACCCCAACCATTTCGCATATTCCTGCCAACAGCAGCGAGATCCATGCCATTTATGACGCAGCTCCTTCCTCGCCCTTCTCCTTCGTAACCATTTTCAGACCAATGACTCCGCCCAGGAGCAAGAGAATAAGGAGAACCTTCGGGACGCTGAACGGTTCGCCGAAGAAGACAATATCGGAGAATACCGTTCCGGCGGTACCGAGGCCGACGAACACCGCATATACGGTGCCCACCGGCAGCTTCTTTCCCGCCATAATCATGATGTAGAAGCTGATGATAATGGCAATGATTGTGCCTATCCATTCCCATACATTGCTGGCATACTTCAAGCCAATGACCCAAAACACTTCAAAAAATGCAGCGATAAATACTTTGATCCAATGAATATTCAAAGTCTCACCTCTCCTGTTGCCCGTCTCTATGCGTAGTATGTCTTATCCATTCCCAGCCGATTACGGGGAGATGCTCCGCCGGAACATCGTCCACGATGCATCCAGTCTCTTCTTGAAACGCACCGGGCCGCCCAACAGCATCTCCACCAGCACCCCGTCCAGCAAGCACATGAAGGCGGCGGTGACGGTATTCAAGTCAAGCTTGGCCAGTTGCCCGTTCGCCATCCCCTGTTCGCACACTCCGGCCAGCATGCGTTCCATCTCGTCCAGGTAGCCATTCACCCGCTCCATAACCGGCTCCAGCAGAGGCGGCGGCGGGAAGAACATCATGCGAAGCAGGAATTTCACATTACTGTCGCTCTTATACCGTTCCTCGTAATCGATAACCAGCCCATACAACTGATCCTGAATGGTATTCTGCTCCCCCTGTTGAGCAAAATAAGCCGCCAGCCGTTCCAATTGATCCGCTACCGCCTTGTCGATGACACTCAAGAATAGATCATCCTTATTCTTGAAATGCGCGTAAATCGATGGCGTTCGAATACCGACCTGACGGGCGATATCGGACAAAGCAGCTCCTTCGTAGCCGCTCTCTGCGAAATGCTCCAGTGCGGCTCCCAAAATACGATTAGCCGTCATGTATTAATCCCCCATTCTTTTTACCTAACGAACGTTAGTTAGATCCTTTCACATTCGCGATTCATTGTCAAGCTTTATGCATAATGTTCTCCGGAAGCGCCGTCTGCATCAGATGACCGTCTCCCCGCTCAGGCATCTATTCAAGGAGCAGCGACTCCCGGATTCCCAGGCCGCTTCCGTAATTCCGCCTCTAGACGTCAAATCACCCGCCCCCTCACGGGATAGCGGGTGATTCATGGAAGTAACTTCATGCAGGCAGTAAATCAAGCCATGCAATCTCCTGTTCGGTTAGCGACAGCCGTGCTGCCGCAAAGCAGGACTCCAGCTCCTTGCGGTTGCGGGCGCCGATAATGGCTCCCGTCGGGAACGGCTGATGCAGGACGTAGGCCAGGGCAATCTGTATCGTCTCTACTCCTTTGCTCGCGGCGAACTTGCTGGCCCGATCGTAACGTTCCCAGTTGGCGTCATTGTAGAAGACGCGCACCAGATCCGGGTCCAGGCAATCTTCTCTCGTGTAACGGCCCGTGAATGTCCAGCATCTTCATTCGGTCTCCTCCTCCCTGTCCGTCACATATCGTGAATGGCAACCCGCCGCCGCTCTCGGGCGGAGGCCAAGCAGGCGTCGACCGCCCCCGTCCCGGAAGCGCGGATGCCGGGGATGACGGCGCGCATCGCAATGCTGGCGCACCCGAGTATGCCCCAACGCAGTTTGTCGGTCATGATTGTCATTCCTCCATCCATATCATGGTTATGAAATCATGATGACTAAATCAGTGTTTAGCTGTTATAGGGGATGGTCTGCCCAAAATCTATAAAAGCGTTTTCATCTGTATGTAATGATTTGAAACGGAAAAAATCGATTTATGCATAATTTCTCATGTATGCGCAACACTAACCAAGTATGCAACAATTAACAACACCGAGGAGGCAATAACGATGTACAATACATCCATCTCATCTCAAATCAATCAATGCGAGCAAATCATTGCTCAAATGATGCGCCAAACGCAGCAAGCATCGCAAATGTACCAACAGCTGATGCAGCAGGAGCAGCAAAACGCTTCCCGTCTGGAAGAACTGGCTCAGCGCGAGCGCCAAGCGGTACAAATTATCCAGACGGCGCTGCAAGGCCATCAGACGGCAATGCAGCAAATGCAGCATGTGACCCAACTCTGCCAGCAAATGGAGCAATCGATGCAAAGCGTCAGCAACCTTAGCTATGTTCAGCCGTCCCACGCGGCGACATCCTATACGAATCGCGCCTACTAATGCCGGTTCGCCGCATCAATCGGGCCGCTCCTCGGTGAGGAAGCGGCCCGTAATTCACAGCGTCCCAAGCGCTAAATTCGTGCGGGCGTCTGAATTCCGATAATGTGGAGCCCTTGACGGAGGATGCGGGAGACGGCGGCGGTCAGCGCCAGCTTCGCTCTTCTCGCTTCCGGATCAGCCACCAGAATCGGCTCATTGTGATAGAAACGGTTGAACTGCTTCGCCACTTCCAGCAGCATGCGTACGAACAGCGAAGGCTCATTGTGCTGGACGGCGGCTGCTACCGTTTCCTCGAACAGAGACAGTGTCTTCACACAGGCCCATGCTTCCGGGCCGGACAGGTGCAGGCCCTGAAGCGGCGCAGAGGCTGCTTCGTCAGCATCCTGTGCACCGTCCTGTGCACCCGTTCCGTTCATCTCCTGCCCCTTCTCCAACAAACGCAGTGTGCGGGCGTACGTGTACTGCATATAAGGGGCGGTCTCCCCTTCGAAGCGCAGCGCCTCGTCCAGCTGGAAGTCCACACTCAGCATCCGGCTGTTCTTCACGTCGCCGAACACGATCGCTCCAACACCGATCGCCTCCGCGATGCTCTTTTTGTCCGGAGACTGCGGGTTCTTCTCCTCGACGATCGCCATCGCCTTGCCGACCGCCTCATTCAGCACTTCATCCAGAAAGACAACCTTGCCTCTTCGCGTCGACATCTTCTTGCCGTTGAAGGTCATTAAGCCGAAAGCGACATGCTCGCAATCCTCCGCCCAGGCATACCCCATCTTACGAAGCACCGCATACACTTGGCGGAAATGAAGCTGCTGCTCTGCACCGACCACATACAGCAGCTTGTCGGCGCCCATCACTTCCTTCCGGTAGATCGCCGTAGCCAGATCGCGTGTCGGATAGATGGTCGTGCCGTTCGATTTCAGAATAAGACAAGGGGGCATACCTTCCTCATCAAGACGGACGACCATGGCGCCATCGCTCTCTTCCAGCAGGTTCAGTTCCGTCAGCCGCTCTACGACCGCCCCCATCTTGTCATTGTAAAAGCTCTCGCCGAGCACATGATCGAACTGAACGCCCAGCCGCTCATACACCCGGTTGAATTCCTCCATGCTCACATCGACAAAATACGACCATAAGGCCTGCGTCTCCGCATCTCCCTGCTCCAGCTTGCGGAACCATTCGCGCGCCTCGTCCTCCAGTTCCGGCTGCTGCTCCGCTTCCTCATGGAACTTCACATACAGCTTCAGACTCTCTTCAATCGGCTGGCGGCGGAGCGCCTCTTCATCACCCCAATGCTTGTAGGCCGCGATCAGCTTGCCGAATTGGGTGCCCCAATCACCGAGATGATTCACCTTTTCCACCTCATACCCGGCCTGCTTATACAGATTGGCCAGCGCGTTGCCGATAACGGTGGAACGCAAATGCCCGATGCCGAACGGCTTCGCGATATTCGGGGACGACATGTCAATGACGACTCGCTTGCCGGATCCGGTCTGCAAGCGTCCATAATCGGGCTGGAGCATGCGCTCGAGCAGCTTCGGCACCTGCGCGGCCGGATCGAAGTACAGATTGACATATCCGCCAGCCGCTTCGGCGCGGACGCCGTCCCCGCCCTGCTCGTTCACCTGCGTAGCGATCGCGGCCGCAATCTGGTGCGGGGCTTGTCTCCGCTGCTTCGCCAACGGAAAGCAAGGATACGCATAATCGCCCAGTTCCGGCTTCGGCGGCAGCTCCAGACTGCGCAGCAGCTCCTCCATCGGCAATTGCACGAAGGGTTGCAGCAGCTCGGCTGTATCGTGTTTTAACATGACAACAACCTCCATTACATTTTCATGAAAATAGAAAAAGCCCCCGTCTGCAAAGAGACGGAGGCATTGGATCCGTGGTACCACTCTCATTGAACCGGGCATGCTGATGCCTGATTCCCCTTATTCCCGAATAACGGCTGCGCCGGAATGCCCTACTTCCCGCCTCTCCGCTACATTGCGCGGCGGCTTCGGTTCAGGCCTTCAACTCCCGGGTCCGCTTCCCTGACGCTGCCGTGCCGGCTTCCACCTGTTCCGGCTCTCTGCTGACGGCTGTACGTTCGGTACTCTCCCGATCATCGTCTTCTGATATGCGGTTAATGTCGTACATTATATCGTGCGCGAGCCGAGAAAGCAACAGTTCCATTCACATATGGGCGGGACAGGGGCATTCCGTCCCGTTATCGTCCGGCCGACGGCTTCAATTCCAGCAGCGCAAGAGGTCTTCGCGTCGTAATCGCATCGACACCCATACCGATATATCGCTTCAATTCATCTGCCGCGTTCACCGTATACACCCAGACCGCCAATTGACGCTCATGCGCCGCTTCCACCAGCTCCCTGCGGCATGTCCGGTAATCCATGTTCAATCCGTAGGCGCCGTATTGCAGCGCTTCGTCGCATATCCGCTGCGCGAACGCCCCATAATCGGCGATATCCGCTTCGCTTAACTCATCCGGCGTATTGTATACGACGCGGATCCCTTTATAATTGCCTGCAATCCCTGTGCTGCACCCCGTTACGAACACCTGATTCTCCATGCCGTGCCGGAGAACGCATTCCATCGCAGGAGCCACCGTTTCCTCATTTTTGATATCCAGATTGAGCTTGATGCTCTGCTGCTCGGCGATGTCGAAAATGTGGTCGAGCTTCACGATATCCCGATGTTCATAGACAGGGCTTAATTGAATCCGGTTCTCCACCCGGTTCAATTGCTCATACGTATACTGGCGCAGCAACGGGGACGCGTCGTGCAGCAGAACGGCGGTGCCGTCCGCGGCCGCCCTCAGATCAATCTCGACGATATCGGCACCCGATTGCACACCTTCCCAGAAGGACTCCAGCGTATTGTCCGGAGCCGCTCCTCCCCCGGTATGCGCGCCAACCATAGGAAATTTTCGTGTCACGGATGTCCCTCCCTTTTAGTGCCGAGTCACGCGGGCAATGATCTGCTCCAGATTCATCTCAAGGAGCGACTGCAGCCGCAAATCGGCTTGCTCAAACGTAAATCCTTGTGTGAGCGCATTCGGCACCATAACGCAATAGACGCCCGCGGCTTTGGCGGCCTGGAGCCCGAACAACGAATCCTCGAACGTGATCGCCTCCTGCGGCTGGATGCTCAGTCCGGCTAGGGCCTCGCGATAGATTTGGGGATCCGGCTTGGAGCGGATCACGTCCTCCTTCGTGCGAATGCAATCGAAATAATCCAGAAGCCCGTACTTCTTCACATAGCCGACGGCCCAATCATAATGGGCGCTGGTCGCCAATCCGATCCGCAGGCCGCGCCGCTTGCCCTCCTCCAGCTTCTCAACGACGCCCGGCAACAAGTCTGCCGTGGCGATTATGCCGCGAAAGACTTCTCCGTGGCGGGACTGAATCTCGTCGTGATCAAGCGGAGTACCGATCACCTGTTCCAAATGGCGGCAAGCGCGCTGCACCGAGTCGGTCGATCCCGTCCATTGACTCCATACGTCCAGGGGCATCTCATAATCATATTGCCTGCATATTTCTTGAAAAGCGATAAATTCGGTCGTTTCCGTATCCAGAATAAGTCCGTCAAAATCAAACAAGATTGCTTTAATCACCGCTTCTCCCCACCTGTCTCTCCCTCTCGTGAACGAGCTTTACTATAACGAGCTTTGCTGTGAACAAATTTTACGACAAGCACGAACGCTCCGCCACAAATTCGGCCAGCAAGCGGGCCCCGTAGCCTGTGGCGCCGGCAGCGACGTACCCGGCCGTGGACGTGGCCTCCTTCATGGCCGCCATATCAATATGAGCCCATCTTATGGACGGATGCACGAAGCGGCGCAAGAACAACGCCGCCGTAATCGCTCCGGCCTCGCCAACCCGGCTGATATTGCATATATCCGCATAATCGCTTGCCAAGTAGCCCGCATATTCCTCCGCGAGCGGAAGCTCCCATACCTTTTCCCCCGTGAGACGGCCCAGGCTCCGGAGCGCCGACACGGTGGTCTCGTCTCCCCAGATCCCCGCATACTTCGAGCCGAGCGCGCCTTGGCAGGAGTACGTCAGCGTCGCCATATCGACTACTTCCTTCGCTCCGATAGCATGCGCATAAATCAACGCGTCCGCCAGCACAAGCCGGCCTTCCGAATCGGTATTGCCGACCTGAACCGAGACGCCGTTCGGATACGCCAATACATCTCCCGGCAGCAGCGCGCTGCCGTCCGGCATATTTTCGGCGGCGGGGATGATCGCCGCCACATTGGCCCGCATTCCGCTGCGGCGGATAATCTCAATCGCGCCGATGACGGCGGCCGCCCCGCCCATATCGATTCTCATATCGCTAATATCATGATCCCGCTTCAGACTGATTCCGCCCGTATCGAAGGTTATTCCTTTCCCTACGAGCGCGATAAGCTCCTTGGACGGGTCGGTGCAATAGCGCATTTCGATCAGGACGGGCGGATGGGGGCTTCCTTGACCGACGCCGATCAACCCGCACATCTGCCGCGCCGCCAGCTCCTCGCCTTCGTAGCATGCCACCTGCACGCCGCTGGCGGCGAACCGTGCGGCCACGCGCTCTGCGAGCGTCTTCGGCCGCATATGATTGGCCGGCTCGTTGCCGATATCGCGCGCAAACGCGATGCCTGCGGCGCGCGCCTCCCCAAGCGCAATCGCCTCCTCCAAGCCGGGATGAGGCTCGAGATCGAAGCGGACGGTCTCCACATATCGGACCGCTTGCTTCGATTTATATTTGTCGAAGGCATACGTCCCCAGCAGCCAGCCTTCGACCCAGGCGGCCACCGCCTCCCGCATGTCGCCGACGCCCTCGCATCCGTCCAGGCATACCGCGGCGGTGCGCAGCTTGTGCTGCTCCGCGGCGCGCGCCGCATTGCCGGCAGCCTCGCGCAGACGTTCCGGTTCGAACGACTGCTGGCTTCCGAGCCCGGTGAGCAGCAGATGCTGCTCGTCTTGCTTGTCGTAATACCAGGTGACGGCCCCGCGCTCGCCCATATGTTGATGGAGCGGAAGCGATTGAAAGGGCGCGGCCGCCGTTTCCAGGAAAATAGGATAAATAATGACTTGCGCCGCTTCTGTGCTGCCTATAGTGAACTTCATGACAGCACCGTGCCATCTTCTAGCCGGAGCCAGGTACGGAAGTCCCGCTTGCCTTCCGCCAATTCAATGACCCGCGCGCCGCGCTGCAGGCGGCCGTAGCAGTTATAGCCCGTCGTGCGGCCGAAGCAGAGCGATATGCCTTGTAGCGCTCCGATATAGTCGTTATCGTGATCATGGCCCACGAAAGTAGCCATCACATCGCCCATCTCCACCATTTTCGCGAACAGGCCGGAGTTTAATTTGGGCGCGCACACCTTTTCAAATTTATTGCCGCTGATACTCCCGGCGCGCCACACCTCGTCATATTCCGGCAGCGGAATATGGAAGAAGGCCAAGGAAGGCAGCTGCTCCCCGCTGCGCTGCGTCGTCTCTCTCGACACCTGCGCGTACCATTCCACCTGATCGCTGTGAATCCATTCGTAGCCGCCGATATGCTTCGGCGCTTCGCAGCCGGAATCAAGAAAATACAGCATCGCCGCCTCCTTCTCCCCGGCCGAACCGTGAACGGGCAGCGCGTAATTGCCAACGCCGCTTAGATCGGCCGGTCCCGGCTCGGCCAGGCATGTGGCGCTCTCACGCATCACATCCATTAACTGCTCGCGGGTGACGCTTCCTTCCGCGTCATGATTGCCGAACACGGCCGCCCAGGGAAGGCCGGATCGCACAGCGGGGGAAATAGCGAGGCGCAAGCCATTCCTCGGATCGTCCACGCCGTGGCTCCAGCACAGATCTCCCGTGTACACGATAAGATCGGGCTGCTCCTGCTCGATCAGCCGTTCCATCAAGGCGACGGATTGCCTGTCTTGCTCCGCCCCATCCGTGCCGTCACCGATATGAACGTCGGTGAACTGCAATATTTTGAATGTGCCGTCTTCCCGAAATGATAAATGGTTCGCCATGCCCTATCTCCCCTCGAATTCAATGCATACGGTCGCCATCGCGGCTGCGCCGACATCGAATGTAATTTTGCTGCCATGGACGGCAATGTCCGGTCCATCGATCGGCTGCTCGACGATCGATACAAAATAAGCTCTTCTCACCGCTTGCCCGAACGCCAGCGTGACGCTCGTCCGTTCTCCTTCCGTCTCATACAGGCGCACGATCCAACGGTTCGCCGCGGAGCCTTCCGCCATTTTAATCGCCGACAGCGCCACCTGTCCCCGCTCCAGCGTGACGAAGCTGCCCCTCTGCGGCAGCGTCCCCTTGCGGGCGCGCACGGATACGGCTTCGATCGGATTCTGAAAATGATAGGACTGCTCCAGCATCTGCTGCGTATCCTGATAATCGGTCAGCCCTACGGCGAACCGGAATTGATGCTTGCCGATTTCCGGGTACGGATCCGGGCTGTAGGAGCCGCGCAGCAGAGTGAGCGCCAGCGATCGGCTGCCGCTCCGGAAGCCATGCTTCGCATCGGCGAGCAGCATCACCGCGCGATCGATGCCGCTGTCCGCCGGAACGGCCGCGGCGAAGCTGTTAGCCGGCACGTCCAGATCGATGCCCTCTCTCTCCAGCGTGCCGAAGGGAACGTCATATTGATAAGACCTGCAGTCATATGGTACCGGCAGATAGAAATTCAACTGCGGCGTAAAGCTGTCCTTGCTCCCGCTCTCATGCCAGTCGCATTCGACGTTATACACCAAGGCCTGGCTATCGCGATCCAGCGACACGGTCACCTTCAGCGTCGAATCCCGGAAGCTCGTCCGGAATGTTAGAGACTGACGAAGCAAATGATCGCCAAGCTCGCAGCTGTCCAACGTCCACGTCGCCAGGGGCTCCACATGGCGGTATCTGCCGACGAGCCAGGCATTACCGCCCCCGTTAAACGTATCCTCCTCCACGAATCGGAACACGCCCGCCGGTTGCGCCGGATCGGCATAGTCGCGGTTCGTACGCTTGTCGATCAGCGAAGCGATCGTGAATTGCTGCGGATCGAACCGGACGGCAATATGCTCGTTCTCCAGCCCGAATTCGTACTTCTCATTCGGCGGCAAATTCTGCCCGGCCAAATAAAAGTCATTGGCGGACAACCGCTTCATATCGCCTTCCTTCTCGGTCATGACATAGGTGCTGTAACCGATCGCGGGCACGTTCACCTTCAGCAGCACCCGCAAAAAGTAATGGCCCCAATGCTCAATGAAGCCTCTGTCGATATACTGAAACGGAACGCTCCGCCCTTCGCTGTCATGGAATTGAATGCTGTCCACATGACCGTTCCAATCCCAGATCACAATGTCCGCCAGCTCTTCGCGATCGCGGATGGAGGAATTGAACAGATGGAAGATGCGCGTCTTCCCGCGGCCGCGTTCGCTCGCCCCCATCCGGAACAAATGAACGCCTACGCCTGGACCGGCTCCTTCGGACATGCTCTCGCGCACATCCTCATCGGCGACAATATAAGCCGACGTATCGATGAGCTCGGCCAGCTTGCGGATGGCGTAGCTTTTCTTGCTCCCCGCCATCGCCATAATCTCCTGGAACGAAGCCATTGCATGCTCTCTCGTCTCCACCACGCATGAGCCGGGCAAAATATCATGGAATTGATTGAAGCAGGCTTGCTTCCATGCCGCGCCCAGTTCCTCGCCGAAATAGCGGGCCCGAGTATATAAAGAAGCGATGCTGCCGAACAGCTCCGCTTCGCCGAGCAACCGTTCCGACACCCGGTTCGCCAGCTTGATTCTCGATTCCGAGCTGTAGCACCCGGTAAATATAAAATTCAGCTCATCGCGAATGACCGGCAAGCTGTCCGCCACAGATTCCGTCAACGCAAAAAAGTCGCGGTACGTTCCGAATTGAATGCGCGGGAAAATCGGCCAGGTCTGCATATCCAATATCCGTTCGATGTCGCGGCGCGTCGGCCCGCCGCCATGATCGCCGACGCCGTACACCTTCAACATCGTCGTCATCTTCGTCCGCGCGCAGAACTCCGGCACTGTAAGCGCCATCGCCGGCTCGATGCGGGAATCATACCAGTGCGGCTCCTTGTACGCGATGACGGAGCGGCCTGACGGAGATTCCCACCGGAACAGCGGGTGGCCGTTATCGTTGTGGCCCCGGCAATAATAGTAATACTTCACGCCGGCATGATGCAGCGCTTCCGGAACGTTGATGCTATGCCCGAACGTGTCTGGCTCGAAATCGATTTGGAGGCTGTCCGGATCGAGACCGAACAGGCCGGACAGATAAGTCTTGGCATACAGCAATTGTCTGGCCATACTCTCGCCGCTCGGCATGTTCTTGTCCGCTTCGACCCAGGTGGAAGCCGTGACCTCCCACCGCCCCTCCTTGACCCGGGCCTTAATCTCCTCCAGCATCTCGGGATCGTATTGCTCCACGATCTGATATGCGGCCGCCTGCGAATGAGAGAAAATATAGTCCGGATATTCTTCTAGCAGATCGAGCATCGTGCGGAACGTGTTCAACGTCGCGGATACCGTCTCTGCCCAGCCCCACAGGAAGTTCATGTCGAGATGCGCATGGGCCGCGCAATGAAGCGTATAGCTCTTGGCAGCCGGCCCGCATGCGGCCAGCATGCTCTCCGCCTGGCGCGCGCTCCGCTCCGCGATGACGCCTTCGTCATCGAGGCGGGCATGGAGCCATTCGACGACAGGGATCAGGGCCTCATCCCACTGGCGCTCCTGAACGAGCGAGACGCGGTTCATATACTCCAGTTGCGATACGATTCGTTCTCCCCAGTAACCCGAGGGAGTTCTCTCCTTCAACGCCGTCAGCTTGCCATGAAGTTCGTTCGTAGTCATTGGTTCCATTCTCCTAACATATCGCGATAAGCTTCCAAGTAATCGTCTACAAGCTCCTTCGCCAGAGAATAGGAATTCACCAGCGGGTGAACCGAGAGCGCTTTCACTGCCAGACTTCGAGATTTCTTCGCGACCGCCTCCACCGTCAGCCGTTCGAACAGCTTCACCGATTTCATCAACAGATGCATATCTTCGGGAACGGCACCTATTGGGACCGGATGAGCCCCGTCCTGATCAATCGTGCACGAAATCTCGACGACATCGTCATCCTCGAACCCGGCAATGCTCCCCTCGTTCGGCACCGACAGCACGATATTGTTCTCGCATCCGGTCTGCAGCGATTCCACGAAATCAAGCATGACGCCCGCATAGCCGAGTGTCTCGGGAAGCGTCAACTCCTCCATCGGCAGCATCTCCTTCGCCTCGGAGTTCGTTTCCGCTGCCATATAGGACGCTTCCCGCTTTTGCGTGTAGTACAGATACGTTTGAAGCGCCAATTGCGGGTTGGCGTCGATATCCATCCGCTTCAGTTCGTCCAGCATCGCCTGATTGTTCAGCGCAATCATTTGTCCGCGCGTCATTGCCGCCTGTTGAATGTTCGCGAGCGATTTTTCGCGATGGTAGTAATAATATAAGTACTCATTCGGCAAATAAGGCAGCTCCCGCAGCAAATCCGGATCGAACATTTTCAATTCCTCGACCGCGTTCACGAAAGCCGGATCATTCTTCAATTCGGGCAGCAGATCCTTGCCTTCAACCATCAGCTTGCTGATCCAGGACAGATGGTTCAGGCCGAACACTTCGGTGCGCAGCTTCCGTTCATCTATACCTAGCGCCTCCGCAATGCGAAGCTTCGTATGGCTCGGCGTATCGCAAATCCCGATGACGCGGTCATAGCCATAGCTTCGCAGCGCTTGCGTCACCAGACCCGAAGGATTCGAGAAGTTGAAGATCCACGCATCCGGCGCGACCTCCTTCGCTAATTCGCAATAATCCCGCAACACCGGAATCGTTCGCAATGCCATGGAGAAGCCGGCCGGCCCAGTCGTCTCCTGCCCGAGCAAGCCGCGATCGAGCGCAATCTTCTCATCGATATACCGCGATTGCTCCTTCCCGACGCGGATTGTCGTGACGATATAATCCGCTCCTCGCAGCGCCGCGCGGGCGTCCATCGTCGTGTCGAGCTGAAGAACGATGCCGCTCTGCTCGATGACGATCCGGCACAGCTTGCCGATAATCGCCAGCTGCTCCTCATCAGTATCATGGAGCACAAGCTGCGTAATCCCGGTCTGCTCCGCTTTTAAGGTCAGACTTTTCGTGAACAAGACGGCCCGCACGCCGCCCCCGCCAATTAATGCCAGTTTCATAGATAGCTCCTCCCGCCTTATGGATTACCCGGCCGATGCGGCCGCGATGAATTGCTCTAGCGTATCAATATCCGAAATGCCTGTGCTTCCCCCATAATCCATAACGGAGCAAGCACCGCACGCATTGCCGTACAACAAGCATTCCTCCACCGGCTTGCCCGCCAAGTAACCGAACATATATCCGGCATTGAAAGCGTCGCCGGCACCGGTCGTGTCCACGGAATTCACCTGAAAGCCCGCGCGGCGCGTCATCTGACCGTCAATGCAAGCGACCGCTCCTTTGGAGCTCATCTTGATGACAAAATGCGGGGAGTGCTGACTTAGCTTCGCGATGCTGTCCTCTTCGCGAGAACAACGGGTATAGTGCGACGCTTCCGTTTCGTTCATGAAAAAGATATCAACCATCTTCATCAATTCATAGATGCCTTCATACCACTCGCCCGTATCATCCCAGCCGACATCGCAGGACAAGGTTACGCCCATCGCTTTCAGCTTGGCTGCCATCTGCATATAATCGTCATGATTGCTGCGTCCGCGGTAGCCGGTCAAATGCACATGTCTTGCCAGCTCGACGCTCCTCAGATTAAGCTGCCGCAGCTCAAGTTCTTGGTTCGTCCCCATATACGTGATGAACGAGCGGTCTTTGTCCGAATTCAACGCAATCGATATGCCGGTGCGATTCCGTTCGCTCAGTTGAATATATTGCGTATCCACGCCATGCTTATGGAACTCGTTCAAAATGTATCGCCCGTCGCCGTCTTTTCCCAATACGCCATTGAAAGCCAGCTTCAATCCCAGCTTCGCCAGGGACAGGGTGAACAGCGCCGCTCCTCCGCCTACATGGACCTGCATCTGGTCAGCGAAGACTTCTTCTCCTGGAGCCGGCAGCTCGTGACAGCCTACCACGACCAGATCGATATTCGCGTCTCCAATGACGACTGCGTCATATTTTTTCAATAGCCTTCCCCTCATCTCTGCCTCTCTCGAAATGTTGTCATGATAGATATGGTATCGTTACCAGAACAGGATAAAAAAAATTACTTTATCTTTCTGGTACTGTCCCGGATAACAAGCTCATGCGGTAAAATGATATCCTGATTCAGACTGGACGGTTCCGTGATCAGACGGAGCAAAGCCTTGACCGATTCCGAGCCCATCCGCTGAATCGGCTGCTGCATCGAAGTGAGCCGCGGGCGAATGATCTCGGTGAACGGACTTCCGTCGAAGCCGATAATCGAGATATGCTCCGGTACCTTCAACTGGTGGTCGCTGATGCAATTCATCGCTCCCAGCGCCATGTCGTCGCTGACGGCGAATACCGCCGTCGGCAGCGGATCGCATTGCAGCAGCTCCTCCATCAAGGCATATCCGCTCTGAAGCTTGTAATCGCCGAATTTGATATATTCATATACAATCGGAATCTCATAGTTGGCTAACGCATTGCGGTACGCGGCGTATCGATTTTGACCGGACGTAATATCCCTCATGTCACCCCCGATGAACCCAATCCGGGTGTGGCCGAGCGAGATTAAATATTCCGTCGCTTCATAAGCAGCCTCGTAATCGTCGATAATTACGGAATGGAACTTCCGGTTCACCGGCTTCACGCTCGAGAAGATGACAGGAATATTCGATTTATCTAAAAATTGCTTGATTTCGTTATTGATCTTCTCATGCATAATAATGATGCCTTCGACGCGCATCTCCTGGAACACGTTCAAATATTTCAATTCCTTGTCGATATCTTCGATAATATTACAGACAAGCAGATTGTAGCCGTTCTCGCTCGCCTCTTCCTCCACGCTGCTCACAATGGTCGAGTAGAAGCTGGTTGCGAGATCGGGCACAATCACCCCGATTAAGTTCGTTTTCTGGCGCACCAGACTTCTGGCGATATGATTCGGACTGTAATCGAGCTCCTCAATGGCCGCCAGCACTTTTTGCTTCAATTCATCCGTTACATACTTCTCATTATTCAATACTCGCGATACCGTCGTAACCGATACGCCCGCTTTCCGGGCCACGTCTTTAATTCGCACTGCCATAGTCCACCGATTCCTTTACCCCATACGAAATATATTGTTCCTGCTAGGCATGTTGTTCCACGAATAAAGGTTGGGAGAACGCTCCATAGCCTCCTTCGAGATATGCCGCGATGCGAACATAGCCTTCATCCCCGCTGCATTGGTACTGGACGCGGTTCAGGCGGCCTGTTTCTTCATGTAATACTTGGCCTTCTTTTCCAATCAGCGTAACATATTTATATATTCGATTCAATCTCTCATTCGCAGGCAGATCAACGGTAATCAGCCCGTCCTCGGCATGGATCGCGGCGAAATCAAACCCGGTAGATACATAGAAGCTGCCCGCCTTGACGGCTTCCAAAATGCTGTCGTTCGTATTCCGCTCCGCGAGCACCATATTCCAGGCGCGCTTCTCCTGACCATATACATGGAAGTCATCGTTGCCGAAGCCCCATACGGTCCGGCCCGCACTTAGCAGCTGATCCCACTTGTCGAAGGCCACGTCATACTCCGGGTTGCCGTCGCCGTTCACAATCTCAATGCCCGTATAGCCGCTCATGCTCAGCATATCCTCCAATCGCCAAAATTGCGAAAAATACCGGTTCGGATGCGCCAAAATGCTGATCCCGCCATTGGCAAGGCAGGCATCGGACAAACGCTGATAGTTATCGATCGTAAACGTATTATGATAGCCTTCCATAATCGAATGCGGCGGCTGGACAAGCAGCATATGCGCCTCGGGACTGCTCACCTCCATCGCTTCGAATACCGTCGGAATACGCCGCTCTCCTTCATGAGCCGTAATGACATCATGATCCGAGATGCCCAAATAATCATACTGCCCGTACATCTGATAGACAACTTCAAGCGGCTGCGTGCCGCATTGGCTGTTGGTCGTATGATTGTGAAAGCTGCCTTTCAGCCATACTCCTTGCTTGTCATATGGATTTTTGATCGTTACCACGGTGAACAGCCTCGCTTTCTCCTTATTCTTTGACCGATCCGATCATGACGCCTTCGGCAAAAAACTTCTGCACAAACGGATACACGCAAATGATCGGCGTGACGACAACGATAATGGTAGCCATCTTCAATGAATTGCCCGTCACCTGCATCTTCTCCAAAATCTCATACGAGGTCGTGCCCGCGTTTTGCATTAATGCGGCGCGAATCGCGTCTTGCCTTGTCAGCATCTCTTGCAGAAGCGTCGATACCGGCCTCAGATTCGTCTTTTGGACATAGAACGCTCCGGTGAACCAATCATTCCAATGGCCGACCGCGTTGAACAGACTGATGACCGCAATGACCGGCTTGCTGAGCGGCATAATAATGCGGATGAAGGTCGTAAAATCGTTGCAGCCGTCCAGCTTCGCTGACTCTTCCAGACTGACGCTAATCTGCGAGAAGAACGTCCTCATAATGATAATATTCCACGCGCTGTACAACCCGGGAATGACATAGACCCAGATCGTATTGACGAGATGCAGCTGCTTCAACAGCATATAGTACGGAATGACGCCGCCGCTGAACAGCATCGTGAAGAAAATCATCAGCGTAAAAAATTTGACCCCCGGGAGCGTCTTGCTCTTCAAGGTGTAGGCGGCCATCGCCGTCAGGAATACGCTGAAGAAGGTGCCCACAACCGTTCTGAAAAGCGTGATCGCGTACGCGCCCAAAATATTGGACGAGCTGAACACTTCTTGATAATTCTCCAACGTCCATACCCGAGGCCAGAAGAAAATGCCTCCTCGTTCCGCATCTTTCCCCGCATTGAACGACAGCGCAAATATATTAAGAAACGGAAGAATAATCGACAGGCATAGCAAGATAATGACGACATAGATGACGATGCGGTATATTTTTTCGCCTGTAGAAACTTTATAGAAATCGTTCACAGTCGTTCCCCTTTCCTCATGAATTAGGCGGGAATACATCCCCGCGGAAGCTCCTGTCCCCAGGGACAAGAGCCTCTGCGGATCTTGTCTGCGTGCCGCTTACTGCGAAGGACTCAGCACGATCGGCGTGGCCGGATCCTTGCTCTTTTGCTCCAGCAGTTGAATATAGCCTTGCAGATCGGCCGCTTCCAGCTGCTTATTCACGGACTCCATAATTTTGGCCGCTTCGGCCTTCGACTTCGAATAATACGCCCGGATTAAGCTCTCATTATAGTTGTCCAATGCCGTTTTCAGCTCCGTGCCCTTTTCATATTCGCCCAGGAAGGAGAGCGGACCGTAGCCGTCTTGGATTTTAGCGTTTTTATATTTCTCGTCCCAGCCGAAATAATCGGCGATGTTGTTCGGGCCTTCATTTTCTGCCGGGAATGCGGCGTTGCCATATTCCGCTTCGCCGAAGTCGGCTACCGGATCGAGATCCGTATTGCCGAGGTATTCGCCCCATGTGTCGCCAGCGCCCTGGAAGGCAAGCTGCTGCGCGGCCTTCGGATCCTGCTTCTTCAGATCGATGACTTCCTGCTTCACGATCGGATTGCCGTTCTCGTCCAGCGTGTAATCGCGGCCTTCGATCCCGTACTGCCACAACAGCTTGCCTTCACGGCTGGCCAGGAAATCAGCGAACTTCACGATCTCCTCTGGCCGCTCCGTCGTAGCCGGGATCGCCCAGATGTTGTAGCCGGATTTATAAGTCAATTCCATCTGATACGGGCCTTCCACGCTGTCCAACGGCCCGATCGGCAAGTAATGCATATCTTTATTGAACTCCAGATAGTTATGCATATCGGAAATAATGGCGAACGATCCGTTCAGCGCCCCTTCTGTCGCTCGCGTCTCGTCCATCGTATAGTACTCAGGATGAATCAAGCCTTCATTGAGCAGCTTCTGAACGAATTCGATCCGCTTCATCGAGTACTCGGTCTGGCTCTCGTGCTTGATTGCGCCGTCGCTGTCCCGGAAAAATCCTTCATCTCCCCACCACAGATCGGAGTAAAGGTAACTGTTGTCATTGCCGCCCCAATAACGAGGCCCGATCGGGTATATATCTTTGCCGTTCTCGTCTTTGAAGTTGCCGGCTTTAATTTTTTTCGCCAATTCATACAATTGCTCGGAGGTTGTAATCGACTTCGGATCCACATTCAGTGCTTCTGCAATATCTTTGCGGATATGCGGGCCCCCTACCCATTTCCGGGTTTCCTGTCCGCCCTCGCGGTTGATCCGCATATGCACGAAATACGATGAGCCGTTGAATTCCGGGCGGAACATGACGCCGTTTTTCGTATCGACCGGCAAATAGCCGTCTTCGAAATATTTGCTGTAAATTTTCGTATCCTTCAAATAAGGCGTAAGGTCCGTAAACATCCCTTCACGCGCCGCCTTGAGCAGAACCGGCATTTCCGGCCGGCCGCTATGATTCAAATAGCTGACGATAACATCCGGCAAATCCCCGGTGGCCAGCCCGGCCGTCAAGCCTTCCAGGGAGCTGTTGGCCGGCGTGTTCTCCCACTCCAGTGTAATGCCGGTCAGCTCTTTTATCTTTTTGGCGACCTCGTTATCAATCTGATTCTGGGAAATGTCATTCATGACGCCGTTCATGAAAATCCGCCCTTTAATCGTGCGGTCCGCGATCCAGGTGGCCGGCTTCTCTCCCTGGTCCGCATCCGCCGAACCGCCGCCTTCCGCTGACTTGCTGCTACTCCCTCCTCCGCTGCAAGCGCTTAGCAACATGATGATCGCAAGCAATAATGCCGTCCTCTTTCCCCACTTTCTTTTCATGCCTACACCCCTTTTTTCAAATAGGTTTATGAAAAACGCCTTTCGGCGCCGTTCATATGATGCATAGCAAGACATGGAATCTGGTAACGTTACCATAAAGAAGTGTCGGAAACTTTGCGGGATATTTTATTGGCAACAATGACAAGAATCAGGCCAATAACCCCCTGAACCATCCCGACTGCGGTCGCATAGCCGAACTGGCCGTTCTGCAACCCGACGCGAATAATATACGTATCCAATATTTCCGCCAAATGCATATTCCCGGGTGTTCGTAACAGATAAATCTGATCGAAGCCCGCTGATAAGATGTTGCCAAGCGACAAGATGAATAAGATGACGATCGTCGGCAGTATCGAGGGAAGCGTAATGCTCCAAATCTCGTTCCATTTGTTCGTTCCGTCAATTTTTCCGGCTTCATACAGTTCAGGATTGATGCCGGATATGGCCGCCAAATAAATAATCGATTCCCAGCCGATCCCTTTCCATATGTAACTCCAAAACATGATAGAGTAAAAATAATCGCCTTCCATTAGGTAAAAAGTGGAGCCGTCTCCGCCCATAGCGCCGATGGCCTGATTGAGCAGCCCGGTGTCCGGCGCCAAGATGCGTTGCAGCATGCCGACCACGACCACCCAGGAGATAAAATGAGGCAAATAAGAAATGCTTTGCGCAATGCCTTTGAACCGCTTATGTCTCACTTCGTTGAACATGAGCGCCAACACAATCGGAAAAGGCATGCCGACAAACAGCTTCAGCGAACTGATGATGAGCGTGTTTTTAATCAGGGTCCAAAATTGATAGTCATTGAAAAAGGTTTCAAAGTAATGAAAGCCAATCCAGGGACTGCCCAGGATGCCCATATTGAACTTGTACTCTTTGAAGGCCAGGATGAGGCCGCCCATCGGAATGTAATTGAAAATGATAAAGTACACAATGCAAGGCAGCAGCATAAAATATAAATATTTGTGCAGCAAAATTTTTTTCCACAGCTTCCGCCATCTTCCCGAATGGATTCCGGACGCGTGAGCATTCGTGTGCATTCCATCAGTCCTTCCCTTATCATCTAGGATGTCGTTGGATAAGCGAGGCTCACCTCCATATGTCTTCTCGGTCGAAAATCGTATGGTATCGATTCCATAAAAATGATAAAAAAAACGAGTGATTCTGCTATTCAATTCTGTTTCCAACCGCATTTTTACTACTTTTTGCCTCGTAAGCGCTTTCCTTTGCCTCATTTTATCTGAAATCCTTTCCATAGTCAATAAAAAAAGTGTCTCCTCCGCTTCAGCAGCATCTCTGGCTCCTTGCCGCTCATTCGAAGCACACAGGGCGGCCGCACAGGCAAATCGGTTCGATCGGCTTTAGATTCAGCTCCTCTCCTCCGTGGTCCCGCCTCCATACGTTCACTATCCCGCACAGTCAGCTATGCGTTCACTATCCCATTCAGTCAGACATACGTTCACTATCCCATTCGGTCAGCTATACGTTCACTATCCCGCTCAGTCAGCCCAGCCTTTCACAGAGATAAACGGTATGCGCGACCACCCATTGATTTGGGACTGTTATGGATGAATGAAGCAGCCGGATCCCGGCATAGCCCCCCGGAGAATTTATCGGAACCTTTCTCCCTGCAGGATCGTACCTAACTGCTATAGATGTAAGCTATCCATTGCTTAATAATCTAGCACTATGAAATCTGGCATTGACGTAATTATCATAAATTGACGTAATTATCATAATCGGAAGGACTTAACGCTTCATAATAACGCACCAGAAGGAGGAATTATGGAACAGATTCGAAGCATCGCATTGATCGGCGGCAACGGAAAGGTCGGGCGCCATATTGCTCGCACCGCAGCGGAAAAAGGGTATCATGTACGGATGCTGACTAGACGGCCTGCCAACATGCCTTCAGCGGATAAGCTTATCGAAATCAGAGAGGGAGACGCGCAGGACATCCAGACGATTCGCGAGCTGCTGCAGGATTGTGATGCCGTCATCAATACATTGGGGCAGCCCGTGAGGGCCGTTCCGATTTACAGCATCGTTACTTCGCACCTTCTTGAAGTGATGCAGGAATACGGGATGCGGCGCTACATCGGAGTCAGCGGGGGCTCGCTGGACGTTCCGGGAGACAAGAAGCGCCTCGTCAACCGGATCGGTGCCCGGGCGTTCGAGCTGTTTTTTCCCCAGTTGATGGCGGATAAGTGCAAAGAGCTGGACATCCTCTTGCAGAGCCAGCATATCGATTGGTCGCTTGTTCGCTTGCCGTTCGTCAAAGAAGGACCCTGCAAAGGCAATATCAAAGTCAATCTGTACGATATGCCCGGGTCGTCGATAACGAACTCGGATATTGCGGCTTTTCTCATCCGTGAGCTAGAGGTCCCTGCTTGGATAAGACAAACGCCTTTCATCTCACATTGAAGATCTGAGGCATCAGCATGCTTCTTACTAGGCACTTGTACATATAGGACAGAGGCAGCGGAATTCCGAACGAATCCCGCCGCTCCTGCTCTTCTCCTCGTGCCGCTTCAGGCTGAGCCGAGGGGAGAATGATGCTAAGCGCCGCCAGGAAGCATACCTTCCCCGGAAGGCAAACCCTCCGCGCGCTTCCATGCTATGCCTCCGTTACACATTGCCGTATTGCCGTTGCGCGCCTTCAGCCGGTGCAGGCGTCAATTCGTTCCTGCACAGCTGGATAGCATTTCTTGCATACATTCAATGTCTGCCCGTCGGACTTCGTCCGGCTGTAGAGCAGCTTGGTTCGCGTGCTTGCACAGACGGGGCAGGTTCCTCTCCCGCGCGCCGGCAGCTTCCACAGCGATTTTCCCCGTTTATTTTTCGCCATGCTTCCTTTCACCTTCCCTCCCTCATGCTCCGCGCGAGGACACCCCCGCAACCGGTTCGTTTACGGGTATGACGAAGGAGCGTCAAATATGCCGCAGGATTTCGGGGGCGCGCATTTTTCGCATCGTATCCGGCCAAGACATGGTATGATAAAAGAAAAAGCTTGTTAAGGAGAGGTATCCTCATGAATCAAGTTCGTATCCTTACAGACAGCGCGATCGACCTTCCCCCGTCCGTCCTCGAGGAGCTGAACATCACGGTGCTGCCGATAATCGTAACTCTCGATCAGAATCAATACGAGGACGGCGTTACTATACAACCGAAGCAAATGTTCGACGGCATGCGCCAAGGGCTGGTGTACAAGACTTCCCAGGTTCCGATGGAGCGGTTCCAGCAGACCTTCACGGCCATCGCGGAAGCCGGCGAAGATGCGATCTACATCGCCTTCTCTTCCGAGTTATCGGGTACATACGCGTCCTCACGGATGATGCTCGACATGGTGAAGGATGATTATCCTGACGCAGCGATAGATATCATCGATTCCAAATGCGCCTCCATGGGCTTCGGCCTCGTCGTCGAACAAGCGGCGCGCTGGGCGGCCGATGGCATGTCCCGCGAGCGTCTCGTATCCAAGGTACGTGCCTTGGCAGCAGAACTGGAGCATGTATTTACCGTGGATGATCTGGAATACTTGTACCGCGGGGGGCGGGTAAGCAAATCTTCCGCCGTCATCGGGGGCTTGCTGAACATTAAGCCGGTACTGCACGTGGAGGAAGGCAAGCTTATCCCTGTAGACAAGGTCAGAGGAAGGAAGAAGTCGATCCAGCGGCTGGCCGACCTGATGGAGCAGCGCGCCAATCTGGAGGACAAGGATCAACTGATCGGCATCGCTCACGGCGACGACACGGAAGCGATGGAGATGCTGAAGCAAATCATCAACGAACGGTTCGGCATGCATAACATTATGACCGGATCGATCGGCTGCGCGATCGGCGCCCATTCCGGTCCGGGCACGCTCGCCCTGTTCTTCCGCAGCCGCAACTATACGGAAGCCGATTAATCCGGCAATAACAGAAGCCCCGCTCCGGAAGGAAGCGGGGCATTGCTTTTATTTGATAGGCTCAGGCAACAATCGTCTCCTCATCGGACTCCTGCGTCTTCGCCTCCGCCGGCTGCGGCTTCACGCCATTGAACAGCAGATTCATGACGAGCGCGGTGAACGTCCCTGCGACGATCCCGTTGTCGGTCAGAATCCGCACCGTGTCAGGCAAGCTGTCGAAGATGCCCGGCGCAACCGTGACCCCAAGCCCCATCCCGACCGAGCACGCGATGACGAACAGATTCTCGTGACGGTTCAGGTCGACTTGGGAACCAATCATGCGCAGACCGCTGGAGATGACCATGCCGAACATCGCGACCATCGCTCCGCCCAGCACCGAATCGGGAATAAGCAGCGTAAGCGCGGCGATTTTCGGCACGAAGCCGAGTAGCATGAGCAGGCCGCCCGCGACGACGATGACGTCCCGCGTCTTGACGCGGCTCATCTGGATGAGGCCGACATTTTGCGAGAAGGTCGTGTACGGGAACGCATTGAACAAACCGCCGATGAAGATGGCCAGCCCTTCGGCCCGATAGCCGCGGGCCAGGTCCTTCGAATCGAGATCGCGGTCCACGATCTTGCTCAAAGCCATGAATACGCCAGTCGACTCGGCGATGCCGACCATCGCGACGATAATCATCGTTAATATCGCTGTCGGATTGAACTTCGGCATTCCGAAATAGAATGGCTGCACGGCATGGAACCAGCTGGCATCCAGCACAGGAGCAATATCGACCTTGCCCGTCAGGGCCGCGGCCAACGTTCCGATCAGCAGGCCGATCAAGACCGAAATCGCACGCATGAAGCCTTTCGAAAATTTATTAAGCAGCACAATAAAAATCAGAACGCCGAACCCGAGCATCAGATTGTCCGGGCTGCCGAAGTCGGGACTTCCCTGTCCGCCGCCCAGATTGCCGAAGGCGACCGGAATGAGCGTAATGCCGATAATGGTGACGACCGAACCGGTCACGACCGGCGGGAAAAAGCGAATCATCTTCCCGAACCATCCGCCGAACAGAATGACGAACAGGCCCATCGCCAATATCGACCCGTAAATATACGGTATGTCGTACTGCGAACCGATGGCGATCATCGGCATGACTGCCTGGAAGGCGCAGCCGAGGACGACCGGGAGGCCGATTCCGAAGAAGCGGTTCGTAAAGACTTGCAGCAGCGTCGCGATGCCGCACATGAGCAGATCGATCGCGACGAGATAGGTTGTCTGTTCCTGGGTGAAGCCGAGCTGACTGCTGACGATCAGCGGCACGATGACCGCGCCGGCGTACATCGCCAGCACATGCTGGAGACCGAGCGAGAATGTCTTCAGCGGGTGGCGGTGCTTTTGGAACACCTTGTTGTCCACCATGCTCATTCGGCGGCCACCTCCTGCGTCTCATCGACGAAGGTCACGGTTCCGTCCGTCAGCGACGCGACGCGGACCAGCGATTCGACGCGGTAGCCGGCAGCCAGCAAATGATCGCGGCCAGGCTGGAACGACTTCTCAATGACGATGCCGAAGCCGACGACAGCCGCCCCTGCCTGTTCGACGATGCGGGCCAGGCCGGAGGCCGCTTCGCCGTTCGCGAGGAAGTCATCGATGATAATGACGCGATCATCCGGCGAGAGGAATTTTTTGGATACGGTTACTTCATTCGTCTCTTGCTTCGTGAAGGAGTATACCTTCTCGACAAATATATCGTCGCGCAGTGTCAGCGACTTCTGCTTTCTCGCGAAGATGAGCGGCACATTGAGCTCCAGCGCCGTCATTAAGCCGGGCGCGATGCCGGATGATTCGATCGTCAGCACCTTCGTAATTCGCTCGCCGTCGTAGCGCTTCACGAATTCTTCCCCAATCTCCTTCATAAGCACCGGATCCATCTGATGGTTCAAGAAGGAATCCACCTTAAGCACGCGGTCGCTTAGCACCAATCCCTCTTGCTGCACTTTGTCCTGAAGCCGTTTCACTGATTACGTTCCCCTTTCGATAATGGCAGCCTGTCCGTCTTTTTCCGCATTCGATGCACCATGCCAATGGCAAAAAGCCCGTGCCACGCATTTCACAAGGAAATGAGAGCCACAGGCTTGGAGAACCGCTCCGAATCATGCCGGCTTGCGGCATGATCGATCACGGCAGCAGACCGATAAACGGCGCGGCGCGCCCTTCGCGGCAAGCTGTCGAATCGGGTTCCCGTAGTCCAATCATTTCCGGTGATCGGGTAGAAACATGCAGGCCGATTCCTGCACATATACGAGAATAAAGAGTCGCTGCTAATAATAGGCGTCTTCCCCTGCCAGCATCGGCACTGAAAGTCGCATTGTGTCGATCGAATATGTCGAGAAGTATACAACAAGTTCGCTGGAATGGGAAGAGAAAATTTCTGAAAATCAATGAATGACGCCCGCATGATGCGCTTGTCCGGGAGACCGAACCGAAGCTGCCCTGCATCGCCCTGTACCCCGCATCCGAGAATAGGATTGAAAATCAAGCTTGACAGCAGCGAAGTGTTGTAACTATAATGGTTACAACAGATGACTTTCATAGGCCTGATGCAAAGTGATTTTGTGAATATGTTGTACCTGAATAGGTTACAACATAAGTAGCATGATGAATCGATGACAAGAAAAGGAGTGATTTCCATGAATATCGGAATTATCGGAGCAACCGGCAAATCCGGCAGCCTGATTATGGCAGAAGCATTGGAGCGCGGACATCAAGTAACCGCGATTGTAAGAGACGCGTCGAAGCTTGCGGATTTGTCCACGCCGCGCGTATTGGAGAAAGACGTGTTGCACCTTACCGCAGACGACCTGCGTCCCTTCGACATTGTCATCAATGCATTCGGGGCGGCACCGGGCAGCGAGCATCTTCATGTCGAAGCCGGACGTGTGCTGATTGAAGCGCTGAAGGATGTGCCGAACACCAGATTGATCGTCGTGGGCGGAGCAGGCAGCCTGTTCGCCGATGAGCAAGGAACGGTCCGCGTCATGGATACGCCGGACTTCCCGGCGGAATACCTCCCGACCGCCCAAAATCAAGGACAAAATCTGGAGGATCTGCGGGCCAGCTCCATCAACTGGACGTTCATCAGCCCTTCCGCCTTCTTCGATCCGGAAGGACCGCGCACCGGCAAGTACGTGACAGGGAAAGACCAGCTTCTCATCAACGCGGCGGGACAAAGCTATGTTAGCTATGCAGACTATGCGATCGCCGTCGTGGACGAGCTCGAGCAGTCTCGTCATCTGAAGCAACGTTTCACCGTCGGCTCGGAATCGAAATAACACACCTAGACAAGGGGGGCGGCATGCCCATCTTGTTCCAGACGGTCGACAAAGTCCTGTCGTCCGTCTTTTTCTTAGGAAGGGTGGGGCCGGGAAAGCAGAAAAGGTTAGGGCAAGCAGGTCCCGCATGCAGCAGGCTGGACCGCGCGTGCAACAAGCGGGTCCCCGCATGAAATTGCTGCACAGGCGCAGCATTTTTAGCCTGAAGAGGCAAAATTCCGCGAAAATCCTGCAAACCTGCATCATTTCGCCACTTTGAACGCTATCTACGCCTTGCCGTAGGGGAATTGCTGTATTTTTGCAGCAATCCTATTTTTGCATACTCGTGTCAATGAAATTGCTGCATTCTTGCAGTATTGGTGGAGCAGATGACCGGAGGTGCGAGAGATGCTGCAGCTTTGGTGGAGCAAATGAAAAAGGCATCGGCCAACTATTTGGCGTTCAATCCATCCAGCGTGCTGAGGATGATCAATCCGTTTTTGCAGCGCAGACAATCGCTTGGTGCAGCGGATGATGATATTTGCGAGGCGGGAGAGACCGCCTGTGATGTCGACCTGCCCGTCCCTGACGAGTCGATCCGGCATCCGTGGAAGCAGTAGATCACGATCGGCAAAGCCAAGGAAGGTATTCATGTCGATGTTCAGGATCAACTGCGGCATGTGCAGCGGGGGTACCTCTTCCGCTATTTGCGATTTCATGGCATCTTCGACGAGGAGATGATGGTCTGCGATGAGGACGAGGCTGGGCGGCCCAGGTTCCATTTCCGGTTCGTGGACCAGTTGTTCGGCTTCGCGGATCAACTGTTCGACTTCTTGCTGTCCGGCGGCCTCAAGCCCTTCGTGGAACTGGGCTTCATGCCTTCCTTGCTGGCGGGCCGATCCGGGCAAGTAGGTGTTCTACCAGGCAAGCTGCGTCAGTCCGCCGCAATCGATCGACTACTGGTGCCTTCTCGTGGGACCGATTCCGGCGTCACTGCTTGAATCGTTACGGCGCGGAGGAAGTAGAGACCTAGAAGTTCGAGTTTTGGAATGAGCCGGGGCTGCAGACTTGCAACTGTCCGCATCCCTAACACCATTTCGCCTATGCGGCCGCCATCGCGCGGCATTTCTTCGCACAAGCCCCACAGGCTGCGGCGCATGCCTGGCAATGTTCATAAGCATGGTTCCGGCATTCCTCCGCGCATCGAGTGCAAATGTTCGCGCCCAGCACGCAAGCCTCTTTCATATGCTCGCTGTTCCGGGTCATGAATTGGTCCGCCAGGACGCACACGTCCGCGCAATCCCGCGTCAGCCGGATACAGGCGGTCATCGGATTCACCTCATCCTCCTGAAGGTATGCATCATAGCACTGGTTGCACTTCTTCATGCATTCGAGGCATTCCCGGATGCATGTCATCATCTGTTCGGTATTCATATGGCCAGGCCTCCTGTTCATGGCTGTCTCATTCCGTGGTGCGGCTTCGTCATCGCGCCTATGTCGTTTTACACCATGTATCCGAACATGAGACCTCCTCCTCCATCCCGCAAACCTGGCCACGCGGCAAAGGGATGGCCCTCAGGCCATCCCCTCCCCCTATTGCGTATCACTGCCGCCGCTTCGGTTACGGCGTATCCCCGAACAAGCTCATCTGCTCCCACTCCGGTCCGATAGACGGAGGTATCATATCGAGCAGACGCATCAGCTGAAGCGCATTCGGAGCGGCGTCGCCGCCGGAATTATTATTGAAAATAACGCAGCACTGCTCCGTCTCGGCCAGCATCGCCAACAGCCGCTCCTTCCATTCCAGCAGCTCCTGCTCGTTGTAGCGGTACAAATAGCGGACATCCCGCCAGTTCGCCTGTCCCTGCGATTGCCAGCCGGATGCGTTCCGGCCGTGCAGGCGAATCAGCGTTTGCCCTTTGTCAGTCGGCACCGGCACGATAGGAATCGAGCCTTCTCCGGCTTGCGGCTCGTCGCAGACGCTGTGAATCCAGCCTTCCTCGCGCATGAACGCCAACGTCCGCTCGCGCATCTCCGGGGTGAACCAGCTCTGGTGCCGGAACTCGAGTGTCACTGGCAGCGATCCCATCCATTGGCGGGTGCGCCGCAGGATGTCGACATGCCTGCGCACGCAGTGGAACCAGGGGGGGTACTGGAACAGCACGGAGTGCAGCTTCCCGGCGGCATGCAGCACCTCGACCGCCTCGCGGCAGGCTTGGAACATCGCTTGCGCATTATCATACGGAATGCGGCCCCGCGTATGGCCCGTCATCCCCTGGTACGCCTTGACGACGAAGCGGAATCCGTCCGGAGTCTGGGCGGCCCAGCTCTCCATCCGCTCCGGCGACGGGATCGCGTAGAAGGAGCTGTCCATCTCGACGACAGGGAACCGCTTGGCGTATTCCGCCAGCTTCTCCGTCCCCTTCGTTCCCGGCGGGTAAATATCATGATCCCCCCAGCCGGCCAGTCCAATCTGAATGCGTTCCGATACGGGTTGTTCGGTCATGTCCGGCATAGCTATCGACTCCACTCATTCACTGAAGTTGTTGTCCGCATCATGCAGATACCCGTATCATATCATAATCGCATTCAGGACAGCCATTGCTCCAGATGAGCCTTGACGAACGCATCATCGTTCCAATGCGGATAATCCCGCTGGATGCGGCCGATCTCCTCCGCCTGGCCCGGAGAGAGCGTCTCCTCCGGATTGAGACACCATATGCCCGGCAGCAGCCCCTGCCGGCGCAGCACCTCGTGAATTCCGGGAATGCAGCCGGCGAACTGGTGGGCCGCATCGAACAGCACCGCGTTGCAATCGGTCACTTCAATATTGCGGGTCAGCCATTCGGAGTCGATCCCGCCGGAAGCCCGCCCCGCCTTAATCGACGCCAGCATCTCGGCCGCTTTGTGCGTCCAGACGGCCCAATGGCCGAGCAGTCCGCCGGCGATGCGCTTCTCCACCGTCTCTCCGTTCACCTGGAACCGGAACACGGTCAGCAGATCATTGATAATGTTGTCGTCATTGCCGGTGTAGAGCGCAATCTCATCGCGCCGCGGCGACTCGCATACCGCACGCACGACGTCGATCGTCTGGTAGCGGTTGAAGGGCGCCATCTTGATGGCGACGACACCGGGAATGTCGGCGAACGCTCTCCAGAACGAATAGCTGAACACCCGGCCGCCCACAGACGGCTGCAAATAAAAGCCGAACACCGGCATGACCGCGGCAACCCGTCTTGTCCGCTCCAGCAGCTCCTCCTCGGAATAGCCGGACAGCCCGCCCATGCTCAGCAGGCCAGCATGATAACCAAGGCCGCTCGCCGTCTCGGCTTCTTCTACCGCCTGCTCTGTCGGCCCGCATAGTCCGGCGACCATCAGGAACGGTCTCGCGAGCCGGGCCTGCTCGACTTCCTCCGCGGCCAAGGCCAACACCTTCTCATAGAGGCGATGCTTCGGGTCGCGGATTTCGAACTGCGTAGAATGCACGCCGATAGCGATGCCGCCGGCGCCCGAAGCCGCATAATAGCGGGTCAGCGCTTGCTGATAGCGCTCATCCAGCTGCCTATGTTCGTTCAAAGCCAACGGGTGGGCCGGAATGCACAGGCCGTCGTGGAGCGCCCGCGTCAGCTCTTCTGTCCAGTTCACAGCCATGTCAGAATTTCCCCTCCCGTTCCTGGAAATGCGTCGGCTTGTTAATCGTCTTGCCGTCCTGCTTCACCCATGCCGCCGTCCAGTCGAACAGCGTCTGCAGGGCCACGGAAGGATATCCGAACCGCTGCATGGTCGATGATGCGTTGCTGAGCAGAGCCACGGAGGACTCCTCAGACGTATAGATCGGCTGCTTGCCGAGCCGTCTTCCCAGTTCTTCGGCCGCATAACGGACCGGCACCGTCTCCGGACCGGTCACGTTATAGATGGCCGGCGGCGTATCGCAAGCGAGCAGCGCCCGGATCGCAATCTCATTGGCATCCCCCTGCCAGATGCAGTTGAAATGGCCCATCGTCAGATCGACCGGTTGTCCGGATGCTACTGACTTGGCGATTTCAAGCAGGACGCCATAGCGCAAATCCATGGCATAGTTCAACCGGTAAATGCAAATCGGCGTCCCGTATTGCCTCGAAAAGTGCTCGAACATCCGTTCACGGCCGAGGCAGGATTGTCCGTATTCGCCGACTGGCGCCGGGGACTGGCTCTCGGGAGCTCCGCCCTGCTTCACCGGCGTAAGCGGATACACATTGCCGGTAGAGAAGACGACGATGCGGGATGACCTGAACTTCTGGGCGACCCGTCCCGGCAAGTACGTGTTCATCGCCCAGGTCAGATGCTCCTTCCCGGTCGTTCCGAACTTGGTGCCGGCCATAAAGATGACATTCGGCACATCAGGCAGTGCCTGCAGCGCATCGTCATCCAGCAGATCACAGGAGATCGCCTCTACCCCGCTGGCAGCCAGCTTATCCATCAGACCCGCTTCAGAGAAGCGAGATACGGCATACACCTTTTTCTCCACGCCGGCTGCACGTATCGCCTCGACCGCCAGCTTCGCCAGCGTAGGTCCCATCTTGCCTCCCGCGCCAAGCAGCATAATATCACCATCCAGACGACGTACGTCCTCGATCAGCCGCTGGGATGGAGTAGACAGCACTTGCTCCAATTGTTCTTCCGAATGAATCAACGGTTGCTCCGCTTGAATCAACACGGGTATTCCTCCTTCCGGTGAGTAGCTTCATAATCTGTGTTGCTACTTCAATCATATGGCCGGCCCGCGAAGGAAAACAAATCTTTAAATCGTCTAAAAATGGTTCCGTGACAGATTCGGACACAATGGCAACCGCGCGCCAGCGCAGGTTCCCTGACGCATAGCGGAATTACATAACATATGTTACTATAATATAGTTAGTATTAAGGCTATGGATAAATCAAGGCTGTCTCAGCCGATGCTACTCAAGTAGACAATAGGAAGGATGATTATCGCTATGAACCAACAGCACGCTGCGGCCACGGCTGCCGAGACGATGCGCGCCCGGCATTCGGTGCGCAAATATGTTGCGGGCGTACGCATCCCGGAAGCAGACATGAATGAAATACTGCGCTTGGCCGGAACGGCCCCGTCCTCATGGAATTTGCAGCATTGGCGCTTTCTGGTGATCGAGGAAGAGGAGAACAAGCGGGCCTTACTTCCGATCGCGAACAATCAGCAGCAGATCGTCGACTGCTCCGCGGTCGTCGCCATTCTGGGCGACACACAAGCGAATCGGGTCGCTGCCGATATCTACGGCGCCCAGTTGTCGGCGGGTTCGATTACGCAGCAGGTGCATGACACGCTGGTCGGCAATATTAATCGGGCTTATGCGTCATCGCCTCAAGTCGGCGTGGAGGAAGCGATCCGTAATGGTTCCCTGGCCGCCATGCAGCTTATGCTCGCAGCAACTGCTGCAGGGTACGCCACATGTCCGATCGGCGGCTTCCGCCGGGACGAACTCATCAAGACGTTCCGCATTCCGGAGCGGTATGTCCCGGTCATGCTCGTCACGATCGGGCAAGCGGCTGCGCCTGCCCATCCGCCCGGGCGCTTCCCGCTGGAACAGACCGTCATTCGGGAACGGTTCCCGGAGTAATCGTAATCACTCTAGCGCATAACGAAGCGCCGGCTCCCTGTTGAGGGACCCGGCGCTTCTGCGCATATGACAACGTGCCGGCATGCGGAACACCGGGGCGCATCATGCGTCACTCCGGTCCGCTCCACCGCATCTTCACATCCAGTTCGCAGCAATCGTTCGGATCCGTATCGGGCCGCAGCGCGATCCGAATGCCTGCCGGCGTCACTTTGACCGCGATCGGGACCGAGATCCCCGTTGAGCGAAGCAGCCGCATCACCTCCTGGTTATGGCCGCGCTGGGCAGCATCCATAACCGAGGCGGCCAGACTCCGATCCCCCTCAATGGCCGACAGCAGCTTGAGCGCTTGCCGCGACAGATGCTTCGATGTCGATGCGGAGGCGACGAACTTATCCGGCTTCACCGCTGGATAGGGATCGGGCCTGGGGATTGAAGATGTTCCGCTCGCTGCCACGCTCCCGGACGCGGATGGATCACGGGGTCCGGGCACATAAGGCGCCATGGCGGACACTCCTTACATTGACTGGAATACATCAGCCTATGCGGGAGGAGGCTGGCTGGTGCGGAACGATTTGGCCGAACGGCGCAACCGCCGCCGCCTAAGGCCATGAACAAGTCTAGAAGATACTCCATTCAAATCGTTCGGACAGCATCGCCAGCATATGTACGCCAGCCACGCTATTCCCCTTCTCATTGAGCGCCGGGCCATAGACGCCGATACCCAGCTGGCCCGGAATGAGCGCCATGATGCCCCCGGACACGCCGCTCTTCGCCGGAATCCCGGCTTCAAGCGCGAATTCGCCCGACGCGTTGTACATCCCGCATGTCGTCATGAACGAAGTCGCGATCTGAACATATTTTCTCGGAATATAACAATGTCCCGTAGCCGGATCGCAACCCCGGTTCGCCAGCACGAGCGCCATCCGCGCCAGCTGGCATGTCCGGACCTCGATGGCGCATTGCCGGAAATAGACGTCGAGCGTCGCTTCCACGTCCCCTTCCAAAATGCCGTTGTCCTTCAAATAATAAGCCAGCGAACGGTTCCGGTAAGCGGTCTCCCGTTCGCTCTCGTAGATTCGCTTGTTCCAGGTGATGCTGGGATCATCCGCGAGCATCCGGACAAATTCCAGCAACCGCTCCGACTTCTCCTCCGGTGTCCGGCCTTCGATCAATGAGGCGATCGCGATCGCTCCCGCATTGATGAACGGGTTGAACGGCTTCCCGGGATCGACCAGTTCCAGCTTCAAAATCGAATTGAAATCATCGCCTGTCGGCTCCTTGCCCACCTTCGCGAAGACCCCAGCCTCGCCGCTATCCAAGAGCGCGAGCAGCAGCGAAAACACCTTCGACACGCTCTGCATCGTGAACGGCTCCTCCGTCTCGCCCGCCTTCACTCGTTCTCCCCGTATCCCGCACAGCGAGATGCCAAGCGCATCCGGTCTTGCCTCAGCGAGACCCGGAATATAGGTAGCCACTTTGCCGGCTGCCGCCATCCGGCGGCTCTCCTCCAGCCACTGCGGCAGCTCCCGCTCCAATTCGTTCCAATGTGCTGCTATCATACCGCGTCATCCTTCCCTTGCTTCACGCAATCATGTCCATAGCGTGTCTAGGCAGGCGGCATTCCATACGCTCCCTACGCGCCCCTGGCGCCATTCGAGCCGGGGAAAGCCGCCTTCCCCCTAACACTTCTCCGTGCCCGAGCCTGACAGCTTGTCCCGGATGCGGCTCTCATACCGGTAATATGCTTCATTCGCTGCCCAGCCGCGATCTTCCGACATCTTGGCCAGCCGCACCTGGCGCTCCGTCAGACGCCGGCGGAGGCCGTCGCGGGCCTCCGCATCCGTGCAGGCCGAGAGCAACTGCTCCAGCCGGACAATCTCCTGGCGCAGCTTTTGCCGCTCCGGCAGCAGACCCGCATGATCCAACAGCAAATAACCCGCTCGCAGATGCTCCGGTACATGCGACAGATCCTGCAGCTTCAACGGCTTGCCCTTGCCCTGCAGGTCGTCAAAGACGCCTTCTTCTACCGCCGCTTCGATTTTGCGCTCGGCAATCCAGCTCAGTATGCTCATTTGGGTTCCCCCTATAGATTTCTAAATTCCTTAACCAGCTCCATGAACAGAGGCTTTTCTTATTTTACACGAATTGCCCGCCTCTTTTAAGTTGATGATAACAACGCGAAACTCATCCACGAACCGGTCTTCGAAATAATAGCCCTGCTCATCAAATTCGCAATATAAATGCGGAATGCACAACGGGTCGCCTTGGCCTTGCATAAAGATTTAGAATACTCCTCGGTCCGTTCCCATCATTTCCGCGGTCCGCATCCATTTTCACTCCATTCGTTCGAATCCATCCGGCCTGACCGAATCATGTAACAAGCCGCCATTTCTCCATGAAAAAACCGAAGCTCCCGTTGCGGGAACTCCGGTCTTGTGCATCCCCATCGTGCCTATATCCACGGCAGCAGGCGACGCGGTGCCTGTTATCTTCGCGCTGCTGCCTTGCGCACAGGTTAGTGCAGCCGCCCCGTCCAGTCGGGCTCATGGGTCAGCATGAACTGCTCTGTCGTCAAATAGAGCGGAATCGACGGCTTCTCTTTTAAATAATGCCGTTCGATCAGCTTGTCGTAATGAACTTGGCGGTTCCGGGTTCCCGGAATGACCGGCAAATCATCGTGATGGTCCAAATAATCGTCAACTGCCGCCTGTACAACGTCAAGGGACAGCGGAATATGCATGTCTTGTTCCTCAAAAATCTCATAAGTCATACGGGACATATAAAAGCGCTGATCCGAAATTCCGCCGAGGTAACGCTTCAATCGGGACAAATCAATGCTTTGGTCGGGACGGAGCAGCGTGGTCCGGGGTATTTGCTCCTGCATATCCTGCTCATACTGGAGCACCGCCCGCTTCACCTCGTCCAACGTAACATGAACCGCTTCTTGCCGGGGGGCAGAAGGCTTGCGTCGCTTGAACCACCGCATCATCGAACCCACCTTTCTCCCGTTCCTGTATCGTGTTCAGGAAACAAGTATAATGTATTCGCTTACAGTTCCATTATAACATGGAATGCCTTTGCTTTCCTCTGTTTTCGGACCTATTTACAGAGGTAATAGGTAGCAAAAGCGAAAGCGGGCATGACCGTCGCGTTGCTCGAGCGGAAGGATGATCGGACCTATGAGGCGGAACAGCAGATGAACGCCCTCTATCCAGGGCGGGCGATCACGTACGATGTCGACCTGAAGGATGCTTCCCGCGTCGAGAGCGCGATCAAGGAAGCCGCAAGTTTTCCGGATTTGGAATGAGCGCCTACAGCACATCCAAAGCGGGCCACATCGCCTTCGCCAAAATGGCGGCGCTAGAACTGGCCCGCTATCGGATTCGCGTGAATGTCATCTGCCCCGGGGCCATCGAGACCCATATCATTGAAAATACGGACCGAAGACCGTCCGTAGACCGCATCACGATCCCGGTCGAGTATCCCCAAGGCTGCCAGCCGCTTGAACATGGGCCCAGCAAGCCCGAGCAGGTCGCCGATCTGGTGGCGTTCCTCGTATCGGATGCCTCCAGCCACATTACCGGCGCCCAGAACATCATTGACGGAGCGGAGTCGCTCCTGTAGGCAGCAGGCCGCCCAGCCGCCGCGCATCCGCGAAGGCGGAAGCGCGGTGACGGGAAGCACAATGACGGGAGGCGCGATGGCGAGAGATGCAGCCATGCGGGCAAGGCTAGGCTATCCTCATCGCGGCTTCATGGCACCGTAAGCCGAGCCTGCCTCGCCCGCGCTCGCGTCACGCCGGCTTACCGCTTCGCTGCCGCGGAACGGGCTTGGCGCACCGACACCGTCGCTTCCACCATATGCTTGAGCGCGGCTACGGTCTCTGGCTCATTGCGCGTCTTAAGCCCGCAATCCGGGTTAATCCAGAACGACTCGGCCGGCAGCACCGTCAGCGCGGTCTCGATGAAGCGCTCGATCTCCCCTACGGATGGGACGCGCGGACTGTGAATATCATAGACGCCCAAGCCGATGCCGAGCTCATACCGCTCCTTCCTTAGCGTATCAACCATGTCTCCGCCGCTGCGCGCTGTCTCCAGCGAGATGACATCCGCATCCATGCGGCGAATCGTCTCCACCATATCGGAGAAATCGCAGTAGCACATATGCGTATGAATCTGCGTCTCCGGCACGGCCCCATTCGTCGCCAGCAGGAACGCGAGCACCGCCCATTCCCGGTAACGCGCCGCATCCTCGGCCTTCAGGGGCATCCCTTCCTTCACGGCCGGCTCATCGACCTGGATCATGCCGATTCCCGCCTGCTCCAGCTCCTGAATCTCCTGGCGCAGCGCGTAAGCAAGCTGATAAGCGCACTGCTCGCGCGGAACATCGTCGCGCACGAAGGACCAATTGAGAATCGTGACCGGTCCGGTCAGCATTCCCTTCACAGGCCGCTTCGTCAATGATTGGGCATACGCCGTCTCCGCTACGGTCATCGCTTCGCGGAAAGCCACATCGCCGTACAGAATCGGCGGCTTGACGCAGCGGGAGCCATATGACTGCACCCACCCGAACTTCGTAAAGACGAAGCCGTCCAGCTTCTCCCCGAAATATTCGACCATGTCCGTACGCTCGAATTCACCGTGCACGAGCACATCGATGCCGATCTCTTCCTGAATCCGCACCCAACGCTCGATTTCCTGGCGCAGGAAGGACTCATACGCCCCGGCGCTCCATTCGCCCTTACGGAAGCGGAGCCGCGCCTTGCGAATCTCCGCCGTCTGCGGAAGACTGCCGATTGTCGTCGTCGGCAACAGCGGCAGCTCCGGCCAACGGCGGCGCTGCGCTGCGCGCCGCTGCTCATACGGCGCGCGGCGGCCGCCATCGGCCTCCGCATCCCGGATCAGGCGCTCTACCGCCTCGACGACATGCGGACGCTTCCGCGCCGGCTCCTCGCGCCAGGCGAGAACGTCAGCCGCGCTCGCTTCCAGCAGTGCCGCGCTCTCCGCCGTCGGCTCGGACAGATGGGCGGCCAGCCGCACCGTCTCGGCCACCTTCTCGTCCGCGAATGCAAGCGCTCCGCGGACATACCCCGGCAGCGCTTCCTCCCGCTCCGCCGTCAGCGGCACATGCAGCAGACTGCAGGACGGCTGCACGATCCAGTGCGACCGCGGCACGATCGGCTCGATCGACTCCAGCCAGGTTGCCGCCGCAAGCAAGTCGGCCCGCCAAATATTGCGCCCGTCAATGATGCCGAAGGCGACGCGCTTCCCGGACGGAATGCCGGTCTGGCGAAGCGCCGCTTCGTTCCGCTCCTCCCCGTGGACGAAGTCGAGGCCGTAGACATCCACCGGGAGCTGCAGGAACGAATCGAGTCCCGAGACCGAATCGAAATACGTCTGCACCCAGATGGTCAAGCCCGGCGCCGCTAGGCGAAGCCGCTCGTATACGGCTTGAGCCGCCTGCCAATCGTCCGCCGTCATCGGCTTCACGAAGGCCGGCTCATCGAGCTGCACGCAGGAGACCCCTTCCGCCTCCAGTTCATGCAAGATCCGGCCGTACACATCAGCGAACTGATCAAGCACCTGCCGGCGTTCGCCTTGCGGGATGCCCTTGATGAAGCGGACATAGGTGTACGGGCCGACCAGCACCGGCTTCCCTTCGATGCCCAGCTTCTCCTTCGCTCTCCGGTACGAGGCTAGCGGCCGATTCTCGGTCAGCACCGGTGGCTTCCCTTCCCATTCCGGAACGATATAGTGGTAGTTTGTATTGAACCATTTGGTCATCTCGCAGGCGACCGCCGTCTCCGTGCCGCGCGCGAGCGCGAACATCAGATCCGCGGTAATCGGACCGCCCTCGTAGCCGAACCGTTCCGGGATCAGCCCGAACATGGCCGTCATATCGAGAACATGATCATACCAGGAGAAATCATTGACAGGAATGAAATCGATGCCTTCCTCCTTCAGCTTCGCCAGGCGAAGCAGCTCGATCCGCTCCATCTCCGCCTCCAGCTCGCTTAACGTCAGCTTGCCTGCCCAATACTGCTCCAACGCCTTCTTCCATTCCCGGTCGTATCCGATGCGCGGATACCCGGATACACTCGTCATCACTTGCCCTTTTGCCATGTCGCGTCTCCTCTCCTTATCGGAACTTCCTAGCGGGAGTACAGGGAAAATAAATTCAATAATTCTTATCCGTTAACAAGGAATTAAATCGCAATACACCCTGCCGCGGGTCTTCATGCTCCTTCGGGACAGGCTGCTTCCCGCCCTGAACGCATAGAGCCGCTATCACCATACGCAAAAAAGGACATCCCAGCCCTAGGCACAGAGATGTCCCGTAAACGTCCGTAACGGAGCATTGAATAAGACCCGACCGTGCACATGCATGCGAACCGAGCTATCCAGTCTACGAACACTTCCCTATCTCCCGTAGGTACAAACAGTGCTGTCAGAACAGGCAGGTCTCCTGGCTTCAGCGTCATCGGTGGCGGCAGCCTTCCCGGTCAATCGACCAGTGGCTTCATAAGCCGCGCCTCGTCTGTCACAGTGGCGGGACCGCGCCGGCTTCGAACCGGCTTCCCTATTAAGCTTTGCCGTTACGCAAAGCACCTGTTCCCCTATGTTGTTGATCCGGACTGTGCCTCAGCAGAGGCGTTCGTCCGATTGAGAATGATTATATACGCAAGCGCGCGGAATGACAAGTTCTTTTTGCCTCATTTCATTTCACGGGACATAGCGTATCCTTGTCAACCGGTACAGAAAAATCAGGACGAGATTGCTTTCGTCAGGCCACAGATGATAGCAGGGGCGGACAACGAAAAAAGACTGCCAGGAATGATCCCGGCAGTCTTGCTTCCATCTGCAATGCTTCTATTCTTATCCATCATCGCGACGGAGGACAGTCTCTCCTGTAACGCGTCCGTCAGATCGCCATACCGTCATGGACGATGACGATGTCCTCGCCATTCGCATCCAGCACCAGCTCGCGGTTGTCCAGGAACCACAGATCGTTTTCCTCCATGAAAAAGGTAATTCCGTCTACCGTCTCCGACACCGCCGGATGCTGCGGCTGATCCTTCATTATGCCGAAGGAATAGGGCCCGGATGCACTGAATCCGCTATATCGGACGAAGATGCGCACGGTATCCCCTGCTGTATAGCCCCAATCTGATTGAAAGCGTTGACTCGCTTCCGCTGTCACCCGTAAGTGCATGCTCGTTCCCCCTTAACCTTATGACCGTAATCCGATCATACCATGCGGGCACGGCCTTGAAAACCTTGACTTTCCGGTTACAATTTGACACGCTGCAGCCGCAGCGCATTGAGCACGACCGATACGGAGCTGAAGGCCATCGCCGCGCCCGCAAGCCAAGGAGCCAGCAGGCCGGCTGCCGCCACCGGGATGCCCAGACTGTTGTAGACGAGCGCCCAGAACAGATTCTGCTTGATGTTCCGCATCGTCCGCCGGCTCATCTCCATCGCGTCGGCGATGCCGTTCAAGTCTCCGCGCATCAGCGTGACGCCGGCCGTCTCCATCGCCACGTCCGTTCCGGTTCCGATCGCGAACCCGATATCCGCCGCCGCGAGCGCCGGCGCATCATTGATGCCGTCGCCCACCATCGCGACGACGGTGCCGTTCTGCTGCAGCTCGCGGACATGCTGCGCCTTCTGTTCGGGAAGGACCTCGGCGAACACGTCGTCCAGCCCGACCTGGCCGGCGATGGCTCGCGCCGTTCGCTCATTGTCACCCGTCATCATGACGACGCGGATGCCCATGCCGTGCAGGCGGCTGATCGCTGCCTTCGAGGATGCCTTCACCTGATCCGCTACGGCCACGATGCCTTCCCAGCGCCCGTCAACCGCGACAAGCATCGCCGTCTTGCCCTCGATCTCCAGCCGCTGCAGCTCCGCTTCGGCTTCCTCTGCATCAATGCCCTGCTTCCGCAGCAGGTTCCGCGTGCCGATAACGATATCATGCCCATCAACCCGGGCTATAATGCCGAAGCCGGGCTCCGCCTGGAACGATTCCGGCGTAAGCGCCCGCAAGCCCTTGGCGTCGAGGCCCTTCACGATCGCCTGGGCGAGCGGATGCTCCGATCGCCGCTCGGCGGCAGCCACCAAGAGCGCCAGCTCTTGCTCGCGTTCCGGAACATTCGCGATGAAGTCAGTCAGGGAAGGCTCGCCTTCGGTTACGGTGCCCGTCTTGTCAAGCACGACGGTCTGCACCCGGTACGCTCCTTCCAACTGCTCGCCCCCGCGGAACAGAATGCCGTATTCCGCGGCACGCCCCGTCCCCGCCATAATCGAGGTCGGTGTAGCCAGGCCGAGCGCACAAGGGCAGGCGATCACGAGCACGGCGATCAGCTTCTCCAGCGCTTCCCCGAAGTTGCCGGGCGCAATCGCGAAGTACCACAGACCGAAGACGACAACGGCGATACCGACGACGATCGGCACGAAGACGCCGGATATTTTGTCGGCAATGCGCTGTATCGGGGCTTTCGAGCCTTGCGCTTCCTCGACGATGCGGATAATTTGCGCCAGCGCGGTCTCGGCGCCGACCTGCGTCGCCTCCATCGTGAAGGCGCCCTGCGCGTTCACCGTCGCGCCGTACACGCGGTCGCCCGGCTCCTTCTCGACCGGAACGCTCTCGCCGGTCAGCATCGATTCGTCGATCGTCGATGTGCCGTCAAGCACGATGCCGTCGACCGGTATCTTCGAACCGGGCCGCACGATGACGCGGTCGCCGACCTGCACATCATCCACCGGCACTTCCTGCTCGATGCCGTCGCGGATGACGGTGGCCGTCTTCGCCCGCAGGCCGATCAAGGCGCGTATCGCTTGCGAAGAACGGCCCTTGGCCGCCGCTTCGAACCATTTCCCGAGCAGGATAAGGGTAATCAGCACCGCACTCGTCTCGAAGTACATATCCGGATGATGGGTTCCCCCCCGTATCCATTCCCATACGAGATAGACGCTATAGAAATAGGCGGCTGACGTTCCGAGCGCGACGAGCACGTCCATATTTGCGCTGCCGTTGCGCAGCGCCTTGTACGCCCCGCTGTAGAAGCGGGCGCCGATAATGAACTGAACGGGCGCGGCCAATATCATCTGCACCCATGGATTCATGAACCATTCCGGCACCCAGATCCACGAGGTGAACGAGAAGTGTCCTACCATCGACCAGAGCAGCGGCACCGACAAGATAGCGGAGATGATGAACGAGTTGCGCAGCCGCAACGCGGTCCGGTTCGGCGCCCCCTCCGCTCCCGCTTCCCCCGTCTTCACCTTGCCCTTATAGCCGAGCTGTTCGATCTTCTGCAATATATCTTCCGGACGCAAGCCGGTAAAGGTAATGCGGGCCGATTCGGCGGCCAGATTGACATTGGCGGAGTCGACCCCCGGCAGACGCTTCAACCCTTTCTCAATCCGGGTCGCGCACGCCGCACACGTCATCCCTTCGATGTCCACATCAAGCGTCTCCGCCGGAACCTTGTAGCCCAGCTTCTCAATCTTATCCGTGACCTGCTGAAGCGAGAGCTGTCCTTCGTCATATTCCACCGTCGCTTGCTCTGCCGCCAAATTCACGTTCGCCTTCACGACGCCGTCCATCCGGCTCAATCCCTTTTCGATCCGGGTCGCGCAAGCAGCGCAGGTCATGCCTTCGATTTTGACGGTCTGCTGCTTGGATGCCATTCTGTGTCACTCCTTTTATTCAGTATACCCCTGCACCCTATATTCCAAGCGAAAAAGAAAACTCCCCGCAAGGAGTTCCTCTATAATGGATGGATGCTAGCGGCCACATCCGCTTCCGCCGCTTAAGAAACGACGTCGTAGCCTTGATCCTCGATCGCTTCCCGAATCTTCTCCGGCTGAACCTTCGCCGCTTCGTACATAATCTTCACCTGCTTGGAGCCGAGATCGACCTGCGCCTCGCCGCCGGCCTCCTGAACCGCCTTCTCGACCGCCTGCTTGCAGTGTCCGCATGTCATGCCTTCTACCTTCCAAGTTACTTCAGTCATTGTTAATTCCTCCTCAGGATGGATTAGAGGTTGTGCAAAAGGTCCGACCTTTGTGAACACGCCCTGCTATTTCAATAATTTGTGTATCGTAACGAGCAGCTCATCAATGACTTCATCATCGCCATCTTGAAGCCGTTCAATAACGCAGCTCTTCATATGGCCTTCGAGCAGGAGCCGTCCAACGGAATATAACGCCGATTGGATCGACGCGATCTGATGCAGCACCTCATCGCAATACGTATCCTTATCGATCATCGACTTGACGCCGCGCACTTGCCCTTCGATGCGGTTCAGACGGTGAATCAGCTTCTTCTTCATCTCGGCCGAATGATGGCTCTTCCGTTCGCCAGTTGCCTCAGGGCGATGGCAGGCCGTCTCGCCAGCCCCCGCCTCTATGCCGTTGACTGATTCATCGTTGCTGATAAGCGCGTCTTCCCGGGAACTCATCTTATCACCACCTCTTGGACTCATCATAGCATACCCCCCTACCCTATGCAATACCTATTTTTCATGATTTTCATTTGAATTTGAATTGTTACCCGCAAATTGTTTACAATTTAAAGTATCAGCATGACTGCCGATACGTTGCACGCGGCCCTGTATATGCTTGAATTTACATACGTACACACGTACATAAGGAGGCACCATCAGCATGAGTGAATTCACGAAAGTTACACGCGTAGCGCTTATCGGATCCGGCTTCGTCGGTTCGAGCTACGCCTTTGCCCTGTTCAACCAAGGGCTGGCCGCCGAGCTGGTTATCATCGACGCCAACCGGCCGAAGGCCGAAGGAGACGCCATGGATTTGAATCATGGGCTGCCGTTTGCGTCCAATATGCGCATTTGGGCCGGCGATTACAGCGACTGCAAGGACGCAGACCTGGTCGTCATCACCGCAGGGGCCAATCAGGCTCCCGGAGAGACAAGACTCGATCTGATCGGTAAAAACGCGAGAATCTTCCAATCGATCGTGCAGCAGGTCATGGAGAGCGGCTTCAATGGCCTGTTCCTTGTCGCGACGAATCCGGTCGATGTGCTTACGTATGCGACCTGGAAATATTCCGGCCTGCCGGCGAACCGCGTGATCGGGTCCGGCACGATTCTGGACACCGCCCGGCTGCGCTATCTGCTCGGCGAGCGCCTGGAGGTCGACCCGCGCAACGTCCACGCTTATATTATGGGCGAGCATGGCGACACGGAGCTTCCGGTATGGAGCAACGTCAGCATCGGCGGCCAGCCGCTGGCCGATTACCGCAAGACGCATGGCCAGCCGACCGATGAGGAGTTGAACCGCATCTTCATCAATGTCCGCGACGCGGCCTACCACATCATCGAGCGCAAAGGCGCCACCTACTACGGCATCGCCATGGGGTTGGCCCGCCTCACGAAGGCCATCCTGAAGAACGAGAATTCCGTGCTCTCGGTCTCGACGCTGCTGAGCGGAGAATATGGGCTGGAGGATGTCTATCTCGGCGTTCCGGCGGTCGTCAACCGCCAGGGCATCCGCGATATATACGAGCTTCATCTCTCCGAGGAGGAGAAGCAGAAGCTCCATCACTCCGCTTCCGTGTTGAAGGAAGCAATCGCATCCATCTTCCCGTCCTGAGCCTGAGCGCGCCGGCATCCTGTCCGGCGCGCTTTGGCGCTTTATTGGGGCGGCTGTGCCGTCCAATCGCGCGCCGCCGGAACCCCTCCCGCGGATTCGGCAGCCGTAACCGCATTGATAATCGCGTAGGCCAGCGTCTCCGCGGCCCACATCCCGGCCAGATCGGCCGAGGCGTCCACGCCCCCGGTCGTCATGGCGAACACCGTATCGCCGTCGAACATGGTGTGGACCGGGAAGATTGTTCTCGCGAGCCCGTTATGCGCCATCTCCGCCACCTTGTTCATCTCCGTCTTCGTCAGATTGGCGTTGCAGGCGACAAGCGCAATCGTCGTATTGGTGCCTGGCTTCATTCCGGCGAAAGGCTTGTCCAACCCGGACAGATAACGAAGCGGCGCGAGGAAGCTGCCCGGCTCGTCCCCTCGCGCTCCCGCCGCCGTCCCGCGATGGCCCGGATGCCGGATCTCGCCCACCGCGTTCACCGCGACCGCCGCTCCGATGACGAGCCCGCTCGGCAGCTTCACGGAAGCGGTGCCGAAGCCGCCCTTCATGGACCGTTCCGGCCCCGCATACTTGCCGACGGTCGCTCCCATGCCAGCGCCCGCGTTGCCTTGCGCCGGAGGAGACGAGGAGGCAGACGCCGCTGCGGCATAGCCCATGGCGGCCGTCGGCGTCACATCGGGCCGGCCGATGGCGAGATCGAACAGTATCGCCCCCGGCACGATAGGGACCCTCCCTACCCCGACATCCAGCCCGATGCCGCGCTCCTGCAAATACCGCATGACGCCGTGAGCGGCTTCCAGTCCGAACGCGCTGCCCCCGCTCAGGCAGATCGCATGAACATGCGGAACCATCGCGGTAGGCTGAAGCAGCTCGGTCTCGCGCGTGCCGGGAGCGGAGCCCCGGACATCGACGCCGCATATCGCGCCCTCCTCCGCCATGATGGCCGTGCAGCCTGTCAGTGCGGCCTCGTCCTGCGCATGGCCGATCCGAATGCCCGGCACATCCGTAATACTGCCGGGATAAGGCAGCGCCTGCTGCCCTTCATGATGTCCGTCTAGTGATGTCATGAATGAAAAGTCCCCTTCCGCCTGTTGAAATGATCGTCACTATAGCTTCGCGATGGCGGCCGCCTCCTCCTTTTTTTCGTGGAACGAGATCGGCTCTGCAGTCATCCTTATATCCCGCTCCGGCCCACGATAGCAGGCTCAAGACGCCCGGCCGCAAGAAATAGTTGCTCTCCACAGCCGTTCTGGTCATAATGAGAGAGATCTTTAATTTTCCCAAGTTGGAGGTGTTCCTATGAAAATGCGCGTATCTGCCGTCCAGTACCATCTGCATACGATCCCAACCTTCGATGCGTTCGCGAGACAGGTAGAACACTATATCCGGACAGCAGCGGAATTCGAGGTGGAGTTTCTGCTCTTTCCCGAATTCATCACGACCCAGCTCATGTCGATTGGAACCGATGAGCGCGAGGCGCTCACGATCGACGAGCTTCCCGGCTATACCGAAGCCTATCTTGAGCTGTTCACCCGCTTGGCCAAGCAATACGGCATGTATCTGATCGGGGGCACCCACGTCATCGAGCGGGAAGGCAAGCTGTACAATATGGCTCATCTGTTCCGCCCCGACGGCACCGTCGAAGAGCAGGCGAAGCTCCATATTACGCCAACCGAAGTCACGGAATGGAATATGGCCGCCGGGGACGGAGTGCGCGTATTCCATACGGAGAAGGGAACCATCGCCATTCTTACCTGCTATGATATTGAATTTCCCGAGATCGTCCGCATGGTGCGCGCCCAAGGGGCCGATGTCATCTTCTGCCCGTCGTGCACCGATGACCGGCAAGGCTTCTACCGGGTCCGCTACTGCTGCCATGCCCGGGCGATCGAGAATCAGGTCTACGTCGTCGCGACCGGGACCGTCGGCTCCTTGCCGACCGTTGATTTCATGCGGGCTAATTTGGGCCAGGCGGCCGTTATCGCCCCGAACGACATTCCGTTCCCGCCGCGCGGCATTCTCGTCGAAGGAGAGATTAATAACGATATGATCGTGACCGCGGATCTGGATCTGTCCTTGCTGCAGCAAGTGAGAGAACGCGGATCTGTGACGACCTGGCGCGATCGCCGCACGGATCTCTATCCGGATTGGTAAAAGGGGGCAGCGACGATGCTCCGCCAATCCATGTATGTGCTGCATAAAGGCAAGCCGAAGCGGCTGACTATCCGCAATTACCGTCTATCCGATATGGAAGCGCTCATAGACATTCAACGCGCCTCGTTCCCGCCGCCCTTCCCCGAAGAGCTGTGGTGGAACCCCGAGCAGATCGGGGAGCATGTGTCCCGCTTTCCGGCGGGGGCGCTCTGCGCCGAGATGGACGGGCAGGTCGTCGGTTCGATGACCGCCCTCGTGCTTCCGCCTGCTGCCGAAGCCGAGCATCTTCCCTGGGAAGCGGCAACGGACAACGGATATATCCGCCACCACGATCCGGCGGGGCGAACCTTGTATGTCGTCGATCTGTGCGTCCGCCCCGAATACCGGAAGTATGGAATCGGGCAATGGATGATGCAGGCGATGTACGCGACGGTCGTCCACCTCGGGCTGGACCGCCTTCTGGGCGGAGCCCGCATGCCCGGCTACGGCGCCGTCGCGAATGAGATGACGGCCGAGCAATATGTGCAGGAGGTCATGGAAGGCCGTCGGCATGATCCGGTCGTCAGCTTTTTGCTCCGCTGCGGCCGCACGCCTGTTGCGGTCGTGCCCGATTATTTGGAAGATGAGCAGTCGGCCAATTACGGTCTGCTGATGGAATGGCGCAATCCTTTCCTGTGATGGCAGCCAGCCTTGGTGAACCCGCATTCGTGATGAGTTGCTATACAGAGAGATAATGAGGAAAGGTGTTGAATTGCATGACACAGCTTCGCTATGTCCGTATCCAATCAATCGAAGATCCGTTGTTCGCCCATATGCATGCTTTGATGGGCCGAATTTTTCCGAAGGAAGAGGTGCTGGAATTCGATCTGTGGCGGGAGCCGCTGGAGGATCCCGATATCCGCGTATTTGTCGCCGTGCTTGACGGCCGCGTCGTCGGCGCGACCGAATACCGCTATGTTGAAGCGCTCCAGGTGGCGATGACCGATTTCACCATCATCGGCGAGCCGGGGCTCGGCATTGGCCGCTTCCTCTATAAGCAGCGCGAGCGGGATGTGCTGAGCGTGGCGGAAGCGGCAGGCAAGCCGCTCATCGGCATGTTCGCCGAAATCTACGACCCCTACCGGGTCGGCGACTTCTCCTTCGGCGGCATCCGTCCGATGGACCCGGTCGTCCGGCGCGAGGTGCTGTCCCATCTCGGCTACGAGCGCCTCGACTTCCCTTACGTTCATCCGTCCTGGTCGAATGACGGGGAAGCTGTCAGCGGGCTCGACCTCTGCTTCATGCCGATGCAAGACGGGATGAGTTCCGTTCCGGCCTCGCTCGTGGCCGGGTTCCTGCAGTGGTATTACGCCGTCCTGCCGAATAAGCCCCAGGCATGGCTCGATATGATGGAAGGGCTGAAGCGGACCGAGCAGATTGCCCTTCGTCCGCTCTAAGGCGGGCGGCAGGCTGAGATTAACGGAAGCCGTGCAGCGTGCAGCCGTGCCCGCGTTCCATTAATCCCATTGTGAGGCATTGCGAGAGCGCTGCTGCGTCCCCCCATGGCGGGAGAATGAACCGGCATCATCTGATCCGGTTCACCGCTTCCGCCTGCCCCAGCCCGTCGATACCGGTCAGCAGATGGGGAACGCTGGAGTAATTTGCGCTTTCCCGAGAAATAATCGACTTCCAGCACCTGCCTTATATACGGTGTACGGTGTCATTCGTCATCTAGTCATCAGCTCCACCAATACTGCAAGAATGCAGCAATTTCATTGGCACGAGTATGCGAAAATAGGATTGCTGCAAAAAGACAGCAATTACTCCGCGGCAAGGCATAGATAGCGTTCAAAATAGGGAAATGATGTAATTTTGCAGGATTTTCTCGCAATTTAGCCTCTTGAGGCTAAAAATGCTGCTCCTGTGCAGCAATTTCATGTGGACCAGCTTGCCCTAACCTAACCTGCCCTGCCTTCCCAGACCCCGCCCTTCAGACTGTCGACAGTCTGAAAGAGGCGCCACAACCCGTGGCGCCTCTTTCTCATTTATGATGGATTGGCAGACATTCGTATCTTCCGCCTGTTCTCCAGGCACGGTTCAACGGTACAACGGTACGGGGCGGAGTTGCCTCCGCGCCGGATGCTGCTAGACAAGCCCGAACAGCCTGCGGCAGCGGCCCGGACGATCGGCAACGAAGCGTTCGACATTGCCCCTGTCCTTGATCGTGACATAGACGGTCCGCCCGTCCTCGCCGCCGAATGTCAGGTTCGTGCACTCCTTGCCCAACAGTTGAACCTCTTCGATCAGGCCCCCTGCCGGTGAGAAGATGGCTACGGTTCCTTTGCCGAACCGGGTTACGTACAGATAGCCCTCGACATCGCAGCGCATGCCGTCCAGACCGTAATCCGGGAACTCATGGAATAAGCGCTTATTCGAGACATTCCCGTCCTCCGACAGATCATAGACCCAGATCCGGCGCTGCACGGACTCGTTCACATACAGCAGACGATCATCGGGACTGACCTCGATTCCGTTCGTCGTCCCCATTCCCGCTTCAAGCCGCGTCGTCTTCCCGTCTGGATTGATCCGCCACAGCTGCCCGGTCTCGTCTGCCCAGTTCGGATCGCTCGCGAACAGAACATCGCGCGACGAGATCGCGATGTCATTCGGCTGATTCATGGCCGGCTCCTCCGCCAGCACGTCCAGCCGCCGCTCATGCCAGGAATAGCGGTAAATGCGGTGCCGCGTATAATCGGCCATGAACATGTCGCCGGCCCGATTGAACCGGATCCCGTTCGCAATGCTTCCTTCCGGGAGCTCCACAAAGACGCTGCTGACCCCTTCCGGGGTGACCTTCCCGATCGTGCCCTCCCGCTCGTAATTTACGGCATACAGATTGCCTTCCTTATCGCAGGCCGGCCCCTCGACGCCGCCCGTAAATCCGTGCGGCGGGGTGAACTGCTCGCTGCAGCGGCCTTGCCCCAGATCCTTCACACTCATCGTCCTCTCTCCCCGGTCCGGACCAGAGAAGTTCGGCTGTCTGCACTATCTCGTCTCATCTATCGAACATCCCGTCCGCTGATTTGTTCCTCTGTTGGCTGCATGACATTGTGCTATCGATGCTCCAAACCTTTTCCCCTATCGATTATCACAAAGTTGTTACGTTAATCTAGTCTGATACATTGTTACGCTATCGAAAATTATAGGATTGTCACGCTATCGGTTCTCATGCCATTCATGACATCCGTAACTCGCCGTCCGTCTTTACATGTGAATTTCATCACCTTATTGGCCAATCGAACCGAATTTGGCAAGCCATACAAAGCATACCGCAATCCGGCAAGCGGCTACTGCAAGGCGTACCGCAATCGTTCATGATACAAGGAGTCCGGCTAAGGCTCCGATCGGCTTATTATTGCCGCTTCGTCCTCCTGTAAGACATTAATGACCGTTGGCGCCGTCGTCCCCGTTCTCCCGCAAAATGCGTGTCCGCTGCTCCTGCTCCTGCACGTAGGATTCGATCATATCATGCTTCAGCTGCCATGCCTTCGTGCTGATGTCGACATGATAGCGTTCCGGATTCGTCTTGCGCAAGTATTCCGGCCAGAACAGCTGCAGCTGCTCGCAATGATATTGCCGAATTTCGTCCAGCGGCGGGCGCTCATACACGAGCTTCCCGTCCCGATATATCGGTTGAAGCAGCTTCTCGGCATCGTAATGCTCGACATATTTATGCAGATACGGATGAATCGGATCGAACAGCTTAATTTTGGCGCGGCGCTCGATATCATCCTCTTCCGTGAGGCAGATGTAATCAGCGATTGCTTTTTTCTTTTTCTTATGGATGATGCGGTAGACGTCCTTCTTGCCCGGCGTCGTCACTTTTTCCGGATTGGCCGAGATTTTGATCGTCGGCTGCATCACTCCTTCGACCTCGCGGGATACCAGCTTGTACACTCCGCCGAGAGACGGCTGATCCGCGGCGGTAATCAGCTGCGTGCCGACGCCCCACATATCTATGCGTGCGCCCTGCAGCTTCAGATCCGAGATCGTGTACTCGTCCAAATCGTTGGAAGCGACGATCTGAACCTCGTTCAAGCCGGCCTCATCCAGCATCCGGCGGGCTTCGATGGACAGATACGCCAAATCGCCGCTGTCAAGGCGGATCGCCTGCAGCTTCTTGCCCCGGTTCGCCAGTTCCTTGCCGATCTCGATCGCGTTCGGAATGCCGCTGTGCAGCGTATCATAGGTGTCTACCAACAGCGTCACTTGATTCGGAAGCGCCTCGGCGAATGCCTGGAACGCCTCCTGCTCGTTCTCGAAGCTCTGCACCCAGGCATGCGCATGCGTTCCCTTCGTCGGAATCCCAAAGCGGCGTCCTGCCAGCATGTTGGAGGTCGCATGGAAGCCCGCCAAGTATGCGGCCCGCGCTCCCCAGAGGGCAGCATCCGCTTCCTGCGCCCGTCTCGTTCCGAATTCCATCAAAATGTCATTGCCTGCCACATACTTGATCCGGGACGCCTTCGTCGCGATTAATGTCTGGAAATTCATGAAATTAAGTAGTGCCGTCTCAATCAGCTGTGTCTCGAAGATGCGTCCTTCCACACGAATAAGCGGTTCATTCGCGAACACGAGCGTCCCTTCCCGCGCCGCATCGATGTGGCCGGTGAAGCGGAAGTTGCTCAGCTCCTGCAGAAACGCCTCCTCGTACTCTTCCTCCTGCTCGCGCAAATACGCGATATCCTCCTCAGTGAAGCGGAGCTGCTCCATATACTCGATAATCCGCTCCAGGCCGGCAAACACGGCGTACCCGTTATGGAAGGGCAGCTTGCGGAAAAACGCTTCGAACACCGTTTTCTGATTATGCGTGCCATGCTTCCAATGCGCATACATCATATTGATCTGATATTTGTCGGTATGCAATGCCATTGATGCATTCATTTATTCATCCTTCTTTCTGACGTCCTTTGCCTTACCTCGGCCGAAGCCGCTGCTCCCTCAATAACCGCTGACGACTTGAGCGCCCAGCGTATTGCGGACATGCTCCAGCGCCCAGCGATGCGCGTCGGCATTGAATGAAGCGACCGCATCCTCATGCACGACGATGCGATAACCGAGATTATACGCATCAATCGCCGTATGCAGCACGCAAATATCCGTGCAAACCCCAACCAGGTGGACTTCCTTCACCCCGCGCGCCCGCAGCCGCATGTCGAGATCAGTGCCGCAAAAGGAGCTGTACCGGGTTTTGTCCATCCAGTAAATCGCAGAGGCATGGCGTTCATGCACCTCCCGCAGCGCGCCGTACAGCTCACGGCCCTCCGTCCCGCGGATATTATGCGGCGGGAACAGCGCTGTCTCCGGATGATACGGGTCCTGCTCGTCGTGAACGTCCACGGCCATAGCCACGAATTCGCCGCGGGCGGCGAATTGCTCGGTCAGCTCCGCAATCCGGCGTTCAATATCAATAGCCGGCTGTCCGCACGGAAGCCGGCCGATGACAAAATCATGCGTGTAATCAATGACGACTAACGCTTTCATCGCGAATCGTCTCCTCTCCAGCCCAGTAAGGGTAATGATAAGCTTAACGTCATTATGACAAATTGATGTCAAATGTTCAACTCATCAATTCCCCATTGACCCGGAAGGAACCCGTTCCAATCGTTCCTAATCGGCCAGCTTCGCCGGTTACGCTCCCATATACCGTCATCATCCGGTTGGTGGAATGAACAACGTGAGCCCGGACTTCCAGCAGGCCTGCCCGCATCGGATGGACGAAATGAACGTTAAAATTGCTCGTGACGATCTGATCATCAGGCCGGTTCGCCGCGGCGGCAATGCCCATCGTATTATCCAAAAGCGAGGCCAGCACCCCGCCGTTGACGATTCCCATCATGTTCAAATGGCGCTCCCGCCTGCAGCCGCACGATCGTCTCCCGTTCCCCGACGCTGACCAGCTCGCAGCCCAGATAGCCCCAGAATGTCGCCTTGGCCCGTTCCTCCAGCTTCCCCCAGCGCCGCATCGCGGCCCCGCCCGTTCCGCCTATCGGCCTTGCTCCTCTCGCTTAACAATCGTCCTGCCATCCTGCGCCAGCCGTACCCTGCACATGCGGCAATCGGCCTTTTCATATGCAGCATGACATGCAGCATGCGGCTCTATCATGCGGCAATCGGCCCTGTCATATGCAGCATGTAGCCCCATCATGCGGGTAGCGCCGCCCGGCCGCGTACGCCGAACGGGCCGGCGGCCGGCTCCCCCCGTGAACCGGCCCGCCTGCCGAACGCCGCGCTATTCGCGCTGGCCGGATCCCGGCGGTTCCGTCTGTCCGGCCTGCCGCTGCCTCTCGTCTTCCGCCAGCCGGCGCCGCAGCACTTTGCCGACCATCGTCTTCGGCAGCTCCGCGCGGAACTCATACAGCCGCGGAACTTTGTAGGCGGCAAGCCGCTCCCGGCACCACGCTTCCAGCTCCTCTGCCGTCGTCCCGGCCCCTTCCGCCCGGACGATGAACGCCTTCACGGTCTCCCCGCGGTACGGATCGGGCACCCCGATGACGACAGCCTCTTTCACGGCGGGATGCTCGAACAACACTTCCTCGACGTCGCGCGGATATACTTTGAAGCCGCTGGCGTTAATCATATCTTTTTTCCGATCGACGATCGTGAAATAACCGTCTTCATCTATCTTAGCCATGTCTCCGGTCAAAAGCCATCCATCCTTCAGGACGGCTGCCGTATCCTCTGGCCGGTTCCAGTAGCCCTTCATTACCTGCGGCCCCTTCACCGCCAGCTCTCCAATCTCGCCGGGAGGAAGCGGCTCGAACGTCTCGGGGTGGACTACCTTCGCGTCCGTATCCGGGAACGGAATTCCGATCGTCCCGGTCTTACGCAGCCCCCAGATCGGATTCGCATGCGTCACCGGCGAAGCTTCCGTCAATCCGTAGCCTTCGATCAAGCGTCCGCCTGTCAAGGCCTCGAACCGTTCCTGTACCTCCAGCGGCAAAGCCGCCGATCCGCTTACGCACACCCGGACGGTGGACAGGTCGAAGCGCTGCACCTCTTTATGGTGGTTGATGGCAATATACATCGTGGGCGCGCCGGGAAAAACCGTTATTTTCTTCTTCTGTATCGTGGTCAACACCTGCAGCGTATCGAATCGGGGCAGCAGGACAAGCTCCCCGGCTAGATACATCGCCTGGTTGAGCAGCACGGTCAACCCGAACACATGGAAGCAAGGCAGTACCGCCAGGAAGCTCTCCTCTCCCTTGCGCGCCTTGTAGCACCAATTTGCGGTCTGAATCGTGTTGACGACGAGATTGTAATGCGTCAGCATGACGCCTTTGGCCGTGCCTGTCGTGCCGCCCGTATATTGCAGCATTGCGATGTCAATCTCCGCGTCGACGGGACAGAGCACCGGCTGGGGCGCATTGCTATTCAGCCATGATTTGAAGCGGAATAGGCCCGGCTGGTTCGGGATATGAAGCGAATGACCATCCTTCCTTGCCTTGAGCGGATACAAGAGCCGCAGCGGGAACGGCAAGTATTCGCGCAGCGATCCGCAAATCATGTACGCCAGCGGGGTGCTCCGCTTGACCTTCATGACACGCGGCAGCAGCATATCGAGGGTGACGATAACCTTCGCCCCGGCATCATTAAGCTGATGGACCAGTTCTCCCTCCATATAGAGCGGATTGGTCATGACGACCACGGCGCCGGCCAGCAGGGACCCGTAGTAGGCGATGACCATGTGCGGGCAGTTCGGGAGCATCAGCGCCACTCGATCCCCGGATTTGATGCCGAGGGCGTGCAGGCCGTTCGCGAAGCGATAGGCTGCATCCAGCAGCTGCTGATACGTCAGGTTCGCCCCCATAAAATGAACGGCTGTCCGGTTCGGATACTGAACGGCCGCTTGAATCATGAATTGCGCCACATTATGCTTCGGATAATCGGCAGTCGGTGCCACTTCTTCAGGATAATGGCGAAGCCAGGGGCGTTCGCCGTTCTCTATGACATGCATGACACCCTCTCCTTCTTCTTGCGGAAGTCATATCTTGCGCGACGCCCGGCCTAAACGACGGTGTATCGTTCGCTCCTGCCGGTATATCCCTACCTGTCTTTCCCATGAAAATGCCTTTTCCTCCCTTGCTCAAACAGGCCAACATAGGCGACGCGAGCCCGGCTCACTTGGACGAAGAACGCATTCCAGGGCCGACAACAGTAGGAAAACAAACTATTTAACATAAATTAGCATATTCTCCCCCTTCACGTACCGATTGCCCCCCCGAGAATGAACGCTAAATCCCGAATATCGTTCGTGTATCTCCTGCTTGATGAATATGACTTTCGGGTTCAAAAAATGCAATGCCGCACCTATGTTGACCACTGGAAATGAAATAACTGACTTCCTTCGCCTGCCGAAAAACTGCAAATAACTTTCACGTCCGAGCCATATGATGGATAGCAACCTCCACACTATAGGAAAAAAGGAGTCCAATGAAGTCTCCATGGAATGGAAGAAATGAAAGGAGTGAGTCCGCATGGGACGCACATATGCCGTTATCGCGGAAATGCGTGGCAATCACGTGAGACAGGTGACATGGGAAGCGCTTGGTGCTGTCGCGCAAATGGCGAAAGTTGAGGATCGCGTCATCGTGCTGGTAATAGGGCATGCCATCGGGGAGGCCGTAGACGCGTTGTCTCTTCCTGGCATCCACATGATCGTTGTGGCGGACAATGATCGATATCAATATTATGAGGCAGAAACGTATTTTGCCGCCGCCCGCACCTTTGTCGATCAGGAGGAGCCGGATATCGTCCTGCTCGGACATACAGCGATGGGCCGGGAAATGGCACCGATGCTGGCCTCCCATTTGCAGTCCAGTCAAATCTCCGACATTACTTCTATCGAAGAGTATCAGGGCGGTTTTGGCTTCCAGAGGCCGATTTATGCCGGTAAGGCGTTCGAGACGAAACGGTTCACCCAAGCCGCGAAGTGCTGGGTTCTCACCATTCGGCCGAACAATTTCCCTCCCGTCGGGCAATCGGGAGCGCTTCTTCCGGGGGCCATGACCGTGCCAGAACGCCGCTTCCTTCCTGAGCCTCCGCCTACGCTGCGGTCCATCGTACGGGGTGTCGTGACGAAAATGAGCGGCTCCATCGATCTGACGGAGGCGAAAATCATCGTCTCCGGCGGCCGCGGCGTCAAGAGCGCAGACGGCTTCAAGCCGCTGCAGCAGCTCGCCCTCGTCCTGAACGGTGCGGTCGGCGCCACCCGCGGTGCCTGCGACGCCGGATATTGCGATTATGCGCTGCAGATCGGACAGACCGGCAAAGTTGTCACGCCGGAGGTTTATTTTGCTTGCGGCATCAGCGGATCAATTCAGCATCTGGCCGGCATGAATCAATCGCGCGTCATCGTCGCGATTAATACCGATCCCGGGGCCCCGATTTTCGAGGTGGCGGATTACGGCATCGTCGGCGATCTGTTCGAGATCGTCCCGCTGCTTACCGCAGAATTCCGCAAGCTGCTCTCCTAAAAGCCCTCTCTCGATCATAAACGAACAGGCTTCCTTCCCATGAGAAAATTAGGGATGGAAGCCTGCTTCAGCTGTATCTATCGTATCGCTTCGGGCTCTGCTTAGTCGCTGCACGAGTCGGGATCTTCTGGGGTTGCCGCCTCGACATCAATCTTCTCAGCCACTGTATCCCGAATTACGGACATGACGAGTTGCAGCAAGTAGTTCACATCGGTCTGGCTTTGCTGGAATTCCACAACGAGCGGGATATTGTCGAGCTCCTGCTGCAGCTCGTCGAGTTCCTTCTCGATCTTCTCCACCATCGCCTGATTCTGGAACGACTCGAAGGCAACAATTTCCTTTTGCTTCTTCTTCATGGCCGAGATAAGCTCCTGTACCCGATCATGCTTCTGGACGAGCTTCTCCGCCTTCTGGTATTGACTGACTTCCTCTGTCGTGCAAATCATCTCGGCGAGTTGCTTCGCCTTCGCCATAATATCGTCCCGCACAAGCAGATCGCGAGTATTGAAGGAAGGCATGCTGCTGCATGGTGAAGCTTTGGACGAAGAATCATGTGAATGTTGCGTCAATGCGAACCTCTCCCATCTGGATTATCGTATTGTTGCAAAAGAAGCTGCAGGGCTTCCGCATCATGCCGCGTCAGGCCTGCGGGCCGGATCATGCCAAAAGCTCACGCCGGCTAGGAGCTGATTTGCACCTGCTCCGTCACCATTTCACCCTTAATGTAGTAGGACAGGGCATCGTCGATGCGCACGTGAACGAAGCGCCCGATCAGCTCTTCCGAACCTGGAAAATGAACCAGCTTGTTCGTGCGCGTGCGGCCGGATAAAATGTTGGCGTTGTTTTTGCTCACGCCTTCCACCAACACCTCGACGGTCATGCCGATCAGCTTCTCGTTACTCTTGCGGCTCAAATCCGTCATCAGCTCGTTCAAACGGTGGAGCCGCGCTTTCTTCACCTCGAATGGAACACTATCTTCCATCTGAGCCGCAGGAGTGCCCTCGCGCGGCGAGTAGATGAAGGTGAAGGCGGAATCGAACCCGACCTCCTTAACCAAGGTCATCGTCTCCTCGAACTGCTCGTCAGTCTCGCCCGGGAACCCGACGATAATGTCCGTCGTCAGCACGACATCCGGGATCGCTTGCTTTATCTTGCCGGCCAGCTCGAGGAAGCGGGCGCGATCATACTTCCGGCTCATCTTTTTCAATACCTCGCTGCTGCCCGATTGCACCGGCAGATGGATATGCTCCACCAGATTGCCGCGCTTCGCCAGCACTTCTACGAGCCGATCATCGAAATCGCGCGGATGAGAGGTCGTGAAGCGAATGCGAGGGATATCGATTTTATGGATATCATCCATCAGATCGCCGAACGTATATTTCCGGTCCGTGAAGTCTTTGCCGTAGGCGTTGACATTTTGCCCGAGCAGAGTAATCTCTTTGAAGCCTTGCCGCCCCAGCTCACGCACTTCCGCGATGACATCCTCCGGAAGGCGGCTCCGCTCCTTGCCTCGCGTATAAGGCACGATACAGTAGGTACAGAACTTGTCGCAGCCATACATGATGTTCACCCAGGCGCGCATCCCCTCTCGCTTCTTCGGCAGGTTCTCAATGATGTCGCCTTCCTTCGACCATACTTCAATGACCATCTCTTTGTTAAATAAGGCATCGCGGACCAGATAAGGCAGACGGTGAATATTATGCGTGCCGAAGACAAGATCGACGAACGGATGCTTCTGCATAATCCGGTTGACGACAGTTTCTTCTTGAGACATGCAGCCGCACACCCCAAGCAGCAGACCCGGCCGCTCGAGCTTGAGCGTCTTCAGATGGCCGAGCTCGCCGAAGACCTTATCCTCGGCATTTTCCCGGATCGCACATGTATTTAACAGAATGATGTCCGCCATCTGGCGATCATCCGTCTTCCGGTACCCCATCTGTTCGAGCAGCCCGCTCATCGTCTCGGAGTCATGCTCGTTCATCTGGCATCCGAACGTGTAGATCAGATAATGCTTGCCTGTACCCAACTGCTGCAGCTCTGCAGGAACCGCCTCTTCATAATGGACGATGATGTCCTGCTTCCCCCGCTGCTTCTCTGCTCGATGATTAGGCTCCGAAATAATGTTGATTTCGCGACCATTGAGACGAATGCGCTTACTGTGTTCATCCTCCGAAATCACTTTTGCGTTCGAGAAATCAAAATATTTGGAGTAATCCTTCGACTTTTTGCTCATGATGTCGGTCACTCCTTCATATCGTAATGTCATAGATTTAAGGTGAATGATTGATGCCTATTCCAAAAAAAGCATTACAACAAATTATAGCATTATTCCGCGTGCGGAGCCAAGCTAAGAAAAACTTCTGCCGATGTTCACATATAGATGAATGACCTTACGCCCAAGGCCATCGGCATCCGAAAAGGACACAGCAAAAATGCAGCCGCCCTACCGAGCAGCTGCATTCGACGTTCCCGCTTCTATTAATCAACGATTTCAGCCGTGTCCCCGTTCTTCACGCCGGCTGCATTCGCTTCATCCGTATCAATATGCATGTCCAATGCGAAATTGTCATGGACGCGCGCAATCACATTTTCAAAGATAACGCCACGATCTCCGCCTACGCGAACCCGAAGCTTTGCTTTGTCTTGAATGCCCCATTTCTCGGCATCCAAAGTATGGAAATGGATATGGCGAGCCGCCACAATAACCCCTTGCTGCAGTTCTACTTCGCCTGCAGGCCCTTTAATTTGAATGCCTGGTGTGCCTTCGATATTGCCCGATTCCCGAACTGGCGGGTTGACTCCGAGCGTAAATGCGTCCGTGCGCGACACTTCCAATTGAGAAGCCGGGCGCGCAGGGCCTAAAATGCGGACTTTCTTGAACGAGCCTTTCGGGCCGATAACCTCGACGGTCTCATTGGCCGCGAATTGCCCCGGCTGGGACAGCGGCTTGAACTCAGTCAGTTGATAGCCCTCTCCGAACAAAGTCTCGATATCTTGCTGTGTTAAATGAATATGGCGTCCTGACACGCCGACGGGTACGGTTTTCATTTCTCATCCACCTCACGTTGTTGTGATCTCTCTACCTTGTACCACTCCATATTATACTCCCGCCCGGGCAAAAAGTCGACATTTCCGCCTGACCGCCTTTCCCCCTTCTTGAAACTCCAGCAGCCCGAGTCATACATACCGACTAACTTCCGGCGAACACACCTAATTCCCTATGCCTGCCCGATGCATAGACACTGCCCCTATTGAGCCAAAAATCCATACATTTGACCTTTTGACCAATCTCCCATCCCGTCAGTTGTACACCCCGCCTTTTGCTTATTATCCCGTCCCATAAGCTCTACCCCCGCCTTTTGCTCATTATCCCATTCTGTCAGGCTTACACCTAGCCTTTACTCAATATCCCAATCCGTCAGGCGTATACCGGCCTTGCTCACTATCCATCCCGTCTGGCGTATAACCGGCCTTTTGCTCATTATCGCAGCCCGTCAGGCGTACACCTGACCTTTGCTCATTATCCCTTCTTATCAGGGAGTTCCTGCTCCATGGGGATAATGGACACAAGAGTACAGACGGAGGATTTTGGAGCACCTTCACAACCGTGATCCGGGGCATTAGGTCTGATGACACTTTTGTGGTGATTTCCTGATTCATGGGGATATCGAACATAAGTGCGCAGACAGAGGATTGCAGTTCCTTCACGACCACGGTACTGAACATTTAGTGCGCCGTCACTTTAATCGCAACTCCCTGCGTCATGGGGATATCAAGTCATAAGAGGGAAGACGGAGGTCTATTTTTATTTGCATGGGGCAATGAGGGAAATAAAAATAAGGCACGCGCCTCACGACGCATGCCTTAGTGGCGTTGGTTATTTGAATTCCGATACCAATTGGTCAAATTGTTCCGGCGTTATCTGCAAATTTTGATGGGCGAGCGGTTCTTCCCGGAAGCCAGGGACGAGATTCTCGTAGGAGCGGCGGGCCGTATCCTGATAGATCAGTCCGGTTATCATGCCCCCGGTCTCCATTAGCTTCGTCATCGCCATCACGCGGTTCGACGGGTCATAGTTCTCGATGGTGTCGAGATTGATGATGTGCTCCTTGAACCAGTCGTACGTGTTGATCTTGTTGAATGTAACGCACGGGCTGAATACGTTGATGAGCGAGAAGCCTTCATGCTGTATGCCGGCTTCGATTAGCGCGGTCAGCTGCTTCAGATCGCTTGAGAACGACTGTGCAACGAATGTTGCTCCTGACGCAAGTGCAATCTCCAACGGCGACAAGGTCGACTCGATCGCCCCCTCTGGCGTGCTCTTCGTCTTGAATCCGACGGCGCTGCGCGGAGAGGTCTGTCCCTTCGTCAAGCCGTAAATCTGGTTGTCCATCACGATGTACGTAATATTGACGTTCCGGCGAATGGCGTGGACCGTATGCCCCATCCCGATCGCGAAGCCGTCGCCGTCTCCCCCGGAGGCGATAACGGTCAGATCCCGGTTCGCCAGCTTCAGCCCCTGCGCAATCGGCAGCGCGCGTCCATGAATACCGTGGAAGCCGTATGCGTTAATGTAACCGGAGATTCTGCCCGAACATCCAATGCCGGATACGACCGCCAACTGCTCCGGCTCGAGTCCGACATTGGCTGCCGCGCGCTGAATGGCTGCCTGTATGGAGAAATCACCGCAGCCCGGGCACCAATTCGGCTTCACATTGTTGCGGAATTCTTTAAACGTAGCCATTCTTAGACCAGCTCCTTGCTATGATTATACAATTCGGACGGCAGGAACGGAGTGCCATCGTATTTGTTAACACGACGCAGCTTCTCTGCGCAGCCGACATGCAGTTGAATCTGATCCGCCAATTGTCCGGTAGCGTTGTTCTCGATGACAACCACTTGACGGGCCCGTTCTGCATGGGGCTTGAACAGCTCCGCCGGGAACGGGTGGATCTGCCGTACGGTGACATGGTTCGTCTTAATTCCTTCTGCTTCCAGTCGGCGGCGTGCTTCGTCTATCGTTCCGCCGATAGAACCCATGCCTACGAAGAGCAGCTCCGGTTCTTCATGCGGTGTATCGGCATGAATCGCGTTCGTAATCTGCAGGCCCTTGATCTTCCGCATCCGCTTATCCATCATCATCTTCCGGTTGACTGCACTCTCGGATGGGCGCCCGACCTCATTGTGCTCTACGCCGGTCACATGATGCAGTCCGCCCTTCTCCCCAGGGATGACGCGCGGGGAGATGCCGTCCTCCGTCCATTCATAACGCTTGAATTGGCCATGAGGCTCTAGCGGCGGCAGCTCAGATGTCAACTTGCCGCGATCGATGACGATGCGGCCGTAATCAAGCAGCTCGCACGACTGCTTGCCCAGCGATAGCTGCAGATCGGTCATGACGATGACCGGACATTGGTATTTTTCAGCGAGGTTAAATGCCTCGATTGTATCGTAAAAGCACTCTTCGATAGAACTCGGTGCCATGACGATTTTCGGAATCTCGCCATGGGTGCCGTATATCATCGCATTCAGGTCGCTCTGCTCCTGCTTCGTCGGCAGGCCGGTGCTCGGACCCCCGCGTTGTGTATTGACGATGACGACCGGCGTCTCCGTCATTCCCGCCAGCCCGATCGCTTCCGCCTTCAGCGACAACCCCGGACCCGCGGACGCGGTCATTGCCCGAACTCCGCCGTAGTTGGCCCCGATGGCCATCGTGACCGCGGCAATCTCATCCTCGGTCTGAATGACCGTTCCGCCGAACTTCGGCAGCCGCTTGATTAAGTATTCCATAATCTCCGATGCCGGCGTAATCGGATAGGCCGCCATTAAGCGGCATCCTGCGGCGATCGCGCCCAATCCAATCGCATCGTTGCCGATCATGAAGAGCTTCTGCTTCCCGTCCGCCGGTTCAAGCTGGAACTCGGTCAGCGGGCCGCCAGCCTGCTCCAGGATGAATTCCGCCCCGCGGCGCGATGCCTCGATGTTCTTCTCTACGACTGCCGGCCCTTTGCGCCCGAATTCCTCTTCCAGTGCCTTATTGAACACGTCCAGCGGCAATCCGAGCAAAGCCCATGATGCGCCGGAAGCAACCATATTTTTCATCAGTGATGCGCCCAGTTCGTCCGCGATGGCGGTGAATGGAACAGCAAATAGCCGTGCATCGATTCCTTCCGGCACGACTGGCGCGAATTTCGCATCGGCTACGATAACGCCTCCCGGCCGCAATTCTTGCGCGTTCAGATCGATTGTCTCTTGATCGAAGGCGACAAGAATGTCCAGGTCGTCCGATATTGCACGGATTGGCGCTGTGCTGATGCGTATTTTATTATTCGTATGTCCACCCTTGATTCGGGAAGAAAAGTGACGATAACCGTATAGATAATAGCCGAGACGATTCAATGCCGTTGAGAAAATACGATCCGTACTTTCTACACCCTCTCCTTGTTGACCCCCGATTTTCCAAGATAATTGACTAATCAAGCTCGCCCACTCCTTTTGCAAAGTGACTCGCATCCATATTCACTGCCGCGATATAAATAGTTTCAAAAAAATATAACAAGTAAAATATTAGAAAATAGTTGAGTCACTCTCATTCTATGTCCGGGTACTTGAAAAAGCAAGCGATTTCTGCCTCTCCCCCGATAGCGAGATTCGATGGATATGATACCCGACCGAGATGAATATCCATGTTATTGTTCGCGCTCAGGAAGATGGGTCGCAAGAAACGATAATGCATTGACAGAAGAGATCCGCTCTACGAAATCCGGACTGTATCTTTTATGCAGTTCATTTAATAAGTTCGTATACTGTCCCGCATGCTCCAATCGCTCTACCTTCTTGTCGATGCCGTCGAAGTCCGATCCGAACATCAGATGCCGCTCGCCGCCCAATGCAGCGATATGCTCAATATGGCGAAGCAAATGATCAATGGAAGCCTTGTCCCCTTCATGGATGAAATGCGGCACGAACGTAACGCCGATTCTTCCGTCGCGCGCGATAATGGCCCGGATCTGCTGGTCCGTCAGATTGCGCGGATGATCGAGTACGGCCGCCGCATTGGAGTGAGAGGCGAAAATCGGCCGCTCCGTGAGCTCGAGCAGCTCCCAAAATGCCATACGGTTCAAATGCGACACGTCGATGATGAGCCCCAGCCGATCGCATTCTCGGATTAGGCTGCGGCCCAGCGCAGTAAAGCCGGCTTTGCGCTCCTCCAACGTTCCGTCCACCGCCCAGTTCGCATAGTTCCAGGTCAGTCCGATGAAGCGGACTCCCAGCTCGTAAGCCGTGCGGAGATTCACCAAATCTCCTTCCAGCGCGTCTACGCCTTCCAGCGACAGCAGCGATCCGATCTGGTCCGGCTGCTGCTGCCAGCGCTCCAGATCTTCCCGCCAGCGAATGAGACGCATGCCAGGAAGCGTGTTGATGCGCTCCCGCAGCAGATCTATGCTTCGCAGCACCTGCGCAAACTTTGGCGGTCCGGCCAGTGCGGAGTCCTCCAGGAACACCGCGAACACTTGCATGCCGACTCTCCCTTGCTTCAAGCGCGGGAGCGTGACGTCAAAATCCGCTTCTCTTTCGAAGCGGCCTGTGCCATGATACAGCATCTTGTACAGCACATCGCAATGAAAATCGATAATACGAGCGTTCATTTGGCTTCATCCTTTCTCCGTAGCGTGTCCCATCATGGAAAGCAAAAAACCTGCTTACGTCGTAAACAGGCAGAGTAAGGTTCCCCGGTCATTTCCATGTATGCGTTTTTTATCTGGGCTCGACAATTAATTTAATTGCCGTACGGTCTTCGCCGTCAATGACAATATCGGTGAACGCAGGAATGCAAATCAGATCAACCCCGCTTGGTGCGACGAATCCTCGTGCAATCGCAACTGCTTTAATCGCCTGATTCAATGCGCCCGCTCCGATCGCTTGCAGTTCAGCCGCTCCACGTTCACGCAGCACCCCGGCCAATGCGCCCGCGACAGAATTCGGGTTGGATTTAGCTGACACCTTTAATACTTCCATGGAAGGTACCTCCTCGGGAATGATGGTTGACTCCACTATTACAATCTATTCACAAGCGAGCCAAAAATTCCTGTCATCTTCCATCCTGTGCAAAAGAGGTCCCCGGCGGCAGCTAATCCGTTCCTGTTCTTGCCGTAGCGGTGCGGCAGCCGGACTGAGCCGTTCCTGTTCACGCCAAAGCGGTGCGGCAGCCGGACTGCCCGTTCCTATCCATGCCAAAAGCCGTTCAGCCGTCGGGATAATCCGTGCCTGTTCATGCCGTAGCCGTGCGGCGGGGAATCCATCTCGTGACGGTTAGCCTGTCTGTACCGCGTTCCACCCGCTCTCTAGCTCATCATCCACTCGCCTTCGCGAATGCGGATTTTATCCAGCTTGGTCGCTTTGCCGGTCGCTTCGTCTATCTCAACGACCAACGCGTGGAACTGCCATTTGCCTTCATCGACGACGAACCTTACCGGAAGCTGCGTTCTGAACTTGCGCAGCACCGCTTCCCGCTCCATACCAAGCACGCCTTCCCGGGAACCGACCATGCCAACATCGGTCAAATAGGCCGTGCCGTTATGGAGTATCGTGTCATCATTCGTCTGGACATGCGTATGCGTGCCTACGACCAGCGAAGCGCGGCCGTCGAGATGCCAGCCCATCGCAATTTTCTCCGATGTCGCTTCGGCGTGGAAATCGACCAGTATGGCGCGCGGCTTTTTGCCGAGCCCACGCAAAATGTCGTCTGCCTTTTGGAAGGGGCAATCAATGGCCGGGAGGAACGTCCGTCCCTGCAAATTGACAATAACAAGCTCCTTGCCGTTGGCTTTGATGACGGTATGCCCCCTGCCTGGCGTTCCTTCCGGAAAGTTAGCGGGACGCACCATCCGCGTCTCTTCGTCAATCCACTCGAAAATATCTTTGTTGTCCCACGTATGGTTCCCCATCGTAAAGCCATGAACGCCCAAGTCGAGGAATTCCTTCACGATCGCGGCCGTAACGCCCCGCCCGCCGGCGGCGTTTTCCGCATTGGCGATAATGATATGCGGGTTATACTTCTGCTTCAGCTCCGGCAGCAGCTGCTTCACAGCCTTGCGCCCCGTGTTGCCCACAATATCGCCGATAAACAAGACTTTCATGATTGGGTCCTCCTTAAATCAGGAGAAGTGGCCCAGGAGGCCACTTCTCGCACTTACGCTATATCTTTTGCTTATTTCGCATATTCTACCGCACGGGTCTCGCGGATTACCGTTACCTTGATATGACCTGGATAGTCCAGCTCGCTCTCGATTTTCTTCGTAATCTCCCGAGCGAGTCGGTACGCTTCCGCATCGTCAATCTTATCCGGCTGGACCATGACGCGAACTTCGCGTCCAGCCTGGATGGCGTACGATTTCTCCACCCCTTCGAACGACTCGGAAATGTCTTCCAGCTTCTCCAGCCGCTTGATATAGGTTTCGAGCGTCTCACGACGCGCTCCCGGTCTGGCTGCAGACAGCGCATCCGCCGCTGCCACCAGCATTGCGATAACCGATGTCGCTTCGCAATCCCCGTGATGGGATGCGATGCTGTTAATGACTACAGGGTGTTCTTTATACTTTTTCGCCAACTCTACGCCAATCTCGACGTGGGATCCTTCCACCTCGTGATCCAGCGCTTTTCCGATATCATGCAACAGCCCGGCACGACGTGCCAAGGTTACATCTTCGCCCAGCTCTCCCGCCATTAAGCCGGTGAGATATGCCACTTCCATGGAATGCTTGAGCACATTCTGACCGTAGCTCGTACGGAACTTCAGACGTCCCAGAATCTTGATCAGATCCGGATGCAAGCCATGCACTCCGACCTCGAAAGTCGCTTGCTCTCCGTATTCGCGGATCCGCTCGTCGACTTCCTTGCGGGACTTCTCCACCATTTCCTCGATTCGAGCCGGGTGGATACGCCCATCGGCGACCAACTTCTCCAATGCCGTCCGCGCGATCTCCCGCCGTATTGGATCAAATCCGGACAGAATCACCGCTTCCGGTGTATCGTCGATAATCAGATCGATTCCTGTCAGTGTCTCAAGCGCACGGATATTCCGGCCTTCGCGGCCGATAATCCGGCCCTTCATCTCTTCGTTCGGCAATGCCACGACAGAGACCGTCGTCTCTGCTACGTGATCAGCGGCGCAGCGCTGGATAGCAAGCGTAATAATCTCGCGCGAGCGCTTGTCCGCCTCCTCGCGTGCCTGCTGCTCGATATCCTTGATCATCTGCGCAGTCTCGTGCCGCACCTCCTGCTCCACATTGGAGAGGATGATGCTCCGCGCATCTTCCATCGTCAGATTCGAGATCCGTTCCAACTCCGTAACTTGCTGCTGCAGCGTCCGTTCAACCTGCTGCTGGGTCTCTTCGATGCGCTTTTCTTTAGAAGCGACTTGTTCTTCTTTGCGCTCCAGCGACTCCAGCTTTTTATCCAATGACTCTTCTTTTTGTACAACGCGTCTTTCCAGACGTTGAACTTCATTTCGGCGCTCGCGAATGTCTTTCTCCGCTTCGGTGCGCAGTTTATGGATGTCGTCCTTTGCTTCGAGCACCGTTTCCTTCTTCAGTGCCTCCGCTTCCTTGCGCGCGCTGTCCATAATCTGCTCTGCGGCATGCTCGGCACTCGTTATCTTCGCTTCAGCAAGCGATTTGCGAATCAGGTACCCGATTCCAAACCCCAAGATCAATGCGGCCACAACGAGAGCGAGCGCGAGCCAAATGTTCATCTCCATTGCCTCACCTCCCCGTTGGTTGCTCCAAGCACTGCTTGGGACAGGTTTCATTTGTTCAGTTGTTCACGTGTTTCATTACAAAATTCAGGTTCAGATCATGGACCGACGCATGAGCGCCGGCGAAGTGCACGCGCGATGGCGTGCGCCGCCCGAAAGCGGCCAATCGGAAATCATGATATTGGCGAAATGAATCATGTAGAAATCAATTTCTGGAAGTGGAAACTGATTTCGCGATAATAAAGATACATGTTCATTTTATTATTCATGAAAAGATATTGTCAAGCAAATGACGGCGAAGTGCGATTTCTTTGACCCTAGGCTCGGCCTAGACGTCTTCCTCCGCATCGGCTTCCTGCGCCGCCTCCTCGGCAGCGCGGCGGGCCAGGTCCATCGGATAGCCGCGCCGGAGCAAGAAGGCAATCACTTTTTGCTTCCGCATATGCGGCTCGCCCTGCGACTGACGCCATTTCTTAGCGGCAGCGCGCTGCGCCCCGTCCCGCTCCTCCTCCGGGTCGATGGAGGTTAGGGCGGCAGCAATATGATGCTCCTGCACACCCTTCTGCTTCAGCTCCTGCTCAATGAAGCGGCGTCCCTTCGCATGCATCGCCGTCCGTTCGTAGGCCCACTGCTCGGCGTACGCCCGATCGTCCACCAGGTGCTCGTCTTCCAGACGCGAGACGGCCTCCCGCACAATCCCTTCTTCATAGCCTTTCTGACTCAGATGGCGGATCATCTCCATCCTCGTTCTCGGCTTGCGCTGCAGATGGCGCAGCGCCTGCACGTAGGCCTTGTTCCCCTCATCGGCCCGCAATATATCGTCAATCGCATCGATAGCGATGTCCGCTCCTTTTAGAAGGCGGTACTTGATCATGACATCCTCATGCACGTTGAGCGACTCGCCGCTGTCGAAATGCAAGACATAGCGTCCCCGCTGGGTTCGATCCTGCTCCACCCGCATGATCGTAACGATGCGTTCCTCCTTGCTCATCCGTCTGCTCCTCCTGTTTGCGCGCCATCGTCTGACGAAGCCATTCGTCGTTGCCTTCGCCGTATCCGCGCATGAATTCGCGTTCCCCCTCAGCCTATGTCCATTGACATGACAAAACAAGCGCCCCCACAGGAAGGCGCTTGTTCCAGAAACAGACTTACGATTCCAGCTTCAGCTCAAGAGCGTCCTCAGCCTCTTCAGCATCATGCTCGGAATGGTTCCGGACCACCGTCGACAAATTGCTTGCTTCACGAACCTTGTTCTCGATCGTCAGAGCCAGCTCCCCATTCTCCTTCAGGAATTGCTTCGCATTCTCACGGCCTTGACCCAGACGCTCGCCTTCGTACGAATACCAGGCCCCGCTCTTCTGGATAATATCCATCTCCGTGCCGATATCTACGATGCTTCCTTCCCGGGAAATCCCTTCGCCGTACATAATATCGATGTCTGCCTGCTTGAATGGAGGCGCGACCTTGTTCTTCACGACCTTGATGCGTGTCCGGTTCCCGATCATGTCGTTGCCCTGCTTGATCGTCTCGACCCGCCGGACATCCAGCCGGATCGTCGAGTAGAACTTCAATGCGCGGCCGCCTGGCGTCGTCTCCGGGTTGCCGAACATGACGCCGACCTTCTCGCGCAACTGGTTAATGAAGATCGCGATCGTCTTGGACTTGCTGATCGCCCCGGACAATTTGCGAAGCGCCTGGGACATGAGCCGGGCTTGCAGACCGACGTGGGAATCTCCCATCTCGCCTTCAATCTCCGCCTTCGGCACGAGAGCCGCGACGGAGTCGATAACGATAATGTCTACCGCGCCGCTGCGCACGAGCGCCTCGGCAATCTCGAGCGCCTGCTCCCCTGTATCCGGCTGGGACAGAAGCAGCTCGTCGATGTTGACGCCAAGCTTGCTCGCGTATGCAGGATCGAGCGCGTGCTCCGCATCGATGAACGCAGCTTGTCCGCCAACCTTCTGCGCTTCAGCAATCGCGTGAAGCGCAACCGTCGTCTTACCGGAAGATTCCGGTCCATATACTTCAATAATCCGTCCTCTTGGCAATCCGCCGATTCCAAGAGCTATATCAAGTGCCAACGATCCGCTCGGCACAATCTCAACCTGCATATGGTTGGACTCGCCAAGTTTCATGATCGAACCTTTACCGAATTGTTTCTCGATTTGGCGCAATGCCATTTCTAGTGCAGCGCGGCGATCTGACACATACTCACTTCCTTTGTTCCATTTGATACTTCTATCATACCGTCTTTCAATCCGTTTGCCAAGCTTTTTTTCGAACATACATTCGTTTTTTCGCAGCAGTATTTATCTTAAAATTCCATAAAAGGAACAATATTCAGTGCCCTCCTCCTCTCTATACGCAAAAAAACCGCAGCAAAAGCGACTAGCGCTTGCCACGGTTCTTCCGTCAACTCAATTGTAGCGGCTTCAGCCAAAGCAGTCAAGCTTATCCATGCTGCCGCACACGGGTCCACAGCCGGTACATGACCGCATTCACGGTTCTCAGCCGAATCGTCGAACGGTCTCCTGCCAAGCGAAGCTCCTCGACCTGTGTATCTCTCCCCTTCTCGGCGACGGCGATATAGACGAGGCCGACCGGCTTCCGTTCGGAATGGCCTGGTCCCGCGACACCCGTAATCGCGATCGAGAAGTCAGTATCCGCGATGTCCTGCATTCCTTCGGCCATCGCCTTCGCCGCCTCGGCGCTGACGGCTCCAGGCGCTTGCTCTCCTTCAAGAAGCTCGTGCGGGACGCCAAGGATTCGCTCCTTCATCTCATTCGAGTACGTGACGGCGCCTCCCTGGAACACATCCGAGCTTCCCGGCACGGACGTAATCATCTCGGCGAATAATCCGCCGGTGCAGCTCTCGGCGGCCGACAGCGTAAGCTTCCGTTCGCTCATCAGTTGAAGCAGCGCCTCCGGCAAGGAGATATCCTCCGCCGTGAACAGATGCTCTCCGATACGGCTCATAATTGCCGACTCCGTCTCAGCCAGGCGCTGCTCCGCTTGCCGTTCATCCGCCGTCTTCGTCGCGAGACGGACCAGCACTTCGCCTTCCTTCGCATAGGTGGCGATCGTCGTATGCTCCTGCGCCTCAATCAGGTCGCGTAGCATATCCTCCAGCTTTGACTCGCCGATTCCCGCGAACTTGAGCTTCCGCGTATGCAGCACCGATTCATCCACCAGTCCGCTGCCATGCAGCCATGGGATGACTTCCTGCTCGAACATCGGTTTCATCTCGCGCGGCGGTCCCGGCAGCAGGATGAAGCCGGTGCCGTCGGCCAGCAGCGCGTTGCCGAGCGCAAGTCCCGTCTCGTTCGGCAAAATCGTCGCGCCCTCGATAACCATCGCCTGGCGCTTGTTGCTCTCCACCATCGGCGTTCCCCGGCGGGAGAACATGTGCTCCATCTTCGCCACTGCAGCTTCGTCCAGGAAGGTCCCTCGTCCCAGCAACTCGGCCACGATATCCTTCGTAATATCATCCATGGTCGGCCCGAGGCCGCCTGTCAAAATAATGAGCCGCGAGCGGGTCCTCGCTGTCTCCAGCACATGGCGAAGCCGGTGCGGATTATCTCCGACAACCGTCTGAAAATAAACATCAATGCCAAGCAGCGCCAATTGCTGCGAAATAAACTGCGCATTTGTGTTTACGATTTCGCCGAGCAACAACTCCGTGCCTACAGCAATGATTTCCGTGTTCATCCTACATCATCCCTTTTCTGTTCAGCATAAGTGCATTTGGAATCATACCGTACTCCATCCAAGAAAAAATAGGCCTTTTTCCACACTGATCCAGACGGGAAAAAGCGCCTATTGTCCTGCAGACAGGCTACGAGAAATGAAGCACACTTTTATTTTTGACAAAATAATCAATACCTGAATAGATCGTAATAATGGCAGCGATCCAGGTAGAGATCAGGTCGAACGGAATGCCCACCAGCACAAACGGAAAGTTGTTCAGCAGCATCGCGACGATCGCGGTAATTTGGGTGGCTGTCTTCCATTTTCCCCACTTGCTCGCGGCCATGACCGTTCCTTCCAGCAGAGCTACCTGACGAAGCCCCGTGACGGCGAACTCGCGGCTAATGATGACGATGGCGATCAATGCGTCGCATTTGCCCATCTCGACCAGCGAGATGAGCACGGCGGCCACCAGCAACTTGTCTGCCAGCGGATCAAGCAGCTTGCCCAGGTTCGTCACCATTTTGCGCTTGCGGGCGATATACCCGTCCACGCCATCGGTGCTGGCCGCGATAATGAAGATAAGGGCCGCGATAATCTGGTTGTACGTAATATAGAAGTCTTCTATCTGAATCGGCGGCAAATAATCAAAGTTTACCAGCAAGAAGAACATCATGATCGGCACAAGAAATATTCGAGTTAACGTGATCTTGTTCGCCAGATTCACAAGACACCCTCCCCGGCCAAATCAAATTCGAGTGCGTGCGTGATTTTGACTTTGGCGATCTCCCCGATGCTTAATTTGCAGTTCGAGATGAACACTTCACCGTCAATCTCCGGCGCATCATACTGCGAACGTCCGATATATACGTCGTTGCGGCCGTCATAACGCTCAACCAGCACATCCAGGGTGCGGCCGATATGACGCTCGTTCACGTTCTTCGATACTTCGCGCTGAATCTCCATCAGTGTATTCGCGCGCCATTCCTTCACTTCGTCCGGCACATGATCCGGGAGCCGCGTCGCCGCCGTGTCTTCTTCCGGCGAATAAGTGAAGACGCCGAGACGATCGAACTTCATCTCACGCACGAAGGAAGCCAAATTTTCGAAATCTTCATCCGTCTCGCCCGGAAAACCAACGATAATCGAGGTGCGGAGGGCCACTTCCGGAATCTGCGCCCGGATTTTGCGAACCAGCTCGCGGGAATCGCGCTGGCGGCCCGGCCGGCGCATCCGCTTGAGAATCGTGTCTTCGCTATGCTGCAGCGGCATATCGACATATTTACAGATCTTCGGATTCGAGGCGAGCATGTCGATTAGCTCTTCCGTGAAAAATCCCGGATACGCATAATGAAGACGAACCCACTCAACGCCGGACACTTCGCTGACTTTGTTCATTAGCTCCGGCAGCTTGAAGCCATCATACAGATCGACGCCATAATTGGTAGAGTCCTGAGCGATCAAGCTGATCTCCTTGACGCCTTGCTCCGCAAGCTGCTTCACCTCGGCCAGAATCGATTCCATCGAGCGGCTGCGGAATTTGCCCCGCATAATCGGAATGCTGCAGAAGGTGCAATTGTTATCGCAGCCCTCCGCAATTTTGACATAAGCGGTGTAGCGCGGCGTCGCAACTTTGCGCGGCAAGATCTGTTCATAGTTGAACACCGGGTTGCCAACGCGGACCGGCTTCCTGCCTTGGAGCGCTTCGGCGACGATATCGTTAATTTTGTGGAAGTCCCCCGTGCCGACGATGCCGTCGATCTCCGGCATTTCCTCCAACAATTGTTCCTTGTATCGCTGCGTCAGACATCCGGAGACGATGAGCGCCTTCAAGCGGGCGGTCTCCTTCAAGTCTGCCAGTTCCAAAATCGTATTGACCGATTCTTCCTTCGCTGCATCGATGAACCCGCAAGTATTGACAATAATGACGGTTGCATCCTCCGCGTGTTCTACCAATTCATGCCCGTACTGATCCATAATTCCGGACATAATCTCGGAATCCACCAAGTTTTTGTCGCAGCCCAGCGTTACGATTTTGATTTGTTCTGTCATGTATACATCCCCCAACCTATCTGCAGCAGCAATAATAAAGGCCGTATAAAAAGGCTCTTAAAATAAGCAATGAATGCGTGTAACGGTTCAAGAACGACTATAGATGTACCTGCCCTCATAACCTATCCATCTATATTTATTCTAGCAATAAGTAACGATATTTAAACGCCTTTTCTATCTCATCAGTATAATACACGGTTCATTCCTCGTCAAAAAAACAGGAGAAGCCCAGCATCTCTCTCCTACAGACAGGGATGATGGGCTTTACCAAGGTCCGATTTTGATCACGAAGCTAAAACCGGCCTTTTTTGGGCTAACGGTAATTCGTAAACTGCAAATCCAATGGAATATCGGCCTCTCTCAGCAGATTCATAACGGCCTGCAGATCGTCTTTGTTTTTTCCGGTGACCCGAAGCTGATCGCCTTGAATTTGACTTTTGACCTTTAGCTTGGAGTCCCGAATCAAGATGTTGATTTTTTTGGCAATATCTTGCTCGATGCCTTGCTTCAGCTGGATACGTTGACGAACCGTACCGCCCGATGCCGGCTCGAGTTTTCCATATTGCATGTTTTTAGGAGACAAGCCCCGTTTGATCATTTTCGATTGCAAAATATCGAGCACGCTCTTCAGTTTATATTCGTCATCGGACAGGACGACCATCTCATTTTTGTCGAGCGAAATATCGCTTTTGCTTCCTTTGAAATCATACCGCCCCCCGATCTCCTTCATCGCTTGCTGAACGGCATTATTCAGTTCCTGCATATCCATCTTCGATACAATATCAAATGAGTACTCGGCCATGTTCATCTCTCCCTTTCCATAAAGTGCATGAACAACCTCTTCTTCAATATGTACAGCACAAAGGCACTCCTCCGCTGCTCAGCATGAAGGAATGCCTGTGCCGCTAACGGCATTTAGTAACGGCTGCGTGAAGGCGCGCGGAACATATCCAGTACGCCAAGCACAATATGTGCCAGCCCAAATCCCAAAATTCCGTAACCCCATGCGCTCGGAGTCAAGTAATAGCCCAACAAGCTAACGATGACGCCCAAGCCTGTGACGATCCAACTTACTGCCATGTTCGACACCTCACTTCCGGAGAGATTCAACGTACACCGCAACATTATTCTCTCCCGTTCAGGTGCGATTATGCGATAGAGCATGCAGTCCGATCGTCCCTCTCTTGGAATGGGCTTCTGTTCAAACCTGTCGCTATTTATTGGCCTCCGGAAGCGCCGCCGCCCTCTGCCGCCAGCTTCTCCGCTTCTTCATAGGAGACCACCTTGACGATGACGTTGGCAGGGTTATTGGCGGAATTACCGTCATCCAGCGTGTGGCCCATCACGGTAATGGACGTATTATCCGTTCTCCCGGATCGGAAATACAATCCCGCTTCAGGGATTTCGAAAGTCTGCTTGAAATCCGCATCAACGGTGTCCTCGAACAATACCTTGCCTTGGCCGCTGCCTTCCCGCACCGAGATCCAGCTTCTTCCTGAAGCGGCAATCTCGGCTTCTACCTTGCCGCCTTCCGGCGAGGCGACGGCATATTCATATCCGTTCGCGGATGTGCGGGCAACGATAGGTTCCTTCTCCGGTTCAACCGGCGGCACCGTCGTTTCCGGCTCCTTGGTCCCATTGCCGCTGCCCGGGGGTGGAGTCTGCGCGCCGGCGCCCGGTGTCTTCTCCCCCGTGGTGTCGCTTATAATACCCGAATTGTCAGATGTCTGATTGTCCGGTGTCTTATTGTTCACCACATAAAAATAAACAATCACAATGATCAAGGCCAAAAACGACCACATCAGTATCGTCGTTGCCCAACGCCCGAACTTGTCCGAATGAATCGCACGGCGCTTCTTCCGAATCATTGGCTCTACCGTCGTCTCCACTTCCGGAGCGGGAATATCATTGCGATAAAATTGCAGGAGCTCATCCGGATTCAAGCCCACCGTCTCTGCGTACGTCTTAATGAATGCGCGTACGTAGAACGAGCCCGGCAGCACTTTGTAATCCCCCTCTTCTATCGCTTCCAGATAACGTTTGCGGATTTTGGTCGCTTCTTGAACGTCATCCAGCGTGAGGCCCTTCTCAAGCCTGGCCTTTTTCAACAACTGCCCCAATTCCGACACATTTTCACCTCCTGCACAAAATCTCTCCGGTTGGTGCTTTCTTCCTATTTAAAAATCATAATAATTCGCCGTAAAAGATTCATATGTAATCTCTTCATCGGGGCTATTCCGCAGTTCAATGATATAATCAAAGAAATCATAATCGTAACGGGTTTCCTTCACAAATATATCCGGATGCTCAATGACCTTCGTCGACGGCATACCGAGTATTTCCTGCAGCAAGGCCGCATGGCGTTCATTGGACCGAATAGTGCTCACGATGCCATCTATAATGAAGATATTGTTGACATTCATCTCGTCCTCGGACATCTGGCTCCGCACCGTCTGGCGCAGAAGCGTCGAAGAGACGAAGGACCAGCGCTTCATGGAGCAGACGCTTCCGGCAATGATGGACTCCGTCTTGCCGACCCGCGGCATGCCGCGCACGCCGATCACCTGATGGCCGTCGCGCTTGAATATTTCGCCAAGGAAGTCAACGAGCAAGCCAAGTTCGTCCCGGGTAAAGCGGAACGTCTTCCGATCGTCCGAATCCCGCTCGATATAGCGGCCATGGCGCACGGCCAAAATATCTACCAGCCGAGGCTGCCGGAGCGCAGACACCGTGATGTTGTCTACCTTTCTCAACATCTTGCCCATCACTTCGATTTTCTCGTCGTCATCGGTCTGAAGAAGCATGCCTCTGGTCTTATCCTCGACCCCGTTAATTGTCAAAATGTTGACCTCCAGCATGCCGAGCAAAGACGCGATATCTCCGAGCAATCCCGGGCGGTTTTTATGTATTTTATATTCCATATACCACTGTTTGTACTCCATGACGCACCTCGTCCGCGGTTACAGTTCCGCCGTTTTCATTCTACAATACTCGGCACGCAAATTCCACCTGGCTTCACCGAACAAATAAGAAAAAGCGGTCACAAATTACCGCTTGGCGGACATATCCATTATAGCAGATTGTCAGCTTATATGACATGTGTTCCCGATCATATTTTTTTGAGATGAAAAGAAAGAAAGCTCTTCACAGAACTTCCTTCCTTTATCCATCAGTGCTTTTTAACTATGGCGTTCCGCCAATTTGACCATCAAGCTCGCCAGCACCTTACGGTCCTGCTCGGTGCCGACTTCCCACAATTCCTTCAGCGCCCGGTTTTCCTGGTTTTGAGGGTCGACCTTCTCCTCCAGGAACGAACCGATTTCATAGGCTAGGTTAGAGATGGTCTCTTCGGTCATTCCCAGTCCTTTCGCCTGCTTGACGCGCTCGCCGAGAAACTTTTTCCACGTGTCGAAATTTTTCATTACAGATGACATGAGAACGCCTCCTTGTGGCTAATTAAAATAATGCGTCAACAGTCGTAATATGGTCCTCCAGAGCATGAATTATGCATGGAGCAAGCTGGCTGCAGAGGGGTTACGTCTGCCAGCCCCCGTTCGGGCTGATGACTTGTCCGGTAATGTAACTGGATTCCGGCAATGCCAGGAAATAGACCAGCGAGGCAATTTCGTCCGGCGTCCCTAATCGGCCTGCAGGAATATCTTCCTCCAGAGCGCTCCGTTCCGACGTATCCAAATGCTTCATCATATCGGTATCCACAGCCCCTGGAGCGACCGCATTCACGGTGACGCCGGACGGAGCCAGCTCCTTGGCCAATGATTTCGTGAAGGCATTGACGCCTCCTTTGGCCGTTGAATACATCACTTCACACGAAGCGCCCGTAATTCCCCATACCGAGGAGACGTTAATAATGCGGCCGTACTTTTGCGAGATCATATGCGGAGCGAAGCGCTGGGTGCTGAGGAACATTCCCTTCAGATTGATGTTCATGCAATCGTCCCATTCCTCCTCCGTCACATCGGTGAACAGACCGTAATAGGCGGTTCCCGCATTGTTCACCAAAATGTCGGGCGTAAAGCCCAACTCGTCCAGCTTAGATTTCATGCGGTCGATCTGTTCGGCCGAACGAAGATCGGCGCGAATCGTAATGGCCTCTCCGCCGTATGCAAGACAGGTTCTCGCGACTTCGTTGGCGGCTTCATGCGAGTTCAAGTAATGGATGATAACCTTCATTCCGACGGAGGCGAACCTGTGCGCAATCGCGGCGCCTATGCCGCGGCTTGCTCCGGTAACGAGTACCGAGGTGTCTGCCAATGCTTTCATCTGTCATGCACTCCTTTGTTCCCGCCGACCGGCAATCAGAACAGAAGGCGCGCCTGCCAGGCACGCCTTCCTCTTTCACCTTCGAAGAGCAACGCCTTTCGAAGTGTATTCATGCATCAATCCGGCTTCTCGACGATCGAGATCGCCAGACGGTTCCAATCGAAATGATCCTGCAGCCGTTGGTGAATCTGTTCCAGTGTCAGCGATTCATATACGGAAAGTATATCAAATAAATCCGCATCCCGGAACTTAAACTTCGTGAATTCATTCGCAATGGTCTCTGGCGAATTCAGCATTCGCAAGTAGGCGCCGATCGCTTTGCTGCGGATACGCTCGAAGGAAGCCGGCTCAAATCCCGTTTTCTTCGTATCGTCCACCAGCTCCTGTACCCGCTCCACCAGACGATCCGGATCCTTCGTCTCTCCTCCCATTATCGAGAAGGCGTAATCCGGGCTGCAGTTGAACTCGCTCCCGAACGAATCCGTCGTCAGCCCTTCCTCGTATAATATCTGGTTCAAGGCCGAGCTGGAGCCGAGCAGCAGATCCATCATGATCCGTGTCGCGACTTCATATTCCAGCAGGGCACGACCGTTCAGACCCGGCTTAGGCTCCTTGCATCCGAAGTAGCAGCGCGGCAGCGAGACCGGCAGCTTCGATACTTTGCGGGCTTCGCGCACCGTCTCGGGTTCGCTGTCAAAGATACGTTCGATTTTGCCCTGCGGCTCGAATGATTTGCGGGCCTGGTTCTCGCGGATTAAGGCCATCATTCGCTCCGGATCGACGCCCCCGACGATAAAGAGCAGCATATTAGTCGGGTGGTAGAACGTATGGTAGCATGTATACAGCGTATCCTTCGTAATCGTGCCGATCGATTCTACCGTGCCGGCGATATCGATATGAACGGGATGGACCTGATACATCGCTTCGATGAGCCCGAAGTAGACGCGCCAGGTTGGATTATCGCGGTACATATTGATTTCCTGGGCGATAATTCCCTTTTCCTTCTCCACATTTTCATCCGTAAAATAAGGACGCTGCACAAAATCGACAAGCGTTTCCACATTTTTCTCGATATTGCTGGTGGAAGAGAATAAATAGACGGTTCGATCGAATGTCGTGAACGCATTCGCCGAAGCTCCCTGCTCCGCGAAGGTGGCGAAGATGTCGCCTTCCGGCTCTTCGAACATTTTATGCTCCAGGAAATGAGCAATCCCGTCGGGGACCTTGACGGCATCCTGCCCTTCTACCCGGAAGTGATTGTCAATCGAGCCGTACTTGGTGGAAAAGGACGCGTACGTTTTCTGGAAGCCGGGCTTCGGCAGCACGTAGACATCCAGCCCATTGTCCATTCGCTCGTAATAGAGCGTTTCCTGTAGTTGGGAATAGCGGCGTTGTTCCATGCCTTATACCTCCTCCCGGTTGCGCAAGAAATAAATCGTGTCGACATGAAACGTCTCGGCGGCGGCTTGGATGGCTGACGCCTCCATCTGCTCTGTGGCGGCGATCAATTGCGATGTCGTTCGCTCCTTGCCGGAGAGCACGCGGTTGAAATCGAACCCGATCATTTCAAAGGCCGAATCCCCGATCTCCCGCAGCTGATTGGCAATCATTGCCTTCGTCTGCTGCAGCTCCTTCGCATCGATGCGTCCTGCCTTCATCGCTTCGATCTGCTCCAAAATGATCTGCTTTGCTTTTTCGTAATTCTGGAATTCAATGCCCGATTGAATGGCGCAAATCCCTTTATGGCCATCCAGCCGCGACGATGCATAGTAAGCGAGACTGTTCTTTTCCCTGACATGAATAAACAGCTTCGAATGCGGGTATCCGCCAAGCACGCCGTTGAACAGCAGAGCTGCGGGATAGGCGTCGTCGGCGTAGGTTATCGTGGAACGGAGACCAAAATTGAGCTTGCCCTGAGTTACTTCCAGCCGCTCGACGACCGTATTCGGTTCTCCCGTGCGCGGCACCGGGATCGAACGGGCATAAGGCGTCTCGCCCGAGCGGTTGAGCCGGAATGATTCCTTTACGAGCCGTTCGACCTCCTTCAGACTCGTATCGCCGATCACATACACATCGATAGCCGAGTGCTCCAGCCATTGCCGATAGTTGCGGTACAGCGAAGCGGCATCGATCCCCTCCAGTTCGCGGCGGCTGCCAAGCGCATGAAGACGGTACGGCTCCTCCTTGCACATTTCTTCGATGCAGCGCTCCGCGGCATAACGGATTTTGTCATTCACGATCGCTTCAATCCGCTGCATCAGCGTTTCTTTTTCTTCCTTCACATATTTAGAACGAAAGACGCCTTCTTGGGTCACCGGTGCCGTGATACATCCTCCCAAAAATTCGAAAGCCTTCTCCAGCAAGGAATCGGCAGATTGCACAAAATCGTCGTTAATGACATCCATTCGGAACTGCACAATTTGATAATCGCCACGCTTATAAATATCGAAGCCGAACCCGGCTCCATACAGTTCATCCAGTCTCTCGCGGAACCGGATCGTCTCCGGGAACGCTTCCGTCCCCCGCCGCAGCACGAATGGTGTCAGCGCCAGTGGAGTCACGGTGTCTTCCTGCAGCGGAGCGCCCATGTAGACGGCGATCGCATAGGTCTTGAACCGCTTCGTCGGCATGACGTGAAGGCGAATCCCATTGACCGTTCCTCGTTCGAACGTCGGTTGCTTCTCCATGTACTTACCCCTTTTCTTCCGTGTACGATGCACGGCTGATGTCATGCATGTTATATTCGATACGTTCCCGATGTATACCTGTTTTGCATGAGCATGTCCCAAAATAAATGGCCGCCAGCGGCGAGACAAGCAGAAACGCCTTCGTCCCCTCCGAGGACGGAAAGCGTTTCTGGGTGAACAACAAGCCAAGTATAGATGGGATCCCGTACTTGCTATATTTGAACAAAAGAAGCAATCGGCCCACTAGACCATTGCTTCTTCGTCATGGATTACATACAGAAGATATGTTTTCCAATCGTCTTCACCTGCGGCCGTGTCCAGATCCATTTGGAAGTCGCGGTCACCGGATTGAAGTAGTACAAGCACCCTCCGGAAGGATCCCAGCCGTTGATAGCATCCTGCACCGCCTGACGCGCCCGCTCATTCGGCTCAAGCCAGATCTGTCCGTCGGCTACGGCGGTGAAGGCTCCCGGTTGGAAGATGACGCCGGATACGGTATTCGGGAAGCTAGGGGATTTGACCCGATTCAAAATAACCGCGGCTACCGCCACCTGGCCTTCATACGGCTCGCCCCGGGCTTCACCGAAGACCGCATTGGCCATTATCTTCAGATCGTTCGCTGACAATCCCATCGCATTGGAGCCGCTAACATTGCTTGGCTTGCCTCCGCTCGGGGCCGTCTCCGGCTTCCAATTCTTCGTCGCCTTGACGAGCTTGTCTCTCGTTTTCGGTCCGACAATGCCGTCCACCGTTATTCCGAACTCCGATTGGAACCATTTCACCGAATCCATGGTCTTACTGCCGAAGATGCCGTCAACATTGCCGTAATAGAAGCCGAGGAATTTAAGGCGGCCCTGCAGCTCCGTGACGTCTTTTCCCTGAAAACCGTACGTTAGCGCCGCGCCGCTGAAGGTGGGCGCGTTTTCCGTCATATGCTTGTACTGGTAAGCGCCGAACAGGACGAATACCATACACATCGTAATCCAAATCATGTGTTTTCTCATGGCCTAACGTCTACCTCTCTCTTGTGAATTTGACAGGATTGGCAACTTTATTATGAGAAACCCAAGCATTTTCTATTCACCTTGCCACTTCTTCGGTGCCGCGAGTGACCAGTATCCCATCTGTTGAGGCAAGGCCTTCTATTCGATTTCCGCTGACTGCAAAAAAAAGACGCCGCAGCGTCTTTTCATCAATGCTTATCGGTTGCCATCCGTCTTAAGAGGACAGCTTGCTCTGTTCAAATTGCTCCAGCGTCATGAGCACTTCGCGCGGGCGGCTTCCTTCATGCGGCCCGATAATTCCCTGCATATGCATATAATCGATCAACCGGCTTGCGCGATTATAACCAATGCGCATCCGCCGCTGCAGCAGCGAGGCCGATGCTTGCTGAGCTTCCAGCACAATCCGGAGCGCCTGGTCATACAATTCATCGACCGGCTCGTCCGAAGCCGACCCATTCTCATCCAGCTCGGGAACAAGCTCTTCATTGTACTCCGCTTCTCCCTGGCTGCTCACATACGTGACGATCGCCTCTACCTCCTGATCGGACAGGAAGGCGCCCTGGACCCGAACCGGCTTCGAAGCGCCTACCGGCAAGAAGAGCATATCTCCCCGTCCGAGCAGCTTCTCCGCGCCGGCCGAATCGAGAATCGTTCGCGAATCGACCTGCGATGACACGCCGAAGGCAATCCGGGAAGGAATGTTCGCCTTGATAAGCCCGGTGATGACATCGACCGATGGCCGCTGGGTCGCGATGATGAGATGGATCCCGGCGGCCCGCGCCATCTGGGCGAGTCGGCAGATCGCATCCTCTACATCGTTGGCGGCGACCATCATCAGATCGGCCAGCTCGTCCACGATGACGACGATGTACGGCAGCAGCATATCCGGCTGCTCGGCCATCAGCTTGTTGTAGCCTTCAATATTGCGCGTACCGGATTTGGAGAACAGCTCATAGCGCTTTTCCATCTCGACAACGATTTTTTTAAGGGCAAGCGACGCCCGCTTCGGATCGGTGACCACCGGAGCAAGCAAGTGCGGGATGCCGTTATACACATTCAGCTCGACCATCTTCGGGTCGACCATGAGGAATTTGACTTCATCCGGCTTCGCTTTGTACAAAATGCTCGTAATAATGCCGTTAATGCAGACCGACTTCCCTGAGCCGGTTGCGCCCGCGACGAGCAAATGGGGCATCCGGGCGAGATTGCCGACGATCGGCATCCCGGAAATATCACGGCCGAAGGCGATGGACAAGCGGGAAGGCGCTTCGGTAAAGGTTGGCGTCTCCATCACTTCCCGCATCGTTACGACCGACACTTCATTATTCGGCACTTCGATGCCGATGGCCGATTTCCCCGGAATCGGTGCTTCCATACGGATATCCTTAGCCGCCAGGGCAAGGGCGATATCGTCGGACAAGCTGACGATCCGGCTTACCTTGACCCCGATATCCGGCTGAATCTCGTAGCGTGTAACCGCTGGTCCCCGCACCACTTCCAGTACTTTGGCGCGCACCCCGAAGCTCTCCAGCGTCGCTTCCAGCTTGCGTGCCGTCTGCATGAAGTCAGAATGCTCGCCACCCTTGCCTGCGCTCTGCTGCTTGGCAAGCAGCGAGAAGGAAGGAAGCCGGTATGGCTTCGGCGGCTTCTTGACCGGCACAGGCGGTGCTTCGGCCGAATCCGATTCATCCCCATGCAATGCTCCGTGGCCGGCATCCGCCGATTCAGAATCGGTGGCAGCCCCCTCCTCTCCGCCCGCCTGAACGCCGCCCTGCGGAGTGACAGGCTCGGTCTCATGAATGCCATCTTCATCAGCCTCGTCCTCCCAGCCGGCCGCATCGGATGTCTGCTGAGCGGTGAAATCGCGGAACAACGGTGCTGCTTCCTCCGCTCCGTCAACGGCAGCGGACCGTTCTTCCGTCTCCTGCTGCAGCGGAATCGCGGTCGGAGCGCCAGCCGTAAATACGGCCGGATCTTCCGCATATTCTTCGTCCTCCATATCGCTCCGGCGCTTGCCGCCGAACAATTGAACGAAGACAGGAACCTTTTTCCGGCGCGGAGGACCGTCCTCATCCTCTTCCTCTTCTTCCACCGGATCGGGAATTCGCTCACGCGAACGCTTCGCCTTGGCGGCAGTTCGGGTTTTGCGCTCCGCCACTTTGCGTTCATTGAGCCGCGCTTTGCGCTTCTTGTTGACAATGGCGGCCCATTTTTTAATCTGGGTCCGTATTAAGCGTACCAATTCGACATAGGACAGCTGAGTCGCCAGCATGAAGCCGATGAACAGCAGCACGATCGTAAGGAGCTTGGTGCCCAGACTGCCGAACAGCACGAACAGGACGCAATACAGCGCCGCCCCGATATATCCGCCACTGATATCCTTTTGGAGCATCGTACCCGCTGAGCCCGTGTCCGGAGACTGCAGCAATTCAACCTTCAATGCGTTATGTATGTCTTGAAAAATAATGCCCGCACGAACCTCCTCCGCGCCGGGTAGTATCCGCTGCTCCACCGTGTTGACCGTGCTTATCATCGTCATAGCCAGCATGATGCAGAGCAATCCCGTCTTCCGCGGATTCCAGCCGGAAGGCCACTGGCGCTTGATCATGACGGCAAGTCCGATATATATGAACACAAGCGGTATAATAAAGTACCATTTCCCCAACAGCATGCCCGCGATCTTGGACAAGGAGCGGCCGAATGCCGCACCGCCTGCAAGGGCAATGACAGAACAGGTTATCATCAAAATACCGTAGATTTCATATTTCAGACTCTTGCTGAAGGACGCCTTTTTTTTCTTCCTCCGTGCCAAATGCGCTCACCTCCATCGATCCATTATATCACAGAACAACCGTTCTTCCTATCGGGATTAAGAGAGGCAGCATAGGAAAGAATCTGCTTCCATTGGTTTAGCGAATATCTCTTCAGAACAGGCACAAGCACGCTCCGATCACGAAGCGTGCTTGTTATCTTCCGTATCCCCGATCCCGTCTCATCCGAGAGAAATCATCGTGCCCGGCATATACTCGGGTTCTAGGAAATCTTGAATATCTTGCTCCTTCAGCAACCGTTCGATCCGGACCGTTCTGCCATCGACCGCTTGGACGAGCAGTGTCCGCCCGTTCCGCTTCATCTCGAAGAAGCGCGGCTCTTTCTCATAGCCTCTCCATATTTCTTCCATTGGAATGATCGAATGGAGCATCAGACTTGGCCCCCCTCGTATGGCGGCGGCTGAACCGGTGGTTGCATCGTCGCTCCGTTGCCAGGCGCCGTCTTATTATTGAGTTTGCGCTCGTCAATCAGACGATTGAGATGACGGAGAGCCGCTCCGACTCCCCCCACTTCATCGATAAGACCGTAACGTACCGCATCGTGCCCGATGACCGTCGTTCCGATATCCCGGGTCAGTTCTCCCGTCGTGAACATCAGTTCCTTGAATTTATGCTCGGATACGCGGGAATGAGAGGTTACGAACCTTACGACTCGCTCCTGCATTTTATCCAAATATTCAAACGTCTGCGGCACGCCGATGACAAGCCCGGTCAACCGAATCGGATGAATCGTCATCGTGGCGGTCTCCGCGATCAGACTCATCTGGGAAGCGACGGCGATCGGGACGCCGATGCTATGTCCTCCGCCCAAGACGAGCGTGACGGTCGGCTTCGACATCGATGCGATCATTTCCGCAATCGCCAACCCCGCTTCCACGTCTCCTCCCACCGTATTCAATATAATCAGAACGCCTTCGATTTTGGCATTCTGCTCCGCGGCGACCAACTGCGGAATGACATGCTCATATTTCGTCGTTTTATTTTGAGGCGGCAGCACGATATGTCCTTCAATCTGCCCGATAATATTCAGGCAGTAAATATTCGATTCTCCCGGCGACGGAGTGGAAGCGGTCCCCAACTGCTGGATATTCTCGACAGGGGGCGGGGTATTTGCCCCGGATGGGTTGGTTCCGTCAGGCGGCGTCTCGTTCTGATGAAGCGACGGCTGATATAGATGTATGTTCGGATCAGGCATCTGTATTCCCTCCATTTGGTCTAGTGGGTGCCGTCATAGGTTGCGCAACTCATTCCGGCGTTATGCCTATCCTCTCACGGACATGCAAAAAAGCTGACAGCCCCCGCCGAAACAGGGGTGCCAGCTTTCCTTGAAATAAGCCGGAACGAGAATAACTGGTGACTGGGATTCTCGTCCCATACTTATTATACTTCCATAATTATAGGCAGTATCATCGGACGGCGGCGGGTCTGCTCATACAGGAACCGGCCCAGCGCATCCTTCACATTGGTCTTGAGCGAAGCCCACTCATTCACATTCTCGTTCATCAGCTTATGCAGCGTCGAAGTGACGATGCGATTGGCCTCGTCCAGAAGACCTTCCGATTCACGGACATAGACGAATCCGCGGGAAATGATATCCGGACCGGACAGGATCGTTCCATCCTGCTTGCTCAAAGTGACAACGACGACCAGAATGCCGTCTTGAGACAACAATTTGCGATCGCGCAATACGATATTGCCGACATCGCCAACACCGAGCCCGTCAATGAGAACATAGCCCGATTGCACCTTCGATCCGCGCCGGGCAGCGCCATTCTGAATCTCGACGGTATCTCCGATGTCCGTAATGAAAATATTTTCTGGCTCAATTCCGACCGACTCCGCAAGCTGAGCGTGGTGTCTTAGCATCCGGTACTCGCCGTGAATCGGAATGAAATATTTAGGCCGCATCAGGTTGAGCATCAGCTTGAGCTCTTCCTGGCTGCCGTGACCGGATACGTGAACCCCGGCTCTCATGCCGCTATAGATGACATGCGCACCTAAGCGGGATAACTCATCGATAGTTCGTCCGACATACTTCTCATTGCCCGGAATTGGAGTAGCAGCAATGACAACCGTGTCTCCTGGCAAAATATCAACCTTGCGGTGCGTGGAACGCGCCATCCGCGTCAGAGCTGACATCGGCTCGCCCTGGGAGCCGGTTGACAGAATGACTACCCGGTCAGCCGCCATCTTGTTCACTTCATCCGGTTCAATCAGCATACCGTCCGGAATATATAAATATCCGAGTTCCGAAGCGATGGTCACGACATTGACCATGCTGCGCCCTACCACGGTTAGCTTCCGGTTCGTCGCATGGGCTGCCTCAATCACCTGCTGTATCCGGTGAATGTTGGAAGCGAACGTCGCCACGACGACGCGCTGTTGAGCGCTGCGGAAAATTTCCTCCAGCACAATACCGACGCTGCTCTCGGAAGGCGTATAGCCTGGACGCTCTGCATTCGTGCTGTCAGACAACAGGGCAAGCACGCCCTTGCTGCCGATTTCAGCCATGCGCTGCAGATCGGCATATTGCTCGTTAACCGGCGTATGATCGAACTTGAAATCGCCCGTATGGACGACATTGCCTTCCGGTGTCTCCAGACATACCCCCACCGAATCCGGTATCGAGTGGTTCGTCTTGAAGAACGACGCCCGGATCGACCCGAGCTGCACTTCGGAATCTGCCGTAATCAGCACGCGCTTCGTCTCGCCCAGCAGATTGGCTTCGCGCAGCTTGCTCTCAATCAAGCCCAGCGTCAAACGAGTGCCGTACACTGGCACATTCAAATGCCTCAGTACATAAGGAAGACCACCGATGTGATCTTCGTGTCCGTGCGTAATGAGGATTCCTCTTACTTTGTCACGATTATCGGTCAAATATGAAATATCCGGAATGACAATATCAATTCCGAGCATATCTTCTTCCGGGAACTTCAACCCTGCATCGATGACGACGATATCGTTTCCGTATTGGACGACGTACATATTTTTCCCGATTTCGCCCACGCCGCCCAATGCGAAGATAGATAATTTATCAGCGGTGTTTTTCTTCGACAAGTGGATCTTAACCTCCTACTATATTCAGTTGGCCGTCAACCAATGAACATCTTTCATTTCAAAATTATACCGCACCCAGTCACTTGATTCTCATTATACATGAACAAAAGTGAAAAACACAAGTCAGCGATTATCCAGCCCTATTGTCTCCCAAAAACAAAAACCGATGCCCCGCAAGGCATCGGCTCTTCAAACCGTTCATTCATTTCGTTACAATGAAACTCAATCAAGCGATGTAACCAGCTCGCGAATAAATCCTGCTTCGCTCTCGGATGGCTCTACCAGCGGGAGACGGACACCTCCGGTATGATACCCCCGTAGCTGAAGCGCATACTTCACGGCGACCGGATTCGGACAATGGAACAGTCCCTTGAAGACCGGATACAGACGACGATGCAATCGGGCCGCCTCCTCGTTATTCCCGTTCAGATACGCTTCGATCATCATCTTCATCTCCGCGCCGACTAGATGGCTCGCTACGCTAATGATGCCGTGGCCCCCCATGGCCAAGAGAGGCAGTGTGAGTGTGTCGTCGCCGCTGTAGACGTAGAACCCTTCAGGTGCGCCATCGACGATCAGGGTCATCTGCTCCAGTGAAGCGCATTCCTTGGTCGCGACGATATTCGGTATCTCCGCCAAGCGAAGCGTAGTCTCGACAGACAGGCTTACAGCGGTACGTCCCGGAACGTTATACAGGATGACCGGCAGCTTCGTCGATTCGGCAATCGCCTTGAAATGACGGTACAGCCCTTCCTGATTCGGTCTGTTATAGTAAGGCGCGACCAATAGAACGCCGTCGACGCCGGCTTCCTCGGCCAGCTTCGTCATATGAATCGAGTGGGCCGTGTTGTTGCTGCCTGTACCGGCAATGATCCGAGCCCTCCCGGCAGCTTTTTCCACCGCGAACTTGAACAACTCCACCTTCTCCTCATCGGTCAAGGTCGGGGATTCGCCCGTCGTTCCGCATATGACGAGACTGTCGTTACGCTGCACCTCAATCAAATCATGAATCAGACGTTCCACTTCAGGCCAATGAATCCGTTCGTTGGCATCGAACGGGGTCACCATCGCGGTTATCAATCTTCCGAACTCCACTGTTAGACTCCTCCTCTTGCAACTTCAGATCAATGCCTGAAAGGCATCCTGTATTACCGCTCCAGATGGAACTTGGAATGCAGCGCCCGCAGCGCCCGAACCATATCTTCCTTCCGTACGAGAACCCATATCGTCGTATTCGAATCGGCGGATTGCAGTATCTGTATCTCCTGCTCCGTCAATGCTTCTACTATCGTTGCCATAATTCCCGGCACACCGTTGATGCCGCCGCCGATGACTGACACTTTGGCGCAGCCGGACAGGAATTTGGGCGCGAAGCCCATCTCCTCCAGCACCTCCCGCGCTCTAGGAGCATCGGTATCGAACACCGTATAAACGGCGCCCGACGGGGTAACATTAATAAAGTCTACACTAATATGATTTTGCGCCATCGCCTTGAAGACTTTGAGCTGCAAATCATAGATGCCCGCTTCGGCTTCCACCGAGATTTGCGTTACGTTGCTCACGTACGCAATCCCTGTCACGAACCGATCGACGAAAGCCGTTTCCACCGCATGGAAGCCTTCCGGATGAGTGACGAGCGTTCCCTCTTCTTCGCTGAAGGTGGAGCGAACTCGAACAGGCACCTGAGCCTGCATCGCAATCTCGACGGCCCGCGGGTGAATGACTTTCGCCCCGTGATGGGCCAGATTGCACATCTCTGTGTAGCTTACGACCGATAACGGCTTCGCATCTTCCACCAAGCGCGGATCTGCGGTCAATATGCCGTTCACATCGGTATATATATCGACAATTTCCGCATGCAGCGCCGCACCCAGCGCCGTAGCGGACGTGTCGCTTCCTCCCCGGCCAAGGGTCGTGATATCGCCTTCATCGGTCTGGCCCTGGAAGCCAGTAACGATAACGACATCGGCATGGTTCCAGCCTTCGATGACCCGTTCGGGACATACGTCCAATATGCGGGCATTGCCGAACTGGTGATCCGTCCGGAATCCGGCCTGAGCCCCCGTCATCACCGTCGCCGAGATGTCATAGCGGCGGAGCAGGCCGCATAAGGTCGTTGCCGAGATGATTTCACCGCAGCACAGTAATAAATCCTTTTCCCGCGGAGGCAGAGCGCTGCCGTTCTCCTGCATCCAATCAAGCAGGGTATCCGTTGCATAGGGTTCTCCCCGCCGGCCCATCGCTGAGACGACGACCGCAAGGCGGTAGCCTCGATCAAGCTCCCGCCGTATATGTTGAACTACTTTTTCTCTTGCTTCGGCAGTAGACAAAGAAGTGCCACCGAATTTCTGTACTAATATACGCATAGCGTTTCCTCCAACTACTAAGACTGACTGCCAGATAACGTGCCGATAGACAAAAAAGGCAGGAGCGGCCTGCCGTTATGGCCGCTCCGACGCAATATGTTCAGCAATTTGAACCGCGTTCCATGCAGCGCCTTTCATTAAGTTATCGGATACAATCCACATATTAAGAGCGCGCGGTTCGTTCAAGTCCCTGCGCAGCCGTCCGATAAATACGTCCGGCTTCCCGGCGCATTCGGTCGCCAGCGGGTACTGTTGAGCTTCCGGATCATCTACTAAAGTAATGCCCGGGGCGTTGGCCAGCAGATCTTTGACTTCATCAAGCTGGAAGTCTTCCTTCAATTCGACATATACGGACTCGGAATGACCATATACGACAGGGATGCGCACGCATGTCGCCGTAACCTGTAAATCTTCATCCCCCATAATTTTCTTCGTTTCCCGAATCATTTTCATTTCTTCGAGTGTAAAGCCGTTATCTTGGAATTTATCGATTTGCGGGATCGCATTAAAGGCAATCTGGTGCTTCACCGGCAAGGAGCCCACCGGAAGAATATCCGGATTCACGTCCCGTCCCTCCAGCGCTTCCTTCGTCTGGCGTTCCAACTCGTCAATCGCGCGGCTTCCCGCTCCGGATACCGCTTGATAAGTCGAGACGATGACTTTGGAGATGCCATACCGATCATAGAGCGGCTTCAACGCGACAACCATCTGGATCGTGGAGCAATTCGGATTGGCAATGAGACCCTGATTCTCTGCCACTTTATCTATATTCACTTCAGGAACGACGAGCGGCGTATTCGGATCCATGCGGTAAGCGTTCGTGTTGTCAATGCATACCGTTCCCCGCTTGATCGCTTCCGGAGCAAGCGCCTTCGACACGTCGCCGCCTGCGCTGAACAAGGCAATATCTATCCCCTTGAAGCTCTCCGGCTTCGCTTCCTGCACCGTAATCTCCTGACCATTAAATACAATCTTCGTTCCGGCAGAACGCGCGGATGACAGCAATGTCAGCGTCTCAATGGGAAATTGACGTTGTTCCAGCAATTTGATAATCTGTTCCCCTACGGCGCCAGTTGCGCCGACTACTGCAACATTGTACCGCTTCTGATTCGTCATATGTCGTTTCTCCCCTCTGGCCATCGTCTATATCAATCTGTCGAGGGATGCAAGGTAGCGTCCCTCGGCAGATGATCCACTAAGTTATGTTCATTGGTTAACGTTCCACCAGCAGCGGCTGAAGCTGTCTGCCCTCCAGCGCCGCAATACAGGTCTCGGGCACGAGATCCATGCGGGCGACCAGCGAATTCGGCTTCTGAACCGGATTGTCCTGCCCGAATGGAACGAAGTATATGTTCTTCGCCACTAACAGCTTGGCGATATTGGCCGCATTCAATCCAAGGCCGTCATTCGTGGAGATAGCCAGCACGAGCGGACGTTGATTGCGCATCTGCGCCTTGGCGGCCATCAGGACCGGGCTGTCTGTCATCGCGTTCGCCAGCTTGCTCGTCGTATTGCCCGTGCAAGGAGCGATAACCATAACGTCCAGCAGCTTGGACGGGCCAAGCGGCTCCGCCTCCACAATTGTAGAAATAATATCATTCCCCGTTATTTCTTTCAACTGCATTTGCCACCCTTGCGATGTTCCGAACCGTGTGTCCGTCGTCATGACCGTATTCGAAGCGATTGGAATGACCCTTGCTCCCCCATCGACGAACCGCTGAATCTGGGGCATCACTTCCTCGAACGTGCAGTGAGATCCCGTCAGCGCATAACCTACCGTGATTCCCTTGTAATTCATTGCCCGATTCCCCCCCGTTCCATCATGGACTCCTGGAGCAGCTGTGAGATGCTCTGAGCTAAGATGCGTCCCGCGGTCTTCGGAGCGACGATCCCCGGCAATCCCGGGGCCAGCATCGCCTTGATTCCGCGCTTCTCGGCGAACCGGAAGTCGACGCCTCCGGGCATCGAGGCCAGGTCGATAATGACCGCGCGATGGGGTATTTGGGCAATGACCTGCGCTGTGACTATCATAGTCGGAATCGTATTAAAAAGCAAGTCGATGTTCGACACTTCGCGCGCCAGATCGCTGACATAGAAAGGGCTGAAGCCCATCTCCGTCGCTCTGGCGAAGTGCTCGTTCCGCCTTACCCCAATCCGCACCCGTGCTCCGACGCCAAGCAGCGTCCGCGCCATCGTAAATCCGGTCCGTCCCATGCCGAGCACGACCGACTCGGAACCATGCAGCGTAATGTCCGTATGCTGAATCGCCATCATGAGGGCGCCCTCGGCGGTCGGTATCGAATTATATATCGCCACGTCATCCCTGTCGAACAGCTCGAACAGCTTCAGCCGGTATTTCGTGCACAGCTCGCTTAAATATGGCTTCGCCATTCCGGTAAACAGTACGGCATGCTCCGGCAAGGCGGCCACATGCTCTTCCGACAGAATCAGCTCTTCCGACGTGAATATGGCATGAACCTTGCCTTTGTCATCCGTCCCTACCGCCGGCAGGACGACCGCGTCCGCCTTTTTCAGCAACTCCGGTGTCAACGGCTGGCGCTGAACGCCGTGGAACGGATTTTGGAGCTGTTCATAGCCCGCTAGAATAACGGTGGCGTCCAGCTCGGATAGCTTCTGAATGATCTCAAGCTGCCGGGCGTCGCCGCCGATGAACACCACTTGAACTCCGGTTAACATGCTTGCCGTTCACTCCTTATCCCCGCAGTGTATAGAACATCTTATTCGCGAGCCCACAAAAGGTGCACCGGCAACCGGAAGGAGGAACGCGGTTGGCCGTTCTCCTGCGACGGACCGGCTGCATGCGGCCGTTCGTCTTTCGTCCCGAACTGAAAGATCAAAAAAGCAGCCACTTCGTAAGAGTGACTGCATTGGCAACCTATTTCGTTCCGGTGTGGCCGAAGCCGCCTTCGCCGCGAGCGGTGTCGGACAGCTCATTCACTTCGGTCAATTCGATCTGCGGCACGAACTGGAGCACCATCTGCGCAATCCGCTCCTTGCGCTCAATCGTGAAATGCTGCTGTCCGAGATTGACAAGCAGCACCTTCACCTCGCCGCGATAATCCGCGTCAATCGTTCCCGGCGAATTGAGGCAAGTGATGCCATGCTTGAAGGCTAGTCCGCTGCGTGGACGAATCTGCGCTTCCAGATATGGCGGCATCGCCATCGCGAATCCGGCCGGCACCAGGGCGCGGTGGCCGGGAGCCAGCGTCAGCGGCTCCTGTACCGCCGCATACAGATCAAAGCCTGCCGCCAGATCGGACATTTTCTGCGGCAACGGAATGTCTTCGTTGCCGGGCAATTTTTTAATTTGAACTTGATGGACTTGCTGTAACAAAGTAATCCCTCCTGAAAGCCGAAATTGCGCGATCGTTCGCTCCAACCATGGCCGCGGCAAACGGCTCGGACAGCATGCGGGATAAAACATATGTAATGTCATCCATCGTAATCGAATCGATCCGCGCAATAATTTCATCTAATGTATAGTGCCGGCCAAGCATCAACTCGTTCTTGCCCAACCGGTTCATCCGGGCGCCGGTGCTCTCCAGCCCCAGAATCAAGCTTCCTTTCAACTGCTCCTTGCCCTTCTTCAATTCATCCTGCGTCAGACCGTGCGCAGCAAGATTGCCAAGCACCTCGAGCGTAATGTCCAGCACCTCTTGCGTCTGCTTCGGCGCCGTGCCCGCATAGAGGGTGAACAGTCCGCAATCCGCATGCGAGGAATGATAGGAGTAGACCGCATAGGCCAAGCCACGCTTCTCGCGGATCTCCTGGAACAGGCGCGAGCTCATGCCGCCTCCGATAACGTTATTCAATAAGATCATGGCATAGAGCCGCGGATCGGTCATGGAGCAGCCTGGCAAGCTCAAGCAAATATGATTCTGCTCGGTCTTCTTCTGATGGAAGATCGAGCTCCCGTCGAATATCGGCGCCGACACCTCGTTAGACGGTCGGGAATTGTGGAAATATCCAAAATGCTTCTCCAGCAGCTCCAATAGGGAGGCATCGAAATTGCCCGCCACGGCGATCACCGTATTTTCAATCGTATAGTGCTCCTGCATGTATTGGCGCAAGTCGGCAGACCCCATTGGCTCCAGACGTTCCCTCGTTCCGAGAATCGGATACGCGAGCGGATGGCCCCCATAGGCGGCACGCGTGACGAGATCGTGCACCGTATCGTCGGGGGTGTCTTCATACATGGCGATTTCCTCGAGTATGACGTTCTTCTCCTTGCTCAGCTCTTCTGCCTGCAAGGCGGAACGGAAAAACATGTCCGACAGCACATCTACGGCTATCGGAAGATGCTCATCCAGCACTTTCGCATAGTAGCACGTATATTCCTTCGAAGTAAATGCATTCACATTCCCTCCGATTGCGTCGAACGAATCCGCGATCGCCTTGGCATCGAACCGCTCCGTACCTTTGAACATCATGTGTTCAATAAAATGAGAAATACCGTTGGTCGTCTCATACTCATTGCGTGAACCAGTCTTCACCCAAATGCCGAATGACACGGAACGGCAGGTTGGTATTTTTTCCATAACGACCCGCAGACCGTTACTTAACTGCACTTTCTCCACCGGCAATCCTCCTCATCCGAAGTTCAATCCTTGTTGCCCCTCTAATCCTACCAAAAAACTTAACGCGGCTCAACCAACTCCACGTCGAGCCGCTTCTCGGACAGCGTCTCGCTGACCGTTCCGGGCAATAGGCCTTTGCCGCGAATCGTGCGGATGATGCCTGGCAGCGCAGCCTTGGAGGAAGGCGTCGGATGCATCAGGATGAGGGAGCCGGGCTCCACCTTCGCGTCGATTTTGCGAATAATGGCGGAAGGTTCCGGATTTTTCCAATCGACGGTGTCCACCGTCCACATGACGGTCTTCAATCCGTACGCGTGGGCGGTCTGAACCGTCAGCGCGTTGAAATCGCCGGATGGGGGCGCGAACCATTTGTTTTTCACCTGGAGAGTCGTCTCCAGCAGACGCTTCGTTTTCTCGATTTGCTGGGCCTGCAAGCCCGCGCTCAGCTCGCTCATGTTCGGATGGGAATAGGCATGATTCTCCAGTTCATGTCCTTCCTCCTGAATCCGCTTCGCCATGTCCGGGTTTTTGTTCAACCAGCTTCCATCAAGGAAAAACGTTGCCTTCACTTTTTCTTCCTTGAGCGTCGCCAACATCGGTTCGATGTGCTCGTTCCCCCATGCGACATTAATCATCAGCCCGGCCATCTTCTTATTCGGATTGCCGCGATAGATCGGCTGCGGCTCCAATTGTTCGAGCGTCACCCGCGGCGGAATTTCTCGCATAACCCATGTAATGCCGGCATCCGCCCGCTTCGTTTTATTGGCTTCATACGTTTGCTCCCGATCGACCTCCAGCCCGTTGTACCCCGGGATGGCTTTCCAGACCCGGTCGATTCGCGCGTCGATCGGTGCGATATATTTGCTTTTGGCCTCCTCCGCAATCCGTTCCTTCAACGGGAGCTTCTCCAGCGCTTCCGCCTCATTCAGGTGATACGCCTCACTAATGGCGAGCACCGCTTTGCGCTCTTTAATGAAGGATTCTGCCTCTGTTCCCGTTCCGATATATAGCGCCCCTATGAAGGCAACGATGATAAAGATCCATTTTCGTGTGACTGGCCGCATTGAGTCCATTCCTTTCCACAGTTTGTCCTTCTGATTCTATGCCAAATCGGGCATAGTTATGCGGCGGAAGACGGGACTGGCTCGAACCAATAAAAAACATGAACGCAAAAAAAGAGCCAGAAACCAGTCTGCCTCTTTCCTTGTATCTATGCTGTTCTTCCTTATTACGATTGCGGCCGTGGCGGGCGCGGTCCTCTTGGACGCGATCCCCCATGCGGTGGGCGTCCTCCGCTGCGCGGACGATCCGGCGGCGCGCTTCCGTCTGCAGGCGCTGCCCCTTCCGGCTGTACCGGCTCAAGCAAGACACGGCGCGACAGATTGATGCGGCCTTGTTGATCAATCTCGACAACCTTGACTTCGATCTTATCGCCGATGGAAGCGACATCCTCCACCTTCGCGATACGTTCCGCCGCCATTTGCGAAATATGAACGAGCCCTTCCTTGCCAGGAAGAATCTCCACGAACGCGCCGAACTTCTCAATGCGCTTCACCGTTCCGGTATATACTTCGCCGACGACGACTTCTTTGACGATCGCTTCGATCATATCGCGGGCGCGGATATTGGACTCTTCATTCGGCGATGCAATGAAGATGCGTCCATCCTGCTCGATATCGATTTTGACGCCGGTCTCATCGATGATTTTGTTAACCACCTTGCCGCCTGCGCCGATGACGTCGCGGATTTTGTCCGGATTGATCTGCATGATCAAAATCTTAGGCGCATACGGAGACAGCGTCTCGCGCGGCTTGTCGATGACCTGAAGCATCTTCTCCAGGATGAACATGCGCCCTTCACGCGCTTGCGCCAAGGCTTGCGTCAAGATGCTGCGGTCAATGCCGTCGATTTTGATATCCATCTGGATGGCGGTAACCCCTTCGGCGGTCCCAGCCACTTTGAAGTCCATATCTCCGAGATGATCTTCCATGCCTTGAATGTCGGACAGAATCGAGAAGTGCTCTCCATCCTTAATAAGCCCCATTGCAATACCGGCTACCGGCGCCTTGATCGGAACGCCTGCATCCATCATGGCCAGCGTGCTCGCGCAGATGCTCGCCTGGGATGTGGACCCGTTCGATTCCAGCACTTCGGAGACAAGGCGAATCGTGTACGGGAAATCCGACTCCGGCGGAATGACCTTGGACAACGCGCGTTCTCCGAGAGCGCCATGTCCAATCTCCCGGCGGCCTGGCGCCCGTAATGGACGAGCTTCCCCTACGGAGAAAGGCGGGAAGTTGTAATGATGCATGAAGCGCTTCGATTCTTCCAGCGAGATGCCGTCCAGAATCTGCACATCACCCAATGCACCCAACGTACAAATGCTGAGCGCCTGCGTCTGACCCCGCGTGAACAGGCCTGATCCGTGCGTGCGCGGCAGCAGGCTCGTGTCGCACTCGATCGGGCGGATCTCATCCACCTTGCGGCCGTCCGGGCGCACTTTCTCATGCGTAATCAAGCGGCGCACTTCTTCCTTGACAATGTCGTACAGCGTCTCCTTCACATCATCCATCCGTTCAGGCGACTCGATATACTGCGCTTCAAAATGCTCGACCGCTTCCTGGTTGATGGCATCGATCGCATCCTGGCGCGCATGCTTCTCCGGAATGCGGATGGCTTCGACCAGGCGCTCCTGCGCAAATGCGCGCACCGCGGCATTAACGTCCGTATCAACGGCATGGAGCTTAACCTCCATCTTCGCCGTTCCGGCGAGTTCAGTGAAGCGCTCGATCACATCGACAATCTTGCGAATCTCTTCGTGTCCGAACATGATTGCTTCCAGCATCACTTCTTCCGGCACTTCGTTCGCTTCGGCTTCGACCATCATGATCGCATCCTTCGTGCCTGCGACCGTGACGTGAATATCGGTCTTCTCTTCCTGCTCCACGGTAGGGTTAATGATGAATTGACCGTCAATCCGGCCGACGACAACCCCTCCGATAGGACCGTTGAACGGCACATCGGAGATCGACAGCGCAGCTGACGTTCCAATCATGGCCGCCATCTCTGGCGAGCAATCTTGATCAACGCTCATGACGAGATCGACAATCTGAATGTCATTGCGGAAGCCTTCCGGGAACAGCGGGCGAATCGGGCGGTCAATAAGACGGCTCGCCAGGATTGCCTTCTCGCTCGGACGTCCTTCCCGCTTGATGAATCCCCCCGGAATCTTGCCCACGGAATACAGACGCTCTTCATAATTCACGGTTAGCGGAAAAAAGTCTAAATCTTTTGGTTCCTTCGAAGCGGTCACGGTACAAAGAACGACCGTGTCACCGTATTGAACCTTGACGGCGCCGTTGGCCTGCTTCGCCAATCGTCCCGTCTCGAGTACAAGCGGTCTTCCGCCAAGTTCCATCTCGATGCGGTTCATCGGATCCCTCCTTAAGTTCTACGCATAGTTATCTTCGTTACACCTACCATTATCTCCTGCATCCCGCCTGAAAAAACAAGGGGAATGTATGAGCCCGAAAATTCCGGCAGATCATTTAGATGTGGTTCATGAACTCATTATTGTAGGATTATGTATCAACAGACTTCGGGCCGGGGCTCGTCCAGCCTTGCGCCTGATATCATCTCCATCGAATCGATGCAAGCGGGCAAAATTCGCCCCATCGTTAAAAAGCAACCCGGCTGCATGCCGCACTGTCAGGCGGGATGAACAACCAGGCTGCTAAGAGGTCCTTGCTATTAACGGCGCAGTCCGAGCTTCTCGATCAATGCGCTGTAACGTTTAACATCCTTCTTCTTCAAGTAAGCAAGAAGCTTACGGCGTTGACCGACCATTTTCAACAATCCGCGGCGGGAATGATGGTCTTTCTTATGTGTCCGCAAGTGATCCGTCAAATTAACGATGTTCTCAGTAAGGATAGCGATCTGCACTTCCGGAGATCCTGTGTCCGATTCGTGCGTCTTATGCATGTCAATGAGCTGTTGCTTGCGCTCTTGAGTCAATGCCATCCTATTCACCTCCCAATATGTTATCAATTCAGCCGAGAGCCTCGTTGCCGTCGGTGAGATCGAGCAACCAAGCTAAGGCTATTGCCGCTTATTCACGACAACGTTACTAGTATATCACTATCAGATTTAAAAGTAAACGCAGATTCTCGATGTTTTCGGCAGCAGCCGATGGCTACCCCTGGAACACGCTCTCCAATGCAGGCGCGCCCTCCATCGAAGCCAGCCGTCGCCGGGCTTCCTCGGCGTCCGCCGTTATCTGGGCGACAAGCGCCGCGATGCCGTCGAACTTCTGCTCGGCTCTCAGGAAATCCATGACGGCAATGGTCACTTCTTCCCCGTATATGTCCGCATCGAAGTCGAACAGGTGCGCCTCGATCGAGGGTCTCGTCTCCCCGCTCTTGAAGGTAGGCTTCAACCCGATGTTCATCACGCCGTCATGCCACATTCCGCCAACCTTCACCTTGACGGCATAGACGCCGTTCCTCGGAATGACATACGGTTCATCCGGGTCCACGTTCGCGGTCGGGAAGCCGATCGTGCGGCCGCGGGCATCGCCATGTATGACCGTCCCGCGCAGCAGATAGGGACGGGCCAGTAATTGATTGGCCTTCGTGATCTCGCCTTCGGCAAGGCATTGGCGGATGCGGGTGCTGCTCACCTTCGCATCGTCATCGTTGTGGGCCGACACAATATCGACAGTGAAGCAGCCCTCTCCCCATTCGGCCAGCAGCTCAGCCGAGCCTTCCCCGCGATGGCCGAACCGGTTATCGAAGCCGACCACGGCATGCTTCACGCCGAGATTGCACAGGCAGTCCGCGAACTTGCGGGCCTGCAGCTGGGCGAAGCTCAGATTGAAGTCTATGATATACAAGCGATCGATTCCGAGCTGGGCCAGTACTCGCTCCTTCTCCTTAGGCGGAGTCAGGCATCTTGCATACCGTTCATCGCCGAATACCGCCTTCGGATGGGGGTGAAAGGTCATCAGAGCGACAGGCAGGCCATGCTCCCGCCCATACTTCAGCCCACGCTCAATCACCTTCACATGGCCGGCGTGTATGCCGTCGAAATGACCCAGGATTACCACTTGCGGCTGCCGCGACGCCGTCCATTCCGCATGTCCGTCTGTTGCATGTATCACTATCTTTTCCATTTGTAATCAGAGCCCCTGCATTCGTATTTCCGGTTGCACACAACCGCCGTTCCCATCTTGGTAGTTGTTCCCACAAATCCGGTTCAAGCATACATTTTCGGTATGTTATCTGTTTCACAAAACAGGGCAAAGGACAGCGCAAAAAGGGATTCCCCTCCTTGCGCGGAACGATTAAGGCACGAAGACCTTGATCGGACGCAGCACCTGCTCCGTGTCCGGCTTATGATACAAGCCGAAAAAAGTTCCTTCTTCATCATACAACCGATAGATGCAATTCGTCAAAGGCGGAACGCTCAGCCCTCGTTCCGGGATGCCCTTGCCCTGAACCGCATGCGGCGCGAAGGCAGGAGCGACCCGCAGCTCGGGAAAATGCGAGACGGCGCGATCCATCGGAATCAGCAGCTCTGCCAGCGTTCCGGCCGCCATCGCTTCTTCAATCTGGGCGAAGGTGAAGCTATCCTCTTCTCTGAAGTTGGCGGAGCGGGTCCGTATCAATTCCGCCATTGCCGCCGGGACTCCCAGCTTGCGTCCGACATCGACGCACAGGGTTCGTATGTACGTTCCCTTGGAGCATTGAACGCGGAACCGCACCTCCGGTTCAGCGCCGCCAAGCGTCATTCCGATCAGCTCAATGTGATGGATCGTCACTTGACGCGGCTTGCGCTCTACGGTCTTGCCTTCGCGAGCCAGCTCGTACAGCCGCTTGCCATTCACCTTGACCGCGGAGTACATCGGAGGAACCTGTTCGATGGGCCCGATGAACGACAGCAGCGCTTCCTTGACCATCGCTTCGGTTACATGGGATGCATCGGCGTGTTCCGTTACTTCGCCTGACATATCCTCCGTATCGGTCGACACGCCAAGCCGCAGCGTCGCTTCATACTCCTTCGGCATTTCCTGTAAATATTCGACCAGTCGGGTCGCTCTGCCGACGCATAACGGCAAGACACCCACGACTTGAGGGTCGAGCGTGCCCGTATGCCCGATCCGCTTTTCCCGAATGAGCCGGCGGACTTTGGCCACCACATCGTGCGACGTCCAACCTGCCGGCTTCCATACCGGAAGAACACCATGAAGCTCTGTCATAATTCTTGTTTCACCCGTTCCACTACTTGAATAATGATATCATCCAGCATGCCGCTTACTTTGCATCCGGCAGCCCGAACATGACCTCCGCCTCCGAACGATTTCGCAATCGCGGAGACATCGACACGTTCCGAAGAACGCATGCTCACCTTGACGTTCTGATCATCAATTTGCTTGAACAGCAGCCCGACGTCGACGCCTTCCACATTGCGGGCATAGTTAACGAGGCCTTCCAGGTCTTCATTGACCGCTCCCGTCTCCCGCATATCATCCGGCGTGATGAAGAGCCAGCCGACTCGCTGATCCGGAGTAAAGGTGAGCCGGGACAATCCGCGCTGAATCAACTTCAGCTGCGCCATCGACATCGTTTCCAGCAGCCGATCCGCGATGGCGTTCCCTTGAACCCCCAGCTTCAGCAGTTCGGAGGCGACGCTCATCACATGCGGAGTCGTACTGCTGTAGCGGAAGCCGCCTGTATCGGTCAGCAGCCCGGTATAGAGCATCGTCCCGACCTTTTCGTCCAAGTCGACGCCCGCTGCCAGCAGAAGATCATATAGAATCTCCGCTGTCGCCGCGGCATTGTCGCGAATCAGGGCCGCCTCGCCATAGCGGTCATTCGTTGGATGATGATCGATATTCAAAATGCGGGCATCTGGGGCAACCCAATTCGCTATCTTGCCGATCCGGGCATAGTCAGCGCAATCCACGCATATGACGGTCGAATATTTCTGCTCCGGCTCGCCTTCCCCATCCTGGTAACTGTCGATCTGCTCGGCCATCGGCAAGTCAGCCAGCCGGCTCGGCACGCCATTTTCGTTAACCAGCCGATATTTTTTATTCCATTTGTCCAAGAGCCAGCCGATGACGAGCGTAGAACTGATCGCATCCCCGTCCGGCTGCACATGCGACACGACGAGCACATCGTCGCATGATCGCAGGAACGCGCATGCGCGCTCGATATCGTCGGCGTAGCGGTCGGATAACATTTCTGCCATAGGCACCTCCGTGAAGACAGGCAAATCGAGCCGGAAGCTCGATTTGCCTGTTCAGTCCTTCATTTGCATTTATGTCGTCTCGCGATCGTCGCGAATATCGCCAAGCAGTTTTTCTATCCGGCTGCCGTACTCAATGGAAGCATCAATCTTGAACGACAGCTCCGGCGTATGGCGCAGACGGATTCGCTTGCCGACCTCGGAGCGGAGAAAGCCGCTGGCCTTTTCCAGTGCTTTGATCGTATCTTCCTTTTCTTCTTCCGTCCCCATCACACTGAGATAAACTCTGGCCAGCGACAGGTCATTCGTCACATCGACGCCCGTCACCGTGACAAACCCGATTCGAGGATCTTTTAATTCCAATTGGATGAGCTGGCTCAGCTCTTTTTTCATCTGTTCGCCAACCCGTCCGGATCGGAAGTTTGCCATGGGATACACCTCATTTCATTAGTTGGTTCATCATATGCTGGCAAGGTCAGGCCGCACGATTATCGTTCAACGGCTTCCATGACGAATGCCTCGATAATGTCGCCTTCCTTGATATCATTGAACTTCTCCAGCATAATTCCGCACTCGTAGCCTTGCGCCACTTCCTTGGCATCGTCCTTGAAGCGCTTCAAGGAGTCGATCTTGCCGTCGAACACGACGATGCCGTCGCGAATCAGGCGAGCATCGGCAGAACGCGAAATCTTGCCCTGCGTGACCATACAGCCGGCGATCGTTCCGACCTTGCCGACCTTGAACGTATGGCGCACTTCCGCGTGTCCGATGACGACTTCCTTGTACTCCGGATCCAGCATCCCCTTCATCGCCTGTTCAATCTCTTCCACGATGGAATAGATGACGCGGTGCAGGCGGATGTCCACCTTCTCTTGATCGGCCGTCGCTTTCGCTTGCGCGTCCGGACGCACGTTGAAGCCGACAACAATCGCGTTAGACGCCGTCGCGAGAATAATATCCGATTCGGTTATTGCCCCGGCGCCGGAATGAATGATCTTCACGCGTACGCCCTCGACATCGATCTTCTCGAGCGATCCGCGCAGTGCTTCTACCGATCCCTGAACGTCCGCTTTGATGATGACGTTGAGTTCCTTCATCTCGCCTTCTTTAATATGCTTGAACAGATCGTCCAAGGTGACGCGGGAGTTCGCCCCCCACTGGCTTTCCCGAAGCGTCGTCGCGCGCTTCTCGGCGATGGAGCGGGCTTTGCGCTCTTCCTCGAACGCCATGAACGGATCGCCCGCTTGCGGAACGTCCGTCAGACCGGTAATCTCAACCGGCGTCGACGGGCCTGCCTCCTTGAGCCGGCGTCCCTTGTCATTGACCATCGCGCGCACCCGCCCGAAGCATGTGCCTGCGACGAACGCGTCACCGACGCGCAAGGTGCCGTGCTGCACGAGAATGCGGGCAACCGGGCCGCGTCCTTTGTCGAGCTCGGCTTCAATGACGGTGCCGCGGGCGCGTTTGTCCGGATTTGCCTTGAATTCATTGACCTCGGAGACGAGCAGAATCATTTCAAGCAGTTCTTCCAGACCCATGCGCTGCTTCGCAGATACGTTGACGAAGATCGTGTCTCCGCCCCACTCCTCCGGTACGAGCTCATACTCGGTCAATTCTTGCTTCACCCGATCCGGATTTGCCTCGGGCTTGTCAATTTTGTTGACAGCGACAATGATCGGAACGTTGGCCGCCTTCGCATGGCTGATCGCCTCTACCGTCTGCGGCATAACGCCGTCATCCGCAGCGACGACGATAATCGTAATGTCCGTTACCTGCGCGCCGCGCGCCCGCATGAGCGTGAACGCTTCGTGGCCCGGGGTATCCAGGAACGTAATCTTCTTCTGATTGAATTCAACTTGGTATGCACCGATATGCTGGGTAATGCCGCCCGCTTCGCCGCTAGTAACGTTCGTCTTGCGGATAGCATCGAGCAGCGTCGTCTTCCCGTGGTCGACGTGACCCATAATCGTAACGACCGGCGGACGCTCCATCAGATCGGCCTCGTCGTCCATTTCTTCCTCTGCTTCGAACGGATCCTCGATAGCCGGAAGCTTCAGATCGACTTCGACCTTGAACTCATCGGCAATTAGCTGGATCGTGTCCAGATCGACTTCCTGATTGATCGTCGCCATGACTCCGAGGAACAACAGCTTCTTGATGACCTCGGAAGCGTCCTTATGAAGCAGCTTCGCCAGTTCTCCAACCGTCATCGCACCGCGAACGATAATTTTCTTCGGTGTGTTATCGATTTTCTCGCGGCGCTCCTGCTGCTGATTGTTGTTCCGGCCTTTGTTGCGGCCGCGGCCTTGTCCGCCCCGGGAACCGCCGAACTTGTTGTTGTCATCGAAGCGGCGGTTGCCTGGCTTATTGTTCCGCTTGCCGTCCTTCGCGTTGGAATCCTCGAAGCGGCGCGGCGGGTTGGAACGGTTGGAAGCTGGCGCATTGCCGGGCTTCCCTTGCCGTTGTCCTTGGCCACCTTGGCCACCTTGGCCGCCTTGGCCGCCGCCGCGGTTCGCATTGTTCGCTGATCCGCCCGGTCCGCCGCCACGGTTCGTATTGTTCGTTCCGCCCTGAGGCTTGCGTTGTGTTGAATCCTGTCCGCCCGGTCTGTTGTTGGTTTGGTTCGGTCTCGTATTCATTGTCGTTTGCTTCTCGCCCTGTCTCTGTTGATCTCGTTGACCGCCTCCGCCACGCTGCGCATTGCGATCTGAATTGCGTCCCGCTTGCCCGCGATTCCCATCACGCTGCTGATCGCCGCGCTGCGGTTGGCGCTGGCCATCGCGCGATCCGCGCTGGCCTTGCGGTCTGTCGTTCGAATCTTTGTGCTGTTCCGGCTTTTTCGCCGCTTCGGTCTGCTTCGTTCCCGCTTGACTCGTCTGCGCTTGCGGCTTCGAAGGTTGCCCTCCTTCTCGTTTGGCTTGCGCATTTGCTTTTACATCACGGAAAAACTGTTCGACCTTCTTCACGGCATCATTCTCCATTACGCTCATATGATTGTTGACTGGTATGTTCAAACGCTTTAGTATCGTAATAATTTCCTTGCTGCTCATATTGAGCGATTTGGCATATTCGTAAACTCTCAATTTATCTTTATTGTCCTTCTCTTGTTTACTCAATATACTCCACCTCCGACATAGTTTTCAGTCCGTTCCGCATCATGGTCGCAAATCCGCCGTCCAATACAGCCAGCACGACCCGCTCCGGCTTGCCGATGCTGCCTCCCAGTCTGTCTCTGTCAAATCCGATGGCCAACGGAATACTGTACGATTTGCACTTATCCCGAAACTTCTTCTTCGTGTTCTCGGATGCATCCCCCGCTACGATGACGAGCTGAGCCTGGCTGCCGCGAATCGCCTTGAGGACAATCTCGTCGCCCGTCACCAGCTTGCCCGCCCGTTGAGCAAGGCCGAGCTGAGACATCAGCTTACTCATCATCGTCCACCTTTTCCTTCATCGCATTGAATTCATCTTCCACCTTGATGAAATCTTGCGCAAGCTGCTCATAGATTTCAGGCTGCACCTGATGCTTCAACGCTCTGTCCAAAGCCCGTGATTTATGCGCCAGCTTGAAGCAGGACAGCTTCCCGCACAAGTAAGCGCCACGGCCCGATTTTTTGCCGGTCAGATCGATGAGGACTTCTTCTTCCGGCGTCCGGACGACGCGGATCAATTCTTTTTTCGGCATCATTTCTTGACAGGCGACGCATTTGCGCAGCGGAACCTTCCTTGTTCTCATGACTCATTCCCCCTTACGATCCGATCGAGCTTCCGGTGGAGGCTGCGACCGTAACATATGGCGATGGTCGCGCCTTCGGTGTTATTCTTCGAAGCTGTCGAAGCTGTCTGTGTCTTCCGCTATGCCGCCCTCGTCCTGGACAGGCTCCTGCTCAGCCTGAGACTCGCTCTTGATATCAATTTTCCATCCGGTCAGCTTGGCGGCGAGGCGCGCATTCTGGCCTTTGATGCCGATAGCGAGCGACAACTGATAATCCGGCACGATAACCCGTGCCATCTTCTCGGATTCGTACACGGTGACATCGACGACTTTGGAAGGGCTGAGTGCATTGGCGACATATTCCTTCACATCATCCGACCAGCGGACGATATCGATTTTCTCGCCGCGCAGCTCGTTCACAATCGTCTGCACCCGCATTCCTTTCGGTCCGACGCAGGACCCAACCGGATCTACCTCTTCGTTCCGGGAGTGGACCGCGATTTTGGAGCGCTGCCCCGCTTCGCGCGCGACCGACTTGATTTCGACGACCCCGTCGAAGATTTCAGGCACTTCCAGCTCGAACAGGCGCTTCAGCAGCCCCGGATGTGTCCGGGACAGGACGATTTGCGGCCCTTTTGTCGTATTTTCCACCTTCGTAATATATGCCTTCACCCGATCCCCGTGCTTGAACTTCTCGTTCGGCATCAGTTCATTCAGCGGCAGAACCGCTTCCACCTTGCCCAGGTCGACGAAGACATTGCGCATATCTTGACGCTGCACGATACCGGTCACGATATCTTCCGCCTTGTCGATGAATGCGTTATAGATAAGGCCGCGCTCCGCCTCCCGGATGCGCTGCGTGACGACCTGCTTCGCCGTCTGGGCCGCAATCCGGCCGAAATCGCGCGGCGTCACTTCGATCTCGCAAATGTCATCCAGCTGGTAATTCGGGTTCATCTCGCGGGCAGCGTGGAGCGAGATTTCGAGACGAGGGTCGAGAACCTCGTCCACGACCGTCTTGCGGGCAAATACTTTGATTACGCCCGTCGCCCGGTTCACGTCGACGCGCACATTTTGCGCGGTGTTGAAGTTGCGCTTGTAGCTGGAAATAAGAGCCGCTTCAATCGCTTCAATCAATACATCCTTGCTAATTCCTTTTTCTCGTTCAATTTCGGTCAACGCTTCAATAAAATCCATACTCATGATTGGTTAGCTCCCCCTTTCGACCGGTCACGGCCTGATTCCTGTTCAGTTCAAAAAGGATGCAAGTTCAAGCAGTCTTGCCGGTGCTGAATACCGGACGCTTTGAACGGGTACTGACTGTTAAAAGACAATCGCAAGTCGCGCGCTGGCTACTTTGTTATACGGGATGGCCCGCTCTTTGCCGCCAACCTGGACAACCATCGTCTCGCCATCGAACGACACCAGTTCTCCCTCGAACTCCTTCAATCCGCCAATCGGCTCGTATGTAGTGACAAATACATGCTTGCCAACCGACTTGGCCACATCCTGCGGCTTTTTCAACGGGCGTTCCGCCCCCGGAGACGATACCTCCAAGAAATAAGCATCCTCAATAGGATCAGTCTCATCCAGCTTCTGGCTTGCGTACTCGCTGATACGCCCGCAGTCCTCAATATCGATGCCGCCCTCTTTGTCGACAAAGATGCGCAGAAACCAGCTGCTGCCTTCTTTGACATACTCAATGTCGACCAGTTCGAAACCGTTCTCCTCCAAATACGGCGTGATCATGCTTTCAACTACCGATTTAATGTTCGGTGAACTCAAATTCAAGGACCTCCTGCACAGTTGGAAATAGTTGCTGTATATTTCAGAATCCGCACGCAAATATGAAAGAGTGGGTTTCCCCACTCTTTGCGCAACGGATTTATCCACATGATTACCAAAAAAATTATATCATAGCCCTATACGGAATGGCAAGGGCAATCCCATCCTCTGCCTTCCTTGAATGAGCCCGTCTGTTCTGTAAGCGAATGGTCAGAACAACGACAGCTGATTGCTCTCCGGCAGTCCGCGGAAGCAGCCCATCTGGCTCAGCAGCTCCACGATCGTTTTCGTCGCCTTCGAGCGGTTCTGGAAGTCCTCCACGGACAGGTATTCTCCCGCCTCGCGGGAAGCCGCGATATTGCGCGCCGCATTCTCCCCGATGCCCTGCACGGCGGAGAACGGCGGGATGAGCGCGCCTTCGTCCACCTGGAAGCGGGTTGCATCGGACCGGTACAGATCGATCGGCTTGAACGTGAAGCCGCGGGCGGTCATTTCGAGCGCCATCTCCAAAATCGATACCATACTCTTCTCCTTCGTCGTCGCCTGGAATCCCTTCGCTTCGATCTCGCTGATCTTGCGGTTGATCGCGTCATAACCCTGGCAGCACAGCTCGATATCGAAATCTTCCGCACGCACCGTGAAGTACGTCGCATAGAATTCAATCGGGTGGTAGAGCTTGAAGTACGCGGTCCGCACCGCCGAGATAACGTACGCTGCAGCGTGGGCTTTCGGGAACATGTACTGGATCTTGAGACAGGAATCAATATACCATTGCGGCACGTTGCACCGCTTCATCTCTTCGATCCATTCCGGAGTCAGCCCTTTCCCCTTCCGCACGCTCTCGGTTATTTTGAAGGCGAGGCCGGCATCCATTCCCGCCTTGTAGATTAAGAACAACATAATCTCGTCCCGGCAGCCGATGACCGTCTTGATCGTGCAGACCCCGTTCTTGATCAGCTCCTGCGCATTGCCGAGCCATACGCCTGTCCCGTGGGACAAGCCCGAGATTTGCAGCAAATCCGCGAACGAGGAAGGCTGTGCTTCTACGAGCATCTGCCGGACGAAACGCGTTCCCATCTCCGGAATCCCGTAGGTGGCGACTGGCGTGCGTATCTGCTCCGGCGGGACGCCCAACGCGTCCGTCGAATTGAACAAGCTCATCACCTTCGGGTCGTTCATCGGAATCGTCGTCGGATCGACGCCGGTCAGGTCCTGGAGCATCCGCATCATCGTCGGATCATCGTGGCCGAGAATATCAAGCTTGAGCAGATTCGCGTCGAAGGCGTGATAGTCGAAATGCGTCGTCTTCCATTCGGCCGACGTATCGTCCGCCGGAAATTGGACCGGAGTAATATCCTCCACTTCCATGTAATCCGGGACGACGACAATGCCGCCCGGATGCTGTCCGGTGCTCCGCTTCACCCCGGTGCAGCCGGACGCCAGCCGGTTCAGCTCGGCGCCCCGCCATGACTTCCCGTGCGATTCCTCATATTTTTTGGCGAAGCCGAACGCCGTCTTCTCCGCTACCGTTCCAATCGTCCCCGCGCGGAATACGCTCTTCTCACCGAACATGATCTTCGTGAAGTTATGGGCATTCGGCTGATATTCCCCGGAGAAGTTCAAGTCGATATCGGGAACTTTGTCCCCCTTGAAGCCGAGGAACGTCTCGAACGGGATGTCCTGGCCCTCGCCCTTCAGCATCTGCCCGCATAGCGGGCATTGCTTGTCCGGAAGGTCGAAGCCGCTCGGCACGCTTCCGTCCGTAATCCATTCACTGTGCTTGCATTCGAAATTTTTGCATATATAATGCGGCGGCAGCGGGTTAACCTCGGAGATGCCGAGGAAGGTCGCGACGACCGAAGAGCCGACGGAGCCCCGCGAACCGACGAGATAGCCGTCTTCATTTGATTTTTTGACGAGCCGCTCGGAGATCAAGTAGTTGGCGGAGAAGCCGTACTTGATAATCGGCTCCAGTTCCTTTTCCAGCCGCTTAACAACGATATCCGGCAGCGGCGTGCCGTAGACTTCCTCCGCCGTCCGGTAGCAGGTCGTCCGAATCTCTTCGTCTGCCCCTTCGATAATCGGGGTGAACAGCTTATCCGGGAACAGGACCAGATCCTCGAACCGATCCGCGAGCTGATTCGTATTGCGCACGACGACATCGTAGGCCGTCTCTTTGCCGAGGAACTCGAATTCCTGCAGCATTTCCGTCGTCGTGCGGAAATGGGCATCCGGCTTGCGCATATCTTTGAGCGGGCTGAAGCCTGTTATACCGTGAATCGTAATGTCGCGGAACAGCTTGTCTCTTGGATTGAGATAGTGCGCGTTGCCTGTGGCGACTACTGGCTTATTCAGCTTTTCCCCAATCTGGACAACTTTGCGGAGCGCCTCCTCGATCTGCTGCTTCGAGCCGACAAGTCCTTTGTCGACCAGATGCATATACATGGTCAGCGGTTGAATCTCCAGCACGTCATAGAACTCGGCCACCTGCTCCGCCTCTTCAATCGACTTGTTGAGCACCGTCTCGAAAAACTCGCCCTTCTCGCAGCCCGACATCAGCAGCAGCCCTTCCCGCATCTCCACAAGTTTGCTCTTCGGAATACAGGCGACGCGATTGAAATATTCGGTATGCGACATCGATACGAGCTTATACAAATTTTTCTTGCCGACGCCGTTCAACGCGTAAATATTGCAGTGGAACGGCCGTGCGTTCTTCAGATTCTGGCCGACATAATCATTCAAGCGGTCGAGCATCTCAATGCCGTAGATGGCCTGAGCGTCCTTCAGCAACCCGTTCAAAATCCCGAAGAGCGCAATCGTGTCGTCAATGGCGCGGTGATGGTTCTCCAGCGACACCTTATATTTGTCCGCCAGCGTATTCAGGCGGTGGTTCTTCAGCGTCGGATGGATCAGCCGGGCCAGTTCCAGCGTATCGATGACCGGATTGGTCATCTCGGGCATCCCCAGCTTCTTCAGATTGTACTGCACATAGCCCATATCGAATCTCGCGTTATGCGCGACCAATATCGCATCGCCGACGAATTCCGTGAACTCGCGCAGCACCTGATCGATATCGGGAGCATCCTTCACCATCTCATCCGTAATATTCGTCAGCTGCTGAATATGGTACGGGATCGGCTCATGCGGGTTGACGAAGGTGGCATAGCGTTCGATCTCCTGGCCGTCCTGCATTTTGACGCCGGCGATCTCCGTCATCTTCGTATTCGTAACCGACAGACCCGTCGTCTCGATATCGAACACGACATAGGTCGCTTCCTTCAAGTTGCGGGGCTCGGCGTTCATGACCACTTCCAGATCGTCGTTGATGACGTTCGCTTCCAGGCCGTAGATCATTTTCAATCCATGCTTCTTGGCCGCCTTGGCCGCTTCCGGGTAGCATTGCACATTGGCGTGATCCGTGACCGCAATCGCTTTATGACCCCATTTGGCTGCCTGCTTAATGTAGGCGTCAATCGGCGCCACCGCATCCATCGTGCTCATCGTGGAATGGAGATGGAATTCGACCCGCTTCTCCGCTGCCGGATCCTGCCGCTCCGCAGGCGGCGTCACTTCGTTCAAGTCCGACGGAATCATGACAAGCTCGGGCACCATCATGAAGCGATCGTACTCCACGCGTCCGCGCGCCTTCACCCACTTGCCGTTGGCGATGAGGCTAAGCATGGCAAGATCCTCTTTCGTCTTCGCGAACATCTTCATCATGAGCGAATCGGTGAAGTCCGTCACATTGAAGGTGAACAGCGTGCTGCCGTTCCGCAGCTCCTTCATTTCCAGTCCGAAGACAGCTCCCTGAATCGTGATCCGCTTCTCCTCATCCTGAATATCCATAATCGGCGTCGCATCGTCCTTGATATCATAGCCGACATGGAGACGTGCCGGCGCTTCCCCGGGAGCGGCCGCTTCGGCCGCCTCGCGCTCGGCTTCCACCATCATCTGCTGGACGACCTGCCGCTCTTCCTCAACAAGCTTGGCCTGGAAGGCCTCATACGCATCCGTATCGAAGCTGCCTTTCTGCATCGTGAAGCGCAGAGAGCGGGAGAAATACGTCTGGAAGAATTGAACCGCATAACTGTCGATCTGCTTCTTCTTGGCAAGCTCCAAGGTCGTCGCTTCAGCCAGCGTCAGCTTGACCAGATCGCCTTCCACATCGACCTTGGCGCGATGCAGCCAACCGTTGACGGATGCGACTTCCCGCTTGACCCATTCGACGAACAGACCCCAATAGGCCTCAACGACCTCCGCATTGCTTACATTTTCATCATAATGAAAAATAATTCGGATCTTGGCGATATGGGACAGCTTCTCCTGCACGCGGAGACAAAAGGAACGATAGGCCTCCGCCGGCGCTACCGACGCCTTGCCGATATGGATCGTCCACTCCCGATTGGAACGGCTGCATTCGACCCGCTCGATTCTGGCGTCATGATAGCTTCCTTCCGCCAGCTCCGCAGGAACGCCAGCCTGCTTCATTAACAACTCAAATCGCATTCTGTTATCCGACATGCCGATTATTCCACCCCCATGACAACCGGTTGTATCGGTTCGTAATCTTGAACTGCCTGTGTTACTTCGTGATCAAAAGCGGACTTTTTGAACTACCTCTCGAAAAAGAAAAGCTTCCTGCACTCGAGCCATCGTCCGGTGTTCCGTTGGATGTTCCCGCGGAGGAAGCTTCCTTGTCATGCATCCCGCAGCCCGTTCGGCCGGGCACGGCCGTTCCTCCAGGTCCCTGTCGGAAGACGAGGGCCGCGGCGAACGGGTCTATCGCTGCTTAATACGCGCGGGCGAAGACGACGGTGTGCTTCGCCTCTTCTCCGCATACGAGGCAGGTCTTCTTGCTCTCCTGCGCCGCGAACGGGATATTGCGGCTTGTGGCGCCCGTCTCGTCCTTGACATGCTTCTCGCATGCTTCCGAGCCGCACCAGCCGGCGAGCGTGAAGCCGCGCTTCTCTTCCATCAGCGCCTTCATCTCGTCGATCGTGTCGACCGCATAGAAATGGTCGTCGCGGAACTGGCGCGCACGCTCGTACATCTCCTGATGGACGTCGTTCAGCATCCGCTTCACTTCTTCAGCCAGCTTGCTCTGCTCCACGATCCGCTTCTCGCCGGATACGCGCGACACGAGCACGCACACGCCGTTCTCCATATCCCGCGGTCCGATCTCAAGCCGGACCGGAACTCCGCGCATCTCATACTCATTGAACTTCCAGCCCGGGCTGATGTCGCTCCGGTCGTCCATCCGGACGCGGATGCCGGCCTGCTTCAGCTCTGCGAACAGCTCGTCGGCGCGGCCGACGACTTGATCGCGCAGCTTCGCCGGACCGATTGGGATCATGATAACTTGGGTCGGAGCAACCTTCGGCGGAAGGACGAGTCCCCGATCGTCCCCATGCACCATAATGAGCGACCCGATAAGCCGGGTGCTTACGCCCCATGATGTCGTATGTGCATATTCAAGCTCGTTCTCCCGCCCCAGGAATTGAATATCGAACGCGACGGAGAAGTTCGTCCCCAAATAGTGGGATGTTCCGGCCTGAACAGCGCGCCCGTCCTTCATCATCGCTTCGATGGAGAACGTGTCCACCGCGCCGGCGAATTTCTCGGATGGCGTCTTCTGGCCTTCGATTACCGGGATCGCCAAGTAATCTTCGACGAATTCGCGGTAGATCGTAAGCATGCGCATCGTCTCTTCCCGTGCTTCCGCCTCGGTCTCATGCGCAGTATGGCCCTCCTGCCACAGAAATTCGCTCGTACGCAAAAACGGGAGCGTTCTTTTCTCCCACCGAACGACGTTGGCCCATTGGTTAATGAGCACCGGCAGATCCCGATAGGATTGAATCCATTTCGCATACATATGCCCGATCATCGTCTCGGACGTCGGACGGATCGCGAGCTTCTCTTCCAGTTGCTCCCCGCCTGCTTCCGTTACCCATGGCAGCTCCGGGTTGAACCCTTCAACATGCTCCTTTTCCTTCTGGAAAAAGCTCTCGGGAATGAAGAGCGGGAAGTACGCGTTGCGGTGTCCCGTCTCCTTGAAGCGGCGATCCAGCTCGTCCTTGATATGCTCCCATATCTCATAACCGTCCGGACGGAAGACGATGCACCCCCGCACCGGCGAGTAGTCCATCAGCTCCGCTTTTTTGATAACGTCAATATACCAACGGGAAAAATCCTCCTGCTGGGGCGTAATTTCCGTAACGAACTGTTTCTGTTTCGACATAACCGTTAAAATCCTCCCGAAGACACAACCCCATCGCCCATGTTGTTGCGAACAATGATCGTGCCGATAGTCAACCTTTTACTAATCGCAATATATCGTTGTAGGTCACCGCCAGCATCAGCAGCATCAGCATGGCGAAGCCGACGAAGTGCACCATGCTCTCCCGGTTCGGATCGACGGGCTTGCCGCGAAGTCCTTCAATACCGAGAAAGATAAGACGGCTGCCGTCCAATGCCGGAATGGGCAGCAGGTTGAATATGCCCAGATACAGGCTAAGAATGGCGGTCCATAGGGTGAGCTGGCCAATCCCCTGCTTCGCGAACTGTCCCGTGACTTCGAACGTGCGCACCGGTCCGCCCAGATCATCCAGACTGAACTGGCCAAATATGAGCATGCGGAAGCCCTCGAAAATACGCTGTGTCGTATCGACCATGGACGTGCCCGCATATTTGAACGTCTCTCCGATTGTGGCGGTGCGAGTCGGGAATACCGGCACGATTCCGACCTTGCCGCCTTCCTGGCCTTCCACCTTCACCGGCGTTAGCTGGATGGTGAACCGTTCATCTCCCCGGACAATCGTCATGTCTACCGGCTTGCCTTCCGATTTCTCGATGATCTCGATCATCTTGTCCCGGTTGCCGCCGACGGCGAAATCGTTCACCTTTTCGATAATATCGCCCTTCTGCAAATTCGCTTCCGCCGCAGGCATATTCGGACTCACATCGCCGATCTTGACATACGACGGGTTCTCGACCGGCATGCCGACCATCTGTATGTAGGCTCCGAACAGAATAAACGCCAGCACGAAGTTCATCAGAGGCCCGGCGAAAATCGAGAGCGCGCGCTGTCCGACCGTCTTGCTGCCGAACTGTCGATTATAAGGCGCAATTTGCGAGTCCTCGCCTTTGACGATCATTTTCGCTTGCGGATGAACGTCATAGGTCACTTCTTCCCCTTCCACGTCCATCGTAAGCTTCAGTGCATGCTCCAGATCGATCTCCTTCACTTCGCCGCGGACGACTTGCTTGCGCATATCAAGCTGATCCAAATACAGCTTCACGACTTGATTGTCCTTCAGCCGAACGGCTATCGTCTGCCCGGGCTGCAGCTGCACCAGCTCCGGATCATCCCCCGCCATCCGGACGAAGCCGCCTACCGGAAGCAGCCGGAGCGTATAACGGGTCTCTCCGCGCGTATGGGAGAACACTTTCGGACCAAACCCGATGGCGAACTCTCTCACAAGAATGCCCGCACGTTTTGCAAAGATAAAATGTCCCCACTCGTGAATCGTCACGATGATGAAGAAGACAAGTATCGTCAATATTACAATTTGCACCATCTGCACGCGATGCATCCTCCTTTACGTTTCGGGTCGCGGTCTTGTCCTATAACGTATGTTCAAGAAGACCGGCTCTCAGCACCGAACTCGAAGAACGGACGTTTTGAACAACCTCTTATAGATTATCATTATTCTCCGATCCCGCACAAGAGAATCCACCTGATGCCATCAAGGCCGTAAAATTTGCCGTGCTTCCGCGCGTGCCCGCTGATCCGCTTCCTTAATCTCTTCAAGCGAAGGATGCTCGATGCGCTCATGTCCGGAAATGGTCTCGTACACGATGCGCTCAATGTCGAGGAACTTGATCTCGCCCTCCCGGAAGCGCGCCACGGCCACTTCGTTCGCCGCGTTGAACACGGTGGTCGCCGTTCCGCCGGCACGGCCGCAATCATAGGCCCACCGCATCATCGGAAAGCGTTCGAAGTCCATATCCCGGAAATGAAGCTTGCCGATCTCCGCCAAATTAAGGCGGGCCGCAGGGCTGTCCAGACGCTTGGGATACGTCAGCGCGTATTGTATCGGAACCCGCATGTCGGGCACGCCCAACTGGGCGATGATGCTGCCGTCCACATATTCCACGAAGGAATGGATGATGCTCTCCGGATGAATCAGGACGTGAATGCGGTCATACGGCATCCCGAACAGCCAGTGGGCCTCGATTACCTCCAGGCCCTTGTTCGCCATCGTCGCCGAGTCTACGGTCAGCTTCGCTCCCATCGACCAATTCGGATGATTCAGCGCCTGCGCCAGCGTCACGTTCTCCAGCTCCTCCCGCGAATAATTGCGGAAGCTTCCGCCGGAGGCCGTTACCGTAATCGAATGCACATCCGCGGCCGTTTCTCCGTTCAAGCATTGGAAGATGGCGGAATGCTCGCTGTCCACAGGCAGAATGCTCACACCCTTGTCCGCAGCGAGCTCGGTCACCAGATGTCCGGCGGATACCAGCGTCTCCTTGTTCGCCAGGCCGATGCTCTTGCCTTCGGCGATCGCGGCCAGGGTCGATTCCAGTCCGACGCTGCCGACGACCGCCGTAATGACGGTATCGGCTTCCGAGGCAGCCGCGACTTCGATCAGGCCCTCGTCTCCGAAATAGAGCTCCGTTCCGGCGGGAAGATCGTGGCGGATCCGCTCCGCCGTCTCCCGGTCTTGAACGGATACTTTGCGAGGCCGGAATTCTTTCGCCTGCTGAACGATGGCATCCGCATTCCGCCCTGCCGCCAAGGCCTCAACCGTGAACTCGTCCGCATGATGGCGGACAACGTCCAGCGTCTGTGTACCGATGGATCCCGTCGATCCAAGCACTGCAATCCGTTTCATTCCTGCACCTCATCTACAATCTAATTTAATGTGCTCGCCCGCTCGTTGCCCGGACTGCCTGTCCATCTGCCCCGTCCTTTTGCTAGAGCGCCAACAAGCCGATCAGATGAACGAACGGGAAGACGACGATCCAGCTGTCACAGCGATCCAGGATGCCGCCGTGTCCGGGCAGAATCGTACCTGAATCCTTCACCCCGCGCACTCGCTTGTAGGCGGACTGGATCAGATCGCCAAGCTGCCCGATGACGGCCGCGAAAGCCCCGATCGCAAGCGCCGTGCGCCAATCGAGAAGATCCGGCCGGGCGAGTATGAACAAGAGCGACACGATAACCGATGCCGCGATCCCGCCGAGCGCCCCTTCCACCGTCTTATTCGGACTGATGGCGGGCCACAACTTATGCTTCCCTAGGGCTCGTCCCGTGAAATAAGCTCCGATATCGGAGGACCAGATGGCTGCGAAGAGCAGCAGTGTCCAGAACAGCCCCTCCTCCATCGAAGTGCGGGTCAGCATCATATATTTGAATCCGATGCCGATATAGAAAGCCCCAAGCCACATTTGGGCCGCGTTCTCGATCGGCACCCGGTTTTTGGTCAATACTGTCATGCATAGCAGGATGAACATGCTGAACCATAGAAGCGTCTCGAACGAGACCGGCCATGAGATGGACCAGCGCTGCCAAGGCACAGCCACCGCAAGCAGCGTAGCATAGCCGATGATGGATGTGAGATCGAAGGGCCGGGAATGATGCATGCGGGCGAACTCGTAGTAGCCAATCAGGGCTAATGCGAGAAGCAGCAGCTCATACGGCATGCCGCCCATGACGCACAGTCCCCCGAATACGATACCGGCTGCAAGCCCCGTAACGATACGCTGTTTCATAACGACTGTTCCTCCAACTTATTGTAATCCGCCATATCTCCGGGTTCGGCGCTGATACTCCAGCACAGCTTCCTTCAAATCCCGTTCCGTGAACTCGGGCCAGTACAAATCGGTAAACCACAGCTCGCTGTAGGCCAGCTGCCATAGCATGAAATTGCTGAGCCGCTGTTCCCCGCTGGTGCGAATCAGCAGATCCGGATCCGGCAAGCTGCTGGACAACAGATGCTGATGAATCAACTCCTCGTCGATATCATCCGGCCTTACCGCGCCCGCAGCCACGTCCCGGGCAATCTCCCGGAAGCCTTCGATCAATTCCCGCTTCCCGCCGTAATTCAACGCAAAATTGAGTATGAGTCCCGTATTATTCTTCGTTTTCTCCACGGCTTCTTCCATCGCCGTAAGCGTATGATTGGGAAGGCGGTCCCGATAGCCCATCATGCGCACTTGCACGTTCTTCTCTACCAGTTCATCAAGCTCAATGGCGAGAAACTCTTGGGGAAGCTTCATCAGAAAGTCCACTTCTTCTTTCGGGCGCACCCAGTTCTCTGTGGAAAAAGCGTACAGGGTCAGTATTTTGATTCCGATGTCATTGGCAGCGATGGTGGCGCGTTTCACCGCTTTCATCCCCGTATGGTGTCCTGCGACACGCGGCAATCCGCGGTTCTTCGCCCAACGTCCGTTGCCGTCCATAATGATCGCCACATGATGTGGGATATTGTCCGGCAGCAGTTCAGGCCCCAGTCTATCCTTCCTGCGCTGCACCCACGCTTGGAATCGCTTAATCATTCGGTCTCCTCCAACCTGTTGATAAGAACCGGCACCGGAAAAAGACAATAAACCCCACCGTGCGGAGGGGCATAAAGATGTCGCACATTGCGGTGCGCCTTCATTAGACTTCCATAATGTCTTTTTCTTTTGCTGCCAATACTTTATCGACTTCCGCGATATATTTGTCCGTCGTCTTCTGGATATCTTCCTGATGACGGCGGGATTCATCTTCCGAAATATCGGTTTTTTCCAGCTTCTTGATATCGTCGTTCGCGTCGCGGCGGATGTTGCGAATCGCGACCTTCGCGTCTTCGCCGAATTTCTTCGTCTGCTTCACAAGCTCCGCACGGCGCTCCTGAGTCAATGCCGGAATGGCAAGGCGGATGATAGAGCCGTCACTGACCGGCGTCAAGCCGAGATCCGACTTCATGATCGCGCGCTCGATCTCTCCCAGCGAGCTCTTGTCCCAAGGCTGGATCACCAGCGTGCGCGGATCCGGCGTGCTGATGTTCGCCAATTGATTGACCGGCGTCATCGCCCCGTAATATTCGACTTGAATGCGATCAAGCAGCGCTGCGGAAGCACGTCCGGCACGTAATGTAGCCAAATCGCGCTTCAAAGCTGCAATTGCCTTTTCCATACGTTCTTCTGCGTGTTTCTTTACCGATTGTGGCACTAGTCTACACTCCCTTTTACAATGGTTCCAATCTTCTCACCGAGCACGACTCGCTTGATATTGCCGTTCTCAGTCATCGCAAACACAATGAGTGGAATGTTGTTATCCATGCAAAGTGAAGAAGCGGTCGAGTCCATGACGCCCAGATTGCGGTTCAGCACTTCCATGTAAGTCAATTGCTCGAATTTCTCCGCAGTCTCGTCTTTGAACGGATCGGCAGAGTACACGCCGTCAACCTTGTTCTTAGCCATCAGGATGACATCGGCTTCAATCTCTGCCGCACGCAAAGCTGCTGTCGTATCCGTCGAGAAGAACGGATTCCCGGTTCCTGCCGCAAAAATGACGACGCGCCCTTTCTCCAAGTGGCGGATAGCCCGGCGCCGGATATAAGGTTCAGCGATCTGCTGCATGGCAATCGAACTCTGCACGCGTGTCGGCACGCCGATTTGCTCGAGCGCATCCTGCAAGGCAAGTGCGTTCATTACCGTGGCAAGCATCCCCATATAGTCAGCCGTGCCGCGGTCAATCCCTTTTTCGCTGCCTGCGATGCCGCGCCAAATATTGCCCCCGCCGCATACGATGGCAACCTCAACGCCAAGATCCACAACTTCCTTCACTTGTTCTGCAATGGAATTGATGACGCCGGATTCGATCCCGTAGCCTGCCTGACCTGCCAGCGATTCCCCGCTTACTTTTAGCACGATGCGTTTAAAAACCGGTTCTTTCAATGTTTACCCTCCACTTTTGACAACGTGCTAAAAAAGAAGGAACACTATGTGTTCCATCTTTTCCAGCGCGTCTGTTGATTGCTAGCAGCTTATGAACGGAAGCATCCTGTTGCGAGGATTACTTCAAGTTCGCTTGCGCCATTACTTCTTCAACAAAGTTATCTTCTTTTTTCTCCAAGCCTTCGCCCAGCTCGTAACGAACGAAGCGACGGATCGAAATGTTCTCGCCGATCGCTGCGATCTTTTCGTTAAGCAGTGTCTCGATTGTCTTGTCCGGATCCTTGATGAAGGATTGCTCCATCAAGCAGAACTCTTCGAAATATTTGCTGATGCGTCCTTCGACCATTTTTTCGACGATTTTTTCAGGCTTGCCTTCGTTCAGCGCTTGCGCCTTCAAAATTTCTTTTTCTTTCTCGATCTCTTCTTGAGGCACTTCTTCGCGGCGTACGAATTTCGGGGAAGCCGCTGCAATTTGCATCGCGATGTCGCGAGCGAAGTCCTTGAATTGGTCCGTCTTCGCGACGAAGTCCGTCTCGCAGTTGATCTCGACCAACACGCCGATACGTCCGCCAGCGTGGATGTAGGATTCAACCACGCCTTCCGTAGCTACGCGGCCCGCTTTTTTCGCTGCTGCCGCCAAGCCCTTCTCGCGAAGCAATTCAGCCGCTTTTTCCAGATCGCCGTTTGCTTCCTCCAATGCTTTTTTGCAATCAAGCATACCTGCGCCTGTTTTTTCACGCAATTCTTTAACTGCACCTGCACTAACTGCCATGTCTAATTCCCTCCATCAATGAGATATGCCCCTGCATGGTGCCGGGCGGATTCAAGCTATCGTACAGCTTAAAAAAAGGGCGGTGAGAGGTGAACCACCTGCCAACCACCCTTATTTGTTCATCCAAATGTAAGACGCTATATTACGCGGATGTTTCTTCGCCTTGATGCGCTTCGACAACAGCGTCAGCCATTTTCGAAGTGAGCAGCTTGACTGCGCGGATCGCATCGTCGTTACCAGGGATAACGTAGTCGATTTCGTCCGGATCGCAGTTCGTGTCAACAATACCTACGATTGGGATGCCCAATTTGCGAGCTTCCGCCACTGCGATGCGCTCTTTGCGAGGATCGATGACGAACAATGCGCTTGGCAAGCCCTTCATGTTTTTGATACCGCCCAGGAATTTCTCCAGACGCTCTTGCTCTTTGCGGAGCAAGATAACTTCTTTCTTAGGCAGCACTTCGAATGTGCCGTCCTGCTCCATCGATTCCAGCAGCTTCAGGCGATCGATACGCTTCTGAATCGTCTGGAAGTTCGTGAGCGTACCGCCCAACCAGCGTTGGTTGATGTAGTACATTCCGCAGCGCTCTGCTTCTTCCTTGACGGAATCTTGAGCTTGCTTCTTCGTGCCGACGAACAGGATTGTCCCATTCTCAGCCGCGAGGGATTTTACGAAATTGTAAGCTTCCTCGACTTTTTTCACTGTCTTTTGCAAGTCAATAATGTAAATGCCGTTACGTTCGGTGAAGATATATTTGTCCATTTTCGGGTTCCAACGACGAGTCTGGTGACCGAAGTGTACCCCAGCTTCCAACAGCTGCTTCATGGAGATAACTGCCATCTTCACTGCACCTCCCAATATGGTTATTTGTCCTCCGCCGATGTCATCTTCCTTCAAGACTCTGCTACAATGAGACAGAGCACCCTTGCAGAAATTGATCGGCGTGTGTTCTTAACACCGTCAATTAATATACCATAATGACCCATGGGTTGCAACCACTTTTGGCAAGCTAGCCATTCGGCTTGCTCGTCAGGATGCGAAGCGCTTCCTCCATCGTGGAGGGAACCGGGAACAGGAACGTGCCGGTGCGCAGCTTCCCTTGCTTCTTCTGCTTGGCAACATAGCGTTCGAACTCCTCCGCGCTCTCGACGATTCCCGCGTCAGCCAACTGCTTGGCGATATCCCGGGAGCCGCTGCCGTAGGCCACCTTGATCTTCGCCTCCTGCTTCTCCTCCGTGAGGGGAGGAGCTTGCTTCTTCTCCGCAGGGGGAGGGTCCTGCTTCTTCTCCGCGGATGATCCCGGCTTCGCCGCCTGGCCGCTGCCGCCGGCCGCTTTCTTCTCGGCGCCCTCCTCCTTCGAGGGCGCTCCGCCGCTTGCAGGCGTTGGCGGCTGAGCGGCGCCTCCGCCTTCGGGCGTTCCGTCCGCCATCGCGCCTTGCGGAATTAGCTCATAACCGGCCCGTTCCGCCTCTCTGCGAAGTTCCGCCTCTGTCAGCGGCTCGGCTGCGCGCTCGCCGATGAGCGTCAGCTGGAGCAGCAGGCTGCCGATAATCACCCCTGCGCCAAGTCCGATAAGAAACCGACGTTCTTTAAACACGGCCGCCCTCCTGTATTCCAAGCTGGATAATAAGCTGAACCTCGCCTATCGGCATGGATAGCCGCTCGGCAATCCGGCCCGCCGGCACCTGATCATCGGCCAAAGCGAACAGCTCCGGGTACCGGCTGCGGATCGAAGGGGGCTCCGGCGCCTCGGAGTCCGCTTGAGCTTCCGCTTCCGCATCGGGGATGGGGTCCGCCTCCGGAGGAAGGGGAGCTGCTTCCGCCGGCATCGAATACTGCGGGACCGGCTGGTCAGCTTCCTCCATCTGCGGCGCGGGAGCTTGTGTGTTCCACAAGCGGACCGCCTGCTGCTCCGCCACCCGCGCTTCCAAAGCCGCATTCCGTTCCTCGCTTCGGCTCCATCTTTGCTCAAGCTGGTCAATTCGCTTCCTCAACGCCTCATCCGTCATCTGCCCCTCATTTTTCATCCGCTCAACCATGCTGATTAATTTTTCATTATCCGTTTCCAGCTCTCGCATATAATGCTCGAGCGTCTCCTCCATATTGCGCTGGAGCTCGGTGCTGTCGTTCCCTGTTCTCGGCCTGAGCAGACCAAGCACGACAAGGACCGCCCCCAGCAGCGCTACATAGAGCCAAGGCCCCATCGCGGGCACCTCCTTTTCAGCTGCGTTCAGATTGTTCGCGCCCTATGCGGATGCAGGCTTTCCTTTACTCGCTCCGCTACTTGCTCGCCCGCATCCGTCACGGCCGCCAACACGGCAAAAAAGGCAACGCGGGCACCTTGTGCAACAAGGCGGTCAGCGTTACCGATTCAGCACGTGAAATCAATATGCTTTCCTTTGTATGGGTGCTCTGCGGGAGCTGCCGCTGGAGGAGCTGCCGTCTCCTCCTCTGCCGTATCCAGCTCGTGGCCGGAGCCGTCCGCACGCGACTGGTCGCGCTTTCCTTCATCCCGGATCCGGGCCTCCTGCGCAGTTTCTACTTGCTCGTTGCGCTCGCGCCGCTTTTTCGTCATCTTCTCCGCTTGCTCGTTCAAGAGCAGCTGTTCGGTAACAGGCCGCTGCTGCTGCTGCTGATGAATTGCCGATGCCTCTTGCGTTCGGGTTAGTGCGATTTGCAACTCTACCGGCTTCACATTCATCTCATCACCCCAGCCTTCCCCTATAGACGTGGAACACATCTTAACACGAACTTGCACTTACAGTAAGATTGCGAAGCCCCCGACTTGGGACGCCCTCTGGTTGACGCCGCTATACGCTGCCGTACGCAGCAATGCCCTGCCGTACGCAGCATTCCCCTGTCATACGCAGCATTCCCCTGTCATACGCAGCAATGCCCTGTCGTACGCAGCAACACTCTGCCGTAGGATTGCCTGGCGTGTGATATACGTCCCCGTATGCCGCTATATGTTGCCGTACGGCTGCCATTCGCCTCCATAAGGCGCTATACGACGCCGCACCGCTTCCATTCGTTTCCCTGTGGCGCTATCGTTGCCGACCTGGCTTCCACGTGGCGCTATACATTGCCGTACGCCGCTCTAGGCCGCTCTCGGTCGCCCAAAAATCCTGCAAAACTGCAGTTTATTGGGGAACCCACTGACTGTGCACCGGGACTCCTGCAAAAACGCAGTAATTCTCACCGTATCGATTATAAACTAGAGAATTTGAGTAAAAAAGATGTAAAATAGCAGCAATTTCTTCGAAACTCGGTTTCATCGGCGTAAATTGCTGTACAAATGCAGGATTGGCGTCTCGATCGACAGGATTTCGGCCCTGGTCACCACGCCAGTCACCTAGTCAGTCACCTAGTCATTCATCACGCTAGTCACCACATTAGTCACCACATTAGTCACCACGCCTCATCACGCTAATCATCCGCCAACCATCACGCCAGTCATCACCCTAGTCATCCGCCAATCATCACGCCAGCCATGAGCGGCCACGAGCAAGCCGAGACGAAACGCATGACGAAGCGGCCGCGTTACACGCTCCCGCGCTAACCCTTATAAATAAGAAGACATCGTAATGTCGCCGTCATGCATCCGGAAGGAGACCCTCTTCGCCGCATCCTTTACATACCGCGTATTGCGGCCGATAACAATTTTGGCCCCGCCATATATCACATTGAACACATCGACCGAAGCCGAAGCGGTTTCTTCCAACATCTTCTCAATCTCGAACATGCGCTCCCGCATGTCCGATTGCTGCTCCACGGCTTGCTTCTTGGTGGAAGTCAGCTTGATCCGCATCGCCAATTTGTCGCCCGAGAGCTGGCCTGCAGACGCCATCTGATCCAAAATGCGAAGCGCTTTCTCCGTCTTCTCTAAATTATCCATACTTGTTTTGAATTTGTGGCGGAGCTCCATCAGCTCATTCCGCAGCTCCGGCTGCACGCCCACCTCGATCGTCGTCGCGGTGGACATGGAGTTGCCGATCGTGCGGGCGATCACCTTTTCTCCCGCTTGAATCAAACCTCCGACAATAAGTCCTTTGGTTCCTTGGCAGATGACCTGCTTCCCTGCCCGTATCGTGGCATGCATAATGCTCTGTGTTACCATCACGTCGGTCGCCGCATACACATTCGCTTCTTGGACGAAGGTGCATTTGACATGAGTACCCGCCCTGACGTAGCCTTTGTTCCCTGCAATGATGCCTCCGCTGATCTCGACGCAGCCGTCGGCCTCGATCTGTGCCCCTTCCACGCCGCCGTACACGCGGATATCTCCTGACGCTTTGACGCGGAAGCCGGTCAGGACATTGCCCCGAATGACGATAGTCCCGATAAAGTCGATGTTCCCTGTCCGGTAGTCGACATCTCCGTTCACTTCATAGACCGGGAAGACGTTCAGCTTGTCCCGGTCGGTGAGCGAGACGAGGCCGTCAATCGCGGAATACATCGCTCTTTCTTCCGGATCGACGACGACGTTCTTCCCGATTTTGAATCTCGCGTCGCGCCCTCGCTTCGACTTGATCGGCTCACCCGTTACGGAGATGCCGGGGATGCCATCCGTTGGAGGAATGCGCTGGGCGATCATTTGTCCTTTTTTTACATTATCAAGCTGCTTGACTTCCTTCAAATCAACGGTTCCGTCCTCCTGCTCAACCGGCTTGTGTTCCTGCTTGCCCGTGCGTACCAGGAGACGAACTGAGCCGTCTTCACCGTCTACGGGTGCCTTCCCATGAGCAATCATCGTTGCGCCGCGCGCAAAGGCTTGCGGATTCGAAGCTATCTCCTGCAGTACCCGCGTTTGAATGCCGAAGCGTACATTGTTGCTATGCAGCAATGTCTCCAACTGTTCCGCAGTGCATTGAAACGTGGGCTCGAATTTGGCAAATTGAATATAGCCATATAGCTTGTCCTCAGAAATCGTAACTTCTACATAATCTTCCAAAGCCACTGCCGTACTCACGAAAAATCCCCCTTTCGGTTTTATCGGTTTGCCTTCGTGCCCCTCTAGTTGTCATTTACGCTTCCAGCAGCATGCTCTTATGCTTTTCCAATGCCGTTCGGAGACGCAAAATCGCTTTGGAATGAAGCTGGGAGATACGAGAAGGAGACAGCGACATCACTTCGGCGATCTCGCTCAGAGACAGATCCTCGTAATAGAAGAGCGAGATGACCATCCGCTCTTTCTCAGTCAGCTTCTCGATTCCATAAATAAGCGATTCCTTTAAGTAGTGCTCATTCACTTTGCTTTCCGGATTTTTCGCCTTTTCATCCACCAATAAGGACAGGCGCGTCTCGGATTCGTCCTCGCGGATCGGGTCCTCCAAGGAGCAGACGGACATAATGTTCACGTCATGCAGCATCCCCTGGAATTCTTGCTCACTCACATTCAAAAATTCGCTCATTTCACTGTCCGAGACGGACCGCAAATACCGCTGCTCAAGCTGCTGGTAAGCTTCTTCGATTTTCTTCGCCTTCTCCCGCACCGAACGCGGCACCCAATCACCCTGCCGCAGACCGTCCAGAATAGCTCCCCGTACGCGCCAGGAGGCGTATGTCTCGAACTGGAGGCCGCGCTGGTAGTCGAACTTCTCGATCGCATCGATCAGGCCCATGACGCCGTGGCTGGATAGGTCGTCCTTGCTGACGTTGCGGGGCAGCCCGGCGGCGAGCTTGTTCGCTACGAATTCGACGATGGGCAAGTGAATCTCGATAAGTTGTTTCTTCGCCTCGACATCCCCATTATCCTTCCACTGTTCCCAAAGCTCATAATGAGAGCACGGTTTGATTTTCTGAACGCTCACCGACAGTCAGCCTCCTTACTTTTGTGTCAGGTGACGAACAGCTTGTGCCAATTGCCCCGCATCCGGCAGCGGTTCTTTGGTCACGAGCTTGGGCGGGTTTAACGGTTGAAATGCTTGTCCGTCATCGTCTTCCCGCTCGGTTGGCTTCTCCTCATCGGACATCGTGCGCAGCATCTCGTGAAGCATATCGCTCTCATCCGGCGTCGTCATATCGACCAGATTCCCTTTGTCCTCTCCGTTCGGCGCCAATAATGCAGCCTGGACGTCAGGCGCGCCCAGCACGCCCGCCGCGAAGCGGATCGCGAAGCCAAGCGCGAACCAGGCGGCAAATGCGAGCGCCCCGCGAATCAGACTGGTTGTCCACAGATTGCTGCTCCAAGAAAGTAATAAAGTGATAACAAATCCGACGATTCCGACTATAAAATTCCAACGAATCGTTCCCCTCATCGTCATATTTCCTTAACTCCCTGTTGTACGCTTCGAATATGGAGCACGCCGTCATCACAGCGCAATTCAACCGTTCGCCCGTATGAGCCGCCCGTATCCTCCGCCAACAACGGAATGCCGTGCTGATCCAGCAACTGCTTGCAACTTTCCACATTGCGCGGACCGATTCGCATCATTTCATTATTGGAAGCAAAAGCGAACATCTGGGCTCCGCCCGCCATTTTGGCCTGCAGTCTCCCCTGCCTGGCCCCTTCGGCTTCCATAAGCCGCAGCAGCTCGGGCACGGCCGTATCGGCATATTTGGCGATATTGACCGTACCTTCCCGCGCTATGGCCGAGGAGGGAAGCATAATATGAGCCATGCCCGCAATCTTGGCGACGGGGTCGTACAACGTAAATCCGACACAGGAACCTAGCCCGGTCGTGCGTATGGATCCGAAGCGGCATACATTCAAATCGGCCATACCTACTTTAACTATCGTGGACTCTTCAATCATGTAAAGGCACTCCCAAGGCAGCGAAAATTTTAGAAAAAGAGTCCGGATCGGGAATCAGGAAAAAGGTGCCCTGCACTTCATCGCAGCCTTCCAAAAACTTCGTGTCGATGAGCAGCGCGCTGTCTCCCATTTCCCCGTATTGAAGTATGCCGTAATTCAACACTGCTCCCGCCATGTCAATCGCTAGCTGCGGTACCGTCGGAGACATCGTCATGCGGGTGAAGTCTGCCAGCGAGGACAAGTACGAACCGGCCAAAATATTTCCGATTTCCGCCAAGGCCGACAACTCCATCTCCGAGAACCATTCCCCTCCTTCCAACGGAACCGCAGCCAGATAGGAGAGCAGCATCTTGGCCGCCTCCGGATCGAACATGAAGAAAAGATGACTGGGCACATCGCCCTCAACCCGGAAATAAATCGCGATAACCACCTGCTCCGGCCCGCCGACCTCATCGGCGATGCAGTCAAACGGCATCAGGCGCACTTGGGGCACTTTCATATCGATGGTGCGGTTCAGCAAGCGGGACAGCGCCGTGGCGGCATTGCCGGCGCCGATGTTTCCCACTTCCTTCAGGACATCCATCTTGAAGGCGCCCAGACGTTCATACAGATGCACTGGGCTATGCCTCTAGTTGCTCAAGCTTAATAATTTCGCTTTTGTTGAGCACTTCCGCCAGATTCAGCATGATGAGAAGGCGGTCTTCTCCGATTTTCGCTACGCCGCGCAAATATTTCGCTTGAATGCCGCCCACGACTTCCGGTGCCGGCTCAATGTTCTCCTCATTGATGTCCATGACGTCGCTCGCATTGTCGACGATGAAGCCGACTTCCAGATCGCCATGCGTCACGATGATAATCCGCGTCTGATCCGTCGCTTCCGCCTCCGGCATGCCGAAGCGGCCGCGCAGCTCGATGACCGGAATGACGACCCCGCGCAGATTAATGACTCCTTTGATGAAATCATATGTTTTCGGCACGCGCGTAATCGGCATCATCCGTTCAATTGTCTTCACTTTCTCCACTTCGACGCCATATTCTTCCGTCCCCAACATAAAGACCACGACTTTCATATCCTCTGCCATGACCGTTCCTCCTCATATCTTGATATGTAGCGGTTATTTCAATAACGCATTCGTATCGACAATGAGCGCCACCTGGCCATCGCCGAGGATGGTCGCGCCCGAGATGCCCGGGATGTTCTTCAAATAGTTGCCGAGCGGCTTAAGCACAATCTCGCTCTGCCCGATGAATTCCTGGACGGCGAGCGCAGCGAGCCGATCGCCCTTGCTGATGATGATAATCTCGACTTCGTCTTCGTCGAAATCAGAGTACCCTTCGCAATCGAACAGGGCGCTGAGCGATAGCAGCGGGATGACGCTGTCCCGGTAATCGACCATGCGGATTCCGCCATGGACGCGCCGGATTTTGTCCTTCGTAACGAGACCGGTCTCTACAATAGAGGTCAGCGGAATCGCGTATTTCTCATCGCCTAACCGGAACAGCATCGCCGACATGATGGATAGCGTAAGCGGAAGCTGGACGATGAACTTCGTGCCTTGCCCAAACTGCGATTCGACGACGACATGACCGCCGAGCGCCGTAATCTTGGACTTGACGACATCGAGCCCGACCCCGCGTCCAGAGACGTCCGATATTTTCTCCGCCGTGCTGAAGCCCGAGGAGAACAGCAGCTGATACACTTGCTCGTCACTCATCGAAGCGGCCTTCTCCTGGGTGACGACCCCGTTCTTGATCGCTTTGTTCAACACCTTGTCCCGGTCAATGCCATGCCCGTCCTCCTCGATCTCGATGAAGACATGGTTGCCGCTGTGATAGGCGCGAAGATGTACCGTTCCCGTCTCCGGCTTGCCCTTCTCCAAGCGCTCCGCCACCGATTCGACACCATGGTCGACCGCGTTCCGGAGCAGGTGGACGAGCGGATCTCCGATTTCATCAATGACGGTACGATCCAACTCGGTTTCCGCACCGGTTATGATGAAATCGATCTTCTTATCCAGCGATTTGGCCAAGTCGCGCACCATGCGCGGGAAGCGGCTGAATACAGTATCGACCGGAACCATGCGCATCTTCAGGACAATGTTCTGCAAGTCGGAGCTGACCCGGACCAGATGCTCGACCGTCTCCGTCAATTCCGTTGTCTTCAATTCGCCCGCAATTTGTTCCAGCCGCACCCGGTCAATAAGCATCTCGCTCAATAGATTCATCAATACATCAAGACGCTCGATATCAACGCGAATCGTCCGGCTCTGTACAGGCTTGGCACCGTTCCCCGCGCCTGCGCGAGGCGCCTCCGGCGATTTGGCCGCTGCCGGCTTCGGTGCCGCCTGCGCCGGGGCCGGGCTCGTTGGCGCCGCTTCCGGAGCCGCTGCCGCAGCTGCCGTCTCCTGAACCGCCTTCATGACGCCTTCTACATTGCGGTTCCATTCGCGAACGTCTTCGACGCTCATCGAGACGAGAGTGACGGATTCGAGCTCGGATACCTGGTTGATTTCGCGTTCCAGTTCGGCTTGCTCGGTCGTACTGACGAAAAATACGGTGAACTCGGAGTCGAATTTATCCTGCTCGATATCCTGAGCCGGCGGAGTGGACTTGACCACTTCCCCATGCTGGCCGAGCACCTGGAAGACCATATAGGCGCGGACTGCCTTCAATACGCAGTCGTCCCGCAGACGGACGCGCAGATGATATACGTTCATCCCGGATTCCAGCGATTGCTCCAGGATGCTGCGCTGGAATTCATCCAGCGTCTCGCCGGATGCCTCCTCGCCGCCGCCCGCTCCCTCCTTCTCCTGCGAGGTTGCGGTGCGGTATTCTCCCGTCTCGATCGACTTCAAGGCGGCCAGTATTTGCGTCACGTCTGCTTTTCCTTCGCCGCCTTGCGTAATGTCCGACACCATCGCCTCGAGCGAATCAAGACTGCGGAACAGCGTGTCGAATATGAACTCGTCCATTTTCAGTTGATGGTTGCGAATCATATCCAGCACATTTTCCATCTGGTGGGTCAACGACGCGAGATCTTCAAACCCCATCGTTGCCGACATGCCTTTCAAGGTGTGTGCCGAACGGAAAATAATTTGGACGATGCCGACATCGTCAGGACTGTTCTCCAGTTCCAGCATATGCTCGTTCAGTGCTTGCAAATGGTCGTTCGCTTCGTCAATAAACATGGATAAATACTGATTCAGATCCATGTTCGCCCCCCCTTTCCGATATAGAGGTCGTTCAAAAAGGTCCGCCTTATTGAACACACACTCATGTACAGCTTCGCGCTACCCAGACGTAGCCGTTACGATAGCGCCAGCCATGTCTTGCAATGGAATGACCTGGGATACACACCCGAGTTCGATCGCTGCGCGCGGCATTCCGAATACGACACAGCTCTCTTCACTTTCTGCGAAGGTCGAGGTTGCGCCGTCCTCGGCCAGGCGCTGCATCATTTTGGCCCCGTCGCTGCCCATTCCGGTCAAGAGCACGGCATGGCGCTTAAGCTGCCGCAAAGGGAGCAGTGACTCGAACAGCCGATCCACGGAAGGCCGGTGCCCGGATACGGGGTCCGTCCGGTTCAAGGCAATGGCGTACGTGCCGTCCGGACGGGCCACCGCCGTCATATGGAGGCCGCCCGGCGCGATATAAGCCGTTCCGCTCATAAGCACCTCTCCATCCTCGGCTTCCTTCACCTTCAGCTCGCTGTAGCTGTCCAGCCGTTCTGCCAGCGAACGGGTGAAGTTCGGCGGCATATGCTGGACGATGAGCACGGGCGCCGGCAGATGATGCGGCAGCGCGGACAGCAGCGTCTTCAGCGCCCGCGGACCGCCTGTAGAGGTCCCGATGGCGACAATATGGCGGAACCGCACAGCCCGTTCCGGATCTGCCGCCTTGGCGGAACCGCCGCCCGCGCCGCGAACGGATGGGCCGCCAACAGCTCTGCCCGGCTCTTCGGCGGGCAGAACCGGCTTCGGCCGGCTGCCTCTCGCGGCCGCGGGCGGTGCCGCGGACGGCAGAGGCGGCGGCGATTCCCCTCTTCGCCGCGCCTGCTTGCCGTCCGCCGCAGGCGGCGTACCGCTCGTGCGCCCGCGCCGCGCCGGCTCCGCTGAGCGCTGATCCTGTGCTGGCGGCGCCGCGGCCGGCTTCGCCGTCCGGCGAGGGTCCGGGCTCTCGTCGCCAGAACCGATTAGAAGCTTCAGCCGTTCCATCTGCCGTCTGCGTTCCGCGGAGGCGATGGCTGCATGAAGCTTGTCGACCAGCATCTGTCCCACTTCTTCGATCGTGCCCGCTCCACCCGTTGGAGACGGCTTGCACACAAAATCGATCGCACCCAATTCCAAAGCCGTCAACGTCTCGGAACGCCCGTCTTCGGTCGAGCTTGAGAGCATGATGACCGGCGTCGGGGACTGAGCCATAATTTGCTGAAGGGCCTGCAAGCCATTCTGGACAGGCATCTCGACGTCCAGCGTAACCGCGTCCGGCAGGAGCTCCTTCACCTTGCGCACAGCTTCTTCTCCATCCCGGGCTGTGTCTACCACCTCAAAGGTCGATTCGCGTGAAATCAAATCCGATATAATGGCGCGCATGAAGGCCGAATCGTCTACGACAAGTATTTTCTTGGTTGTCACATTCCATCACGCTCCCTTATCGAGGGTGTTCAAAAAAGTATGTCTATTGAGGATTGCAGTCATGTGAACTGCCATACCGGTTATTGGCGAGCATGAAGCTACCATGCGCCTGTTCGGCATGAGTTAGATCGACCAGCGGCGCAGCCATTTCCGCACGAACTGCTTGACTCCCCCCGGTGCTCCCCCGGCTTCCGTCTGCTTGATGCCCTGGGTATATACCCGCGCCAGTTCCCTGATCTGCGCTGATGCCCTGCATTGCGGATAGAGGATAGTGAAGGGCTCCTGCTTCTTCACGGCCTGCATCACATGCGGATCGTCATAGATGTATCCGAGAACCGGCAAGCTCCGATTCAGGAATCGCTCGCTGACCGAGGTCAGCCGGTAAGCCGTCTGCGTCCCTTCCTTCCAGTCGGATGCACGGTTCACGATAAGCCGGAGCGGGCAGTTATGCCCTAAGCCCGACACCAGCTTCAGCACGGCGTACGCATCCGCGATCGCCGTCGGCTCCGGTGTCGTCACAATCCATGTCTCGTCTGCCGCCATGATGAACCGCAGCGTCTCTTTGCTCAATCCGGCTCCCGTATCGAACAGAATGACATCATACAGCTCCGACATTGCATCCATCTCGGTCAGGAAGTTGTCGATCTGTTCCACGGGCATATCGAGCAGATCCTGCAGCCCGGAGCCTCCCGGCACATAGTGAAGGCCGCCGGGGCCGATCTGGATAATGTCCCGCAGCGTCTTCGTCCCGTGCAGCACATGGGCCAGACTAAAGGGTGAAGGCGATCCGATCAGCACATCGATATTCGCCATTCCGATGTCGGCGTCGAATACGAGCGTGCGGCAGCCAAGCTGCTGCAGCGACAAGGCGAAGTTCAAAGTGACATTCGATTTGCCGACGCCTCCTTTGCCGCTCGTGACGGTAATGATGCGGGCCGAGCGCGGCTGGCCCGGCTCCGCCGGCGCAGGCGGCCCGTTCTGAAGCTTCTTGCTGACAAGTCTGCGTAGCGCTTGAGCTTGGTCATTCATCATGAGGTCAATCTCCCATTATCCATCGCACCGCATCATTCACTTGAAAAGGCTGTATATCATCGGGTACGTTCTGCCCTGTCGTCAAATAGCTGCAGGGAATCTTCACCCGGGACGCCAAATTCAATATCGTTCCGTATGTTGCGGTCTCATCCGCTTTGGTCAGAATGAGACTGTCGATGCGCTGATATTCGAACCGTTCCCAGATGGCCAGCATGTCCTCGGTCTTCGACGTCAGACTCAGCACGAGGAAGGTCATGCTGAACGGAAGCGGCTTGAGCATCGTGTTCAATTCGTTGACGAACATGTCATTGCGAAAATTGCGTCCGGCCGTGTCCATCAAAATGAGGTCGCATGCTTCAAGCGCGTTCAGCGCCCGCTCCGTATCGCCAGGTGAAGTAACGACCTCTAGCGGGACGTTCAGGATCGAAGCGTACGTCCGCAGCTGCTCGACGGCCGAAATCCGATATGTATCTGCGGTAATAAACCCGACCTTGCGGCCATGGTGAAAAATCTGATCCGCGGCCAGCTTGGCAATCGTCGTCGTCTTCCCGACCCCCGTCGGACCGACGAAGTATACGATGCGGGTAGCCTTCGTAATGCCGTCCCCCTGCCAATTCAGAAGCTGCTCGCTTACCTGTTCGGTAACGAGCCGCTTCGCTTCCGCAGACTCCGCGTCCTTCGGATGCGGGCATTGCTCTGCAGCCGCCTCGATGAAGCGGTTCACCAGCTCGCTGCCAACGCCTTGCCGCAGCAGATGCCGTTCCATCTCCTTGAACGGTTCCGGCCAGCTCTCCTGGTAGACGCGCTGCATCACCTTGTGCATCATCTGCTTCATCTCGGCCATCTCGATCTGCCATTCCGCGTCCAGCAGCGGACGCCGGGATGCTTGCGTCACGGCCGCCTCAAGTTCGGAGGCGAACGCCAGCGGCGCGGCGGACGCCAATCCCGTCTCCTCCCGCTGAGCCGGTCGCGCCCCCTCTTCGGCTCCCCCGGCCGGAGATGCTTGCTCCCCCGGCCGCTGCGGCCGCGGCGCAGTGTTGTCGGGAGCCGCTTCCTTCACCTGCGGAGCGGGCGGACGCGGCTCGGCAGGAGCGCCGCCATAGGCGCTGCGCGCCGCCGTCGGCGAGACGTAGACCCGCGCCGGAGGTTCGGCGGGAGCCGCCGCCTTTGCTGCGGAGCTTGCCGGCCGGGTCGGCTGCGCTTGTTCGTCCACAGCCGCGACCACCTCGATCGCCTTGCGGCTGAACATCCCGAGGAAGCCGCCTGTACGAACTTCCTTCGTGCTGATGATAACCGCATCCTGCCCCAATTCTTGACGAATTTGGCTCATCGCTTCGGGCATCGTCTCCACAATGTACTTTTTTACTCTCATACATTCACCACTCCGACACTTTGAATTTCTACGCTAGGCTCAAGCTCATTGTAAGAGAGTACCGGAATATCCTGCATGGCGCGCTCCAGCAGCTGCCGCAAGTACATGCGAATGGACGGGGACGCGAGCAGGACCGGCGAATGTCCCGATTGCAGGAGACGCTGCACCTGATCGCTTATCCGCTGATATACCTGCTGCGTCGTGCCTGGATCCATGACGAGATAAGATCCGTGCTCGTTCTGCGTTACGCTCTCCGCAATCTTCTTCTCCAGTGTTGGACCTACCGTAATGACGCGCAGCGTCTCTCCCGGAGTGACGTACTGCTGGGTGATCTGGCGGGCCAGCGCCTGACGGACATACTCCGTAAGCACATCCGGATCCTTCGTATAGGTCCCGTAATCGGCCAGCGTCTCGAAGATGGTGACCAAATCGCGAATCGATATCTTTTCACGCAGCAGCTTCGCCAGCACCTTCTGCACTTCCCCGATGGAGAGCACATTCGGTATCAGATCGTCGGCCAGCGCCGGATACTGTTCCTTGACAGTCTCCACGAGCGCCTTCGTCTCCTGACGGCCGACCAGTTCATGCGCATGCCGCTTAATGATCTCGGTCAGATGCGTTGCGACGACGGACGGCGGATCGACGACGGTATATCCTGCCAGCTCCGCCCGTTCCTTCATCGTCTCGTCGACCCACAGGGCCGGAAGGCCGAAGGCCGGCTCCGTCGTCTCAATGCCGGAGACGGAATCATCCTCATAGCCCGGGTTCATCGCCAAATAATGATTGAGCAGCAGTTCACCCTGGGCAACGGCATTGCCTTTAATTTTGATGACATATTCGTTCGGCTTCAGCTGGATATTGTCCCGGATCCGGATGACAGGAACGACGAGACCGAGCTCAAGCGCACATTGCCTGCGGATCATGATGATGCGGTCCAGCAGGTCGCCGCCCTGCTGGGCGTCGGCGAGCGGAATAAGCCCGTAGCCGAATTCGAACTCGATCGGATCCACCTGCAGCAGGTTGATGACGCTCTCCGGACTGCGGACCTCCTCGATCTGCTGCTCCTCTTCGAGCTGCTCCTCCTGAACCTGGCGCTCGTCCATCGTCTTCTGCATCCGGTAGCCGGCAATGGCCAGCACGGCCGCGAACGGCACGGTTGGCTTCAGGCCGATCGGCGTCAGCAAGCCGAGCATTGCAATCGTCGCGGCGACGATGTAGAGCAGCTTCGGATAAGCGAGCATCTGCGTGCTCATATCCTCGGCCAGATTTCCTTTGGAAGCTGCCCGCGTGACGATGAGACCGGCCGCGGTCGAAATCAGCAAGGCCGGAATCTGGCTGACGAGACCGTCCCCGATCGACAGAATCGAATAAGTCGATGCCGCTTCGTCGAAGGCCATGCCGTGCATTGCGATTCCGATGACGAAGCCGCCGATCAGGTTGATGAGCAGGATGATGATGCTGGCGATGGCGTCCCCTTTGACGAACTTGCTGGCACCGTCCATCGCGCCGTAGAAATCGGCTTCTTTCTCGATTTTCTCCCGGCGCTCGCGCGCCTGCTGTTCATTGATAAGCCCGGCATTCAGATCCGCATCGATCGCCATCTGCTTCCCGGGCATCGCGTCGAGCGTGAATCGCGCCGCGACTTCGGCGACCCGCTCGGAACCCTTCGTGATGACAATGAATTGCACGATGACGAGAATGAGGAATACAACCATACCGACGGCGATATTGCCCTGCGTTATCCACTGGCCGAATGTGGCGACGACATCTCCCGCTTCCCCATTTGCCAAAATCTGCTTGGTCGTCGAGATGTTGAGCGCAAGCCGGAATAACGTCGTGATGAGCAGCATTGCCGGAAAAATCGAAAACTCCAGAGCTTCCTTCGAATTCATGGCAATCAATAGGATCATCAGCGCCAATGAGATATTGATCACCAGCAGGATGTCCAACAGCCATAACGGTATCGGCAGGACCATCATGAGCACGATGCCGATGATGCCGACCAAGACGAATAGATCTCGCGTTTTCACGGATTGCTTCCCCCAAACTTGTTAGCTCAATTGACTTTGCCTTTCAATTTGTATACATAAGCCAGAACTTCCGCCACGGCCTGGAACAAGTCGGCTGGTATGGCTTCGCCAATCTCCGTCCTCTCGAATAAAGCCCGGGCGAGCGGCTTGTTTTCCATGGTCAGTACGCCGTTCTCCTTGGCGATTTGCTTGATGCGCAGAGCAACGTAATCCTGCCCCTTCGCAATCACTTGCGGGGCTTCCATCTCGGAACCGTCATACTTCAGCGCGACGGCGAAGTGAGTCGGGTTCGTAATGATAACGTCCGCCTTCGGCACTTCCTGCATCATCCGCATCATTGCCATGCGGCGTTGTCGTTCTTTGATTTTTCCTTTGATAAGAGGGTCACCCTCTGTTTTTTTGTACTCGTCCTTAATGTCTTGCTTGGACATGCGCATGCTTTTCTCATGATCATAACGTTGGTACATGTAGTCCATGATGGCGATCGCGAACAAGGCGGCGCCGATCTTCAATCCGAGAGACAGCGTAATTTGTGCGGTATAGCTCAATATGTCATTGAGGGGCACATGCGACATCTGGACAATGCGATCCCGCTCCCCCCACAAAGACAAGTAGACGATGACAGCAATCGCTGCCAGCTTCAATATCGATTTCAAAAACTCCACAACGGAACGAAGTGAGAAAATCCGTTTGAACCCTTGTATCGGGTTGATTTTGCTTAGTTTCATTTTCATGGGCTCGCCGGTGAACAAAAATCCGATCTGCGCGTAATTCGCGATGAGGCCCATCAGAAATGCCGCAAGAAACACGGGGGCTAACACGATAAGTCCTTTCAGGAAGATCTGGCTGAAATAGTCCGTCACATTGCCTATCGTGACATTCATCGTCAACCGGTGCTGCAAGGAATCCGCGAATAAATCGAACACTCTCTCCTTATAAAAGCTCCCGAACATAAGCAGGCAGAAGAAGCATGCAAGCAGGATGGACGCCCCAGACAAGTCCGAGCTCTTGGCAACCTGCCCCTTCTTGCGGGACTCCTGCCTCTTTTTCGGGGTTGCCTTCTCCGTCTTCTCTTGCGAGAACAGCTGGAGATTCAGACGGTGTCTCAATTGATATTCGCGGGCGGCAGACGGTATCGTCTGCCCGCGGCGCGTACGTGTCATCATTATCCCGCCCCCTGCATCATGCGTAACAGCTGGTCAAGCGCCTCGAATAGCGAGGAGAACAACTGCTGCAGCACGTAAATAAGACTAGGTACGGTCAGTAGCAGCATTACTAATCCGATAATCAATTTGAGCGGTATGCCCACGACAAAGATATTGAACTGCGGTGCCGACCGCGCCAGAAAGCCAAGCGCCACATCGGTCAGGAACAGCGCCACGATGAGGGGCGCCGAGATCTGGAACGCGATGATGAACGCCTGAACGAAGGACTGCACCAAAAATTCGGAGACGAGTCCGTTCGCTATCTGTTCAAAGAAGGTGTTCTCATCCAGCGGCAGCCACTCAAAACTTCGCATGATTCCGTCGATAAAGTAATGGTGGCCGTTCATCCCGAGAAACAACAGCACGACAAAGATGTACTTGAAGTTCCCCATTACCGGCGAGGTGGCGCCTGTCAACGGATCGATGACATTCGCAATCCCGAAGCCGATCTGGATGTCGATGAACGACCCGGCCGTCTGCACGGCGGTGAAGAACAGCTGGGCCAAAAATCCGATTAATAGGCCAATTAATACTTCTCTTATAATGAAAATGATAAACATGCCGTCTGCCGGCACGGTTTTGCCGAGGCCGAACAGCAAATAGGCGATCACGCTCACAAAAAATGCGAGTCCGACACGAAAATGATTCGGCACGCCCCGCGAAGATATGACAGGGACTGTGACAAAGAATGCCGTAATTCGACATAGCGTGAGCAAAAAAACAGGGAAAGCCTGAACGAGGATTTCCATCTCTTCACTGCCTAACCGATGTAAAGGTGCAAATTATTTAAAATACTAAAAGCAAAATCGACCAATGTCGTTAAAATCCAGGGGCCGAATACGAGCACAGCCACCATGACGGCGATAATTTTGGGCACGAAGGCCAAGGTCTGCTCCTGGATCTGCGTCGTCGCCTGAAAAATACTAATGGCAAGCCCGACGATCAGTGCGATGGCCAGCATCGGGGCGGCCACCTTCAATACGGTGAACACCGCCTGCCCCGCCAAGCCGATAATAAACTCAGCACTCATTTCCTGTCTTCCTCCCGTTCGTCAGATTCGCTCCCGCTTAGGTGTTGAAACTCATCAGCAACGACTTCACGACAAGATACCAGCCGTCTACGAGCACGAACAGAAGTATTTTAAAAGGAAGCGAGATCATCACCGGAGGCAGCATCATCATCCCCATCGCCATCAGCGTGCTGGCTACGACCATGTCAATGACCAGAAAAGGAATGAATATCATAAATCCCATCTGAAAGGCGGTCTTCAGCTCACTGATAGCATATGCGGGCACAAGCACGGTGAGCGGCACGTCTTGATACGTGTTCGGCTTCTCGGTCTTCGTGTACTTCATAAATAAGAGCAAATCTTTCTCGCGGGTATGCGAGAACATGAATTTCTTCATAGGTATCGAGGCTTGCTCCAACGCCTGGGTCTGGTTCAGCTCGCCCTTCAAATACGGCTGCAGCGCGACCTGATTGATTTCGCCAATCGTTGGGGACATCACAAACAAAGTAAGAAAGAGCGCAAGTCCGATTAACACCTGGTTGGGCGGCATCTGCTGCGTTCCAAGCGATGTCCGGACGAAGCCCAGCACGACGACGATGCGCGTGAAGGAGGTCATCAGGACGAGAATGGCCGGAGCGATGCTGAGCACGGTAATCAGCAGCAGCAAGGACAACGAGGATGTCCCCGGCTGCCCGCCGCCGTCTCCAATCTTGATGTCGATGTCAGGAATGACAGACGACGCCGACGCCCAATGAGCGGTAAGACCGGACAACAACAGGACGGCTGTCACAGCTAGCAGCAATTTTTTATTCATCAATCCATCTACCGATCTTCATTGGAATCTTCTTTGAACAACTGCTCCACTTGTTGTGCGCGCTTGGGCATCTGTTCAAGTTTTGCATGAAACACTTCATGAAAAGACACGGAAGACGGGTCCGTATCTCTCGTTCCCGAGTCTGTCTCCGCAGTCTTGTAACCCCTTCGCACACGGCTTTTCAGGTCAGACCAAGAGGCTGGCCATGCCGTCCCGGGCTTGGACGGCGCGCGCTCCAATGACGCCATCAAGCGCGCCGCTTGCCCCGGATCGGATATTTTATCGATCAAGGTAATATCCTCTCCGATGCCCAGGATGTAGACGGCATCGCCAACTTCAATAATCTGCAAGGACTTGTTCGGTCCGAGCCCGGTGCCGCCGATCGTGCGAATGCTTTGATTCATTTGCCACATGCGGTTTTTCCGGTTCAACCATTTAATAAGCAGTACGATAAGTACGATAATGACTGCGAGCGACAGCAGCACGGTCAATAAGCTGCCTATGTAATCTCCGGCACCGGGCGTTTGAATTTGACCGTTGTCAGGCATGGCTTATCCCATTGTTTTCTTAATCGCTTCGATAACGCGGTCTGCCTGGAACGGCTTGACGATGAAGTCCTTCGCCCCTGCCTGAATCGCGTCGATAACCATCGCCTGCTGGCCCATCGCTGAACACATGATAACTTTGGCGTTCGGGTCCAGCTTGCGAATCTCCTTCAACGCCGCAATGCCGTCCATCTCCGGCATCGTGATGTCCATCGTAATCAGGTCTGGTTTATGTTCTTTGAACTTTTCGATCGCCTGAGCGCCATCTGATGCTTCTCCCACGACATCGTATCCATTCTTAGTCAAAATGTCGCGAATCATCATTCGCATGAACGCTGCATCGTCTACGATCAAAATACGGTTTGCCATCGTTCTGAATCCTCCCTAAATCTTATTGTAGTTTTTGAATTCGATCCCACTGGTTGATAATATCGGTGACACGAACGCCAAAATTCTCGTCTATGACGACAACTTCCCCCTTGGCAATGAGTTTGTTGTTGACCAGAATGTCGACCGGTTCGCCAGCCAGCTTGTCCAGCTCAATAATGGAACCTTGAGAGAGCTCTAGAATGTCCTTGATCTGTTTGTGTGTCCTCCCTAATTCTACTGTGACTTTGAGCGGGATGTCCAACAATAAATTTAGATTGGATTCATCATGTTGCACATAGGATCCGGGTTGAAAATTCGCAAATTGCACCGGCTGGACATTGACGTTCCGGTTCGGCACATTGCCGAATGCGGAAGCCGCTCCGCTCTGCGGATCCAGGTGAGCTGCCGGCATCGGCTGAGCTCCGTACGGAGGCTGCGCGTACGGCTGTCCGTACGGCTGCTGAGGCGCTTGTCCCCCCGCCATCGGCTGCTGCTCATATCCCGTCATCGGAGGCTGCTCATACCCTGCCATCGGCTGCTGCTGGGCAGCAGGCTGAGCCGGTGGCGCATATGGCGCCTCTTCCGCCGCAGGAGCCTCCGGCGCGGCCTCTGCTCCCGTCGACATCGATTCCGCCGTTCCCATCAAAATCCGGACCATGTCCTTCGCAAACGGCACCGTCAAGATTTGCATTATCGTCGAATCAATCAAATCGCCGATCGTAAGGCGGAATGAAACTTTGACGAGCACATTCGCGTCAGGCAGCGTGTCAATCCCCTGTCCATCCGACATGTTCAAGATCCCGATGCCCGGCGGTGAGATGTTCACCAGCCGATTAAAAATCGTGGACATGGACGTCGCGGACGAGCCCATCATCTGGTTCATTGCCTCCTGCACGGCGCTGACGTGAATTTCATTCAGCTCGCCGCTCAGGTTCGTGCCGTCTCCGCCAAGCATCAAATCCGCGATGACCTGCGCATCCGATGTCTTGATGACGAGGGAATTGACCCCTTCGAAGCCTTCGACATACTGCACATGCACAGCGACATGCGGCTTCGGGAACTCCTCCTCCAGATTCTCGCGCTTCAGCAGCGTGATGCGGGGCGTCGTAATGTCCACCTTTTTGCCCAGCAGGGTGGATAGCGCGGTGGCCGCACTGCCAAACGTAATATTGCCTATCTCACCAAGGGCATCGACTTCGATCGGATCCAAGTAGGAATCGATTGAAGGGGATTCCGCTTCGCCTTCAGACGAATCGCCGCTCGATTTTTTCAACAGGGCGTCAATTTCCTCCTGCGACAAGTAATCTTTACTCGTCATGCTCTTCCACTCCTTCTTCCACGACTTGCTCGATTTGTACCGCTACGCGATCTTTGACTACACCCGGCGTGCCAATATATTTCATGCGGTCACCAACCCGAATCGTCAAACCGCTGTCAACCGGCTTGTTCAAGGCGATGACATCGCCGATTGATAACTGCATCAACTCCTGTACCGAAATCTGTGATGTGCCAAGTTCAACGGCGATCGGAAGCTTCGCTTTGCTAACCCGTTGGCGCAATTTTTCGATCTCAATCGGTTCCCGCGTTTTTTTCTCAGATACGAACCAATGATGCACAGACAGCTTCGGCATTATCGGCTCAATGACGACATGAGGGATACATAAGTTGATCATCCCCGTCGTGTCCCCGATCTTGGTGCTCAATGAAATGAGCGCAATCGTCTCGTTCGGGGAGACAATTTGCATAAATTGAGGATTCGTCTCGAGTGCTTCCAGCCGCGGCCGGATATCGAGCACGTTCTTCCACGCCTCCTGCAGGCTCTCGAACGCCCGGCTGAAAATGCGCTCCATCACCGTCGTCTCGATCTCGGTCAGGACGTTGATCTTCGAAGGGGCAGCTCCGGCGCCGCCCAGCATGCGGTCAAGCATGGCATAAGCAACGTTCGGGTTGACCTCGAGAACCATCCGGCCTTTGAGCGGCTCGGCTTCAAAAATATTCAATATGGTCATTTTCGGTATCGAGCGAATGAATTCGTCATACGGCAACTGCTCGACCTGGACGACATTGATTTGCACAAAAGTACGCAATTGCGCGGAAAAATATGTCGTCAAAAATCTGGCGAAATTTTCATGGATGCGTGTCAAACTTCGAATGTGGTCTTTAGAAAAACGAACGGCACGCTTGAAATCGTACGAACGGATTTTACGCTGTGTTTCCTCTTTTTTTAGCTCTTCCGCATCCATTTCCCCCGAGGACAGCGCCGCGAGCAATGCGTCAATCTCGTTCTGCGATAGCACGTCTACCAATCGTTTCACCCCCTTACAGGAATCAGCTGAACATGTGTGTCAATCTGCCGTCAAATCGGCGAAAGTATAAAGTCCGTCAAGTCCACTTGAACGACCTTGCCTTCCGGCAATTGCTTATTAATCAGTTCGAGCAACTTGGCACACAGCTGATCCTGACCCTTCATACCTTGCAAGTCTTCCGGTTTCATATCAGCCAAGGTTCTGAGAATGAGAGGCTTGATGCGAACATCTTTGATCTTGTCGAACTGCTCCTTTGTCTTCTTGGTGTCCATTTGGAACGCGAAGCCGGTCAATACGATATAGTTGCGATCCGCCAGATTCGTTTTGATGTCTGTCATCGTTGACGTCATCTCCACGATTTCATCGGCCGATAATCTTACAGTCTGCACTTGCTGTGCTCCAGGCGCGTTGCCTTTACCATTCGTATTGATCATCATAATCACGACCAGGGCGATCAAGGTCAGCGCAAGCAGGAGTGTGATCATCCACGGCATCATTCGTTTCATGGTTGTCCCTCCGATGGTTCTGTCTTTTTCGTTCCGGCAATGATACCGACGGAGCGAACATACTGTTCAATCCGCCCTATCACTTCCGGCCCCTTCTCCAGTACGATGAACTTCTTCCCCGTCGTTAACGTTATATACGTGTCCGGCGTCTCTTCCACGGTCTCGATGAGAAGGGCGTTCACCCACATGGGAGAACCGTTCAATCGCGTGACGGATATCATCCAAATCCTCCTTTGCCTCTTCATTCCAGACCCCGATGCCGGCCGTTCACCGGCGCGGCATCAGGGCTTGGAACGGATTACTGCCGCATTATCGCTTCAGATTGACGACTTCCTGCAATACTTCATCAGATGTCGTAATGATACGCGAGTTCGCCTGGAAGCCCCGCTGGGCCACGATCATCTCCGTGAACTCGCCCGTCAGGTCGACGTTCGACATTTCGAGCTGGCCTGTGATAATCGCGCCGGTGCCCGCCTCCGGATCGTTCGCGGTGACGATCTCGGCTTCACCCTCCTCAACCGCGTTCGGGGTCAAGCGGTACAGGTTGCCTCCGATTTTCTCGAGGCCTTCCGGGTTGACGACCTTGATTACGCCAAGCCGAATATCCGTCGCTTCGGTCGTGCCGTCATCCCGCTTCGCAATAATCTCGCCGGTCTGCGAGATGGAGAAGGCGACGATATCCTCTTCCAACTCGATCACCCCGCCGCCGGAATCGAGTACGCTCAAGCCGTCTGCGGTGACCAGCCTCCGGTTCGCATCCAGATGGAAATCGCCTGCGCGCGTCAGGAACGGAACCTCCTGATCATCGCCTAACGAGACAGCGAAGAAGCCGTCCCCGTCGATGCGCATGTCGAGCGGGCGATTCGTCGTCATCGCGCTTCCCGGCGTATGCACGGTATCGATGGAAGCGAGGGAGACGCCGAGTCCGATCTGCTTGGCGTTCACCCCGCCGCTGTTATCGTTCGGGGCTGTCGTGCCTTCAATCGTCTGGCTCATAATGTCCTTGAACATAACGCGGCTGCCTTTGAAGCCAACGGTATTGACGTTGGCAATGTTATTGCCAATGACGTCCAGTTTCGTCTGAAATCCGCGCATGCCGGATACGCCGGAATACATCGATCGAATCATCGTATTACCTCCAATGTCTTAATGGTACATCCTCTAAATAAAGGGCTCACTTCGGTCGTTCCATGAGCCAAGGCTCCCTTACGGTCCAGCCTCTAGACCCGCCATGCCTCAATCATTGAGGAGAATGGCGCTGTCGATCTGCGTAAAAACATGATTCTGCCGCGTCGCTTCATCCAATGCCGTAATGACGGTACGGGACGGCACATTGACGATGAAGGCCTGGTTATTCATGATGACGAGCGATTGCCGCGCCCCCTTCTCCTCGGCCTGCTTCATCGCCTGATTCATCTTGGCGACGAGCTCGGGGGTCAGGTTCATGCCGCGCTCTGTCATGCGGGTTCTCGCATGATGGCTGAAGCGGACATCGTTCGTCCGCTGCAGCTCCTGTTGAAAGAGCTGCTGGAAGCTTGCTTTGCTCTCGCTCTGCCGGGCCTGCTTCAGCCGTTCTGGCTGCTGGACGGCCTGTATCGGTGCGGTTGGGCCTAAATGCCCAATTGGACCTCCGAGGTTCATGACTGGCCTTCCGCTTCTCCGCCAGGAGACTCTTCCTCAGGCGGTCCAGGCTGTTCCGGCTCCTCTGGCTGTCCTGGTTGTTCCGGCTCTTCCGTGTCTGGGGTTTCTCCCGGTTCGCGAATCTCCGCGATCGTGCTCAACTCGACTTCATTCTTGCCGACCTTGGCGTAAGACACGCCGTCGCGGATAATCATCGACTCGACGATGCCGGTTCTAAGTACCGGATTCGTATCTTCCTGACCCGTTACCTGATATTCCTTATCTTCGGACGTACTGTACCATGTGATCTCTTTGCCGATAAGGCTGGAAGACATGCCGAGCGCCTGGTGCAGGCTTCCGAGCTGGGTCTGGATGTTCATCAACTGCTCGACGGAGCTGAATTGGGCCATCTGCGCGATGAAATCCCGGTCCTGCATCGGCTGCATCGGATCCTGATTTTGCAGCTGCGTAATCAAAATTTTCAAAAATTCATCTTTCCCTAGCGTCTGACCGTCCTTCTTGCTGGCCTGCGCTACGTTCTCCTTGCTGTAGTTCGGCCAGGTGACGACTCTGCCGACTGCTGCATCTGATGCCATTGGCCGTACCTCCCTGATTGTTATCTACCGATAGTTACACGCTTGCGCTGAAGGTGGAATTCCCGCCAAGCAGCTGCGCTGTCCGCAACTCTTCTTCGGCCTCCAAAGTCCCGGCAAGCTCATCAAGGGTCAGCCGCTTGCCCTGCTTCGCCCCCCGTTCCGACGATTGCTGGCGGTGGGTATCCTGCTGTCTCCGTTCCTCCTGGAACAGGGAAGAATTCAATGCATTCGACGATTGCTGGGATACTTCAATCTTCTCCACTTGAATTCCTTGGGATTGGAGTGCGCCGCGAAGCATGGACATCTGCTGTTCCAGCATATCCTTCGCCATCAGATGCTCGGTCAAGAAGCGGGCCGTCAATTGGCCGTTCTGAATCGTCAGTCGAACTTCTACCTGTCCCAGATGCTCCGGATACAGGGAAATCTTCGCTTCCGACATCCCTCCGATCCGGCTGAATCGCAGCTGCTTCACCATGAAGCCGGCCATCTCATCCGCGAAGCGGTCCGCGTAGATGACGGGCACCGGCTTCGTCGAGTTGAGCCCTTCCTGACGCAGCGCCCATTGGCCTGCCTGCATAACTTGTCCAAGCTGCGGCTCCGGCTGGGCGTGATCTGGGCCGCTCACGGTTTCTGACACTGGCTTCGCTCCGGCCGCTGCTGTTGGCACGATTTCCGATTGCGGCACAGACTGGGCTTGCGCCGCTGCTGCCGCCCGTGCCGCATTGGCCGCTGCAGGAGCCGCCGGGGCGTTAGCTGCGCCTTCCTGCTTCAGCATGTCAGCGAGCCGCGCCATCCATCGTATTGCCTCGGCGGGCTGTGCCTGTTCCCCCTTGGCGCTTGCTGCCGCATGGGGAAGCTCCGAGCCTGCGCCTTGCGCCTGCCGTTCGGACGTCGCCTGCGTCTGGCTCTGCACGACAGCCGACACCACGGCCGCTGCTTGTCCGTTCCCGGCAAGCGGAGTCATCACCGGAGCATCCGCTTGCTTCCCTTCGAGCAGTCCGGCCAGTTGCGCGAGCACATCGCGCACCGCGATCGTAATCGTGGACGGCTGCTCGATCAGGACGGACGGGCTCTGTGCCGATGCATCAGAATGCTCTGCATACGGCTGCTGTTCGTTCAGCCACTGCTGGGCTTGCATCACCCATTGCTGCAGCGCGGCGAACAGCTCCGGATTGCTCTCCAATTCATCATCCGCCGATTGCAACGAATCGAGCAGCGATTGAAGCAAGGCTTCAGCAACCTCGGCTGCTTCTTCCGGCAAGGCTGGCATATTGCCCATCCCTTCGCTCAGGTTGAACAGCGAAGCCAAGCCTCCCGGCCATGCCGCTCCCTCGCCCGATGTATCCATACATTGCGAGAGCACGGTCCAAAATCCGGCGCCGCCATCGGCCGCTCCAGCCTTGGCCTGCGCGCCGCCCATCATCGGAGCTGCGCTTCCGGCCGAAATATTCATAATTGTTCCTGTCATTTTTTTCACCTCCTTTCAAGCGTTCGTAGAAGTCTATCATTTGCTTGGAAGCAGCTTCGAGACGAGCTTGGCCGTTGCTTGCTTGTCCTCCTCTGTCATCGCATTCAGCAAGCGGGAGCGAGTTGCGTCATCGACCGAATTCAGCACGTTCAGCGCCTTTTCCGGACTGATTTTCGCTGTTTCGAGCAAAATGCTGGCCGCGCTCTTCGGCGTCATGCTCGCGAAGGTCTGGCTGAGCTGCGTCCGATCGAGGCCATTATGCGCTTCCTTCGTCGCTTCGTTCTTTTTGAGGCGCGCCTGCAGAGCGCGGACTTCCAGGTTATCCGCCGGCTTCACATCCTTGAGCCGTATTGACGCATCCGCGGCTACCTTCGGATTCATCTTTTCCAGTATCTTCGCCCGGTCCTCCTGCTTCATCGCATCCAGCACAAGCACGAGCTCCTCTGTCGCCAAGTTCTCCAGAATCGGAGCCGATTTGCTCGGCATCATCTTGGCGTACAGATTCGCCAGATCCTTCACCTGCTGCGCGTACTGCTCTTCCGTAACCTGTTCTTCGCGCCGTTCGGCCCGCAAGTCCTTGATTTCCTTATTCAGATTCGCGACCTGCTCCTCGAGCGTCTTGCGCGCATCGGCCAGATTGCGGAGGTCAGCGTCCTTGGAAGCCAGCAGCGCCTTCAGTTCGGCAATCTGCTCTTCCTGTTCCTTTTGAATGTTTTTGTTCTCTTTCTTCGCTTTGCCGGGTTCTTTGCCCTCGGCTTTATCCTTATCGGAAGAAATCCATTCATTTACGATCGGGATATTTTCCGCCAAGGCTATCATCTGATTGCGCCAGTTCGCATTGAACAGCGTGAGCAGCACGGCTAATAAAATGATCGTAAACAATATTGGGGTCGCAAAGAACAAAAACCGTTCAAAGCCCGAATATCCACTTTCCTTTTCCACTGATTCCTGATTCATCTCTGCCACTCTCATCCCTCCTGCTGAAGCGGCGGGACCGAACTGCCGCACCTGACATTTCTCCTAGCGGGCTGCCATATGGTAGCGAACGGTTGCCAGTTCGTCCAACTCGTTCTGTTCCCACGCAGCCACTTGCTGGTTGAATTGCGCCTCCGCCTTTTCCCTGGCCTTCGTCCACACTTTTTCGTCGGTCATCCGTACGGCCAGCTCGCCCTGCTTGTTCTGAACGTTGGCTTCCGCGGCGCTGACCCGCTCGTTCGCCAGATCAACCTGCGATTCCATATAGGCGATATATTGCTGCCAGACCTGAAGGCTGGATGCGGATGCGCGAGCATCCACCTGACGCTGCAGCTCTTCGCGAGCGTGCAGGAGATCTGCCGTGCACTGCTGAAGCTGGCTCTCCTTCGTCATCAGATCTCCCACTGCTTCGGACAATATCCATTCCGCCTGCTTTTTCTCATTGGTCTTCAAGTCAAGCACTTTTTGCAAAGCGTATTGAAAGCCACGCACCGGTCACTCATCCTCCTGGAAATTGCATTAATAATCGTTCAATCGTCTCGTTGTAAGGGGCACTTTCATCGACTCTCTGCTTCGTAAACGCATGAATGTCATCTATAAATTCAAGTGCTTCATCTATCGCGGGGTTGCTTCCCCGCTGATACGCGCCGATATTAATCAAGTCCTCAGATTCACGGTACACGGCGAGAAGCCGCTTCAGCTGCTCTGCCGCCAATTGATGTTCGCGGGGCACGATATCCTTCATCACCCGGCTCACACTGGCAAGAATATCGATCGCGGGAAAATGTCCTTTGTTCGCGATATTCCGGTTCAGGACGATATGACCGTCCAATATCCCGCGTACGGCATCGGCAATCGGCTCATTCATGTCGTCTCCATCGACGAGAACCGTATAGAAGGCCGTAATCGAGCCTGACGGTCCTGTTCCGGAGCGCTCCAGCAGCTTCGGCAGGCTGGCGAAGACGGAAGGCGTGTATCCCCGGGTCGCAGGAGGCTCCCCGATAGCCAGGCCGACTTCCCGCATCGCCATCGCGTACCGGGTCACCGAATCCATCATGAGCATGACGTTCATGCCGCGGTCCCGGAAATATTCCGCAATCGTGGTCGCGATCAGCGCGCCCTTGATGCGGACCAGCGCCGGCTGATCCGAAGTCGCGACGACAACGACCGACCGCGCCAGCCCTTCCGGACCGAGATCGCGCTCAATGAACTCCAGCACTTCGCGGCCGCGCTCGCCGATGAGGGCGATCACGTTCACATCGGCCGCCGTATTGCGCGCGATCATGCCGAGGAGGGTGCTCTTGCCTACCCCGGAGCCGGCGAATATGCCGACGCGCTGACCATTGCCGATCGTCAGCAGACCGTCGATCGCCCGTACGCCGACGCCGATCGGATCCAGTACCCGCGGCCGGGCCAGCGGGTTCGACGGAACCGCCGTGGTCGAATAGCTGGACATCCGCGTCGGGAGGAAGGAGCCGTCAAGCGGCTGTCCCAATCCGTCCAGCACTTTCCCGAGCAGTTCCGAACCGACCGGAACGGTCAACGGTTTCCCGGTGCCCACGACATCACACCCCGGACCTATCGCCTGCAGCTCTCCGAGCGGCATCAGAAGCACCTTGTTGTCGCGGAATCCGACAACTTCCGCCATCAGCGGCTTGCTCCCCTTGGTCGGGTATATGTAGCAGACTTCTCCTACGCTCGCGTCAGGGCCTTCCGACTCCACGGTCAGACCGATGACCTGCGTCACTTTGCCATTGACACGGACCGGGTCAATCTGGGACAAGTAGTCGACATATTTCTCCGTGTTCCATCTCAACTCATGCGTCATGGCCACTCTGCTCCTCATGCTGCATCGCTACCTGCATCAGCGCTTTTTTAATCTCCGTCAACTGGGTGTCAATCCGCGCATCGATGCTGCCGAGCGCAGACCGGACGACACAGCCCCCGTCGTTCACGCTGGAGTCCGGGATAATCTGCAGTTCTGCTTGCGAATCGACCGCCAGACTGAGCTCTTCCCTTGCCGCATGCACATAGGCGAACTGCTCGGGTGAGACACATAGCGTGATCGTTCCGCTTTCCCGCTTCCGGGACAAGGTCTTCCGGGCCAGTTCCAGCACAATTTCCGGTTCGACGGACAGCTGCTTCTGAATGATCTTCTCTGCAACTGCACAGCTGAGAGAGACAACGAACGGCTCCGCCTCTTGGATTAACTGTTCCTTCGCCTGATAGGCCTGGCGCAGCACTGCCTCGGCTTCCGCGATTGTGCGCTCGTACGCTTCCTTAATCTCTTGCTCCGCGCGCTCCATGCCTTCCCGATATCCAGTCTCATAGCTCTCGTTCCGCGTAGATTCGATCAACTGCTCGTCCTGCTGGCGCCGTTCTTCCCACCATGCTTCTATCTGGCTTTGCGCTTCTTCCTTCATCCGCTCCGCCTCATCGGTCGCTTGCCGGAGATGTTCCTCGGCGAATGATTGCGCATCATCGAGAATCGATTGTCTCAGCTCGGCCAGCTGTTCATCTTGGCTCAGCAGCGTCTCCCGGGTCAATGGCTCCGGCGCTGCCGCAGCCTGCTCTTCGGTCCGCTGCTGCTGATGACGCCGCACCGCTTCAATCAATCGCATTTGCTCCAGTGGAACATATTGAGTCGATTTGATGACATTAGACAACGATATCATCTCCTCCGCCGCGTGCGATGATAATCTCACCCGACTCTTCTAAGCGGCGAATCGTCGACACGATCCGCGTCTGCGCCTCTTCCACGTCGCGCAGCCGAACCGGTCCCATAAACTCCATTTCTTCCTTGAACGTATCGGCCATCCGCTTGGACATGTTGCGGAAAATCGCTTCGCGCACTTCCTCGCTTGCCACTTTGAGCGCAAGCTGCAGGTCGGCATTATCAATATCCCGAATGATGCGTTGGATAGAACGGTTGTCGATATTGACGATATCTTCGAATACGAACATTCTCTTCTTGATTTCTTCCGCCAGCTCCGGATCCTGAATTTCCAAGGAATCCAGAATCGTGCGCTCGGTACCGCGGTCTACGCCGTTCAAAATCTTGACGACCGACTCGATACCGCCCGCGCTTGTATAATCCTGAGTCACGGTCGACGACAGCTTCTGTTCCAGCACGCGCTCGACCTGGCTGATCACTTCCGGGGACGTGCTGTCCATCAAGGCAACTCTGCGCGCCACCTCGGCCTGCTTCTCCGGCGGAAGGGAAGACAGGATCGTCGACGCCTGCTCCGTCTGCAAATAAGAAAGCACGAGAGCGATGGTTTGCGCATTTTCATTCTGAATAAAGTTGAAAATCTGCGACGCCTCCGCCTTGCGCGCAAAGTCAAACGGTCTGACCTGCAGTGTAGCGGTCAGGCGGTTGATAATATCGACCGCTTTCTGCGAGCCCAACGCCTTCTCGAGAATTTCCTTGGCGTAACCGATGCCGCCCTGGGATATGTACTCCTGCGCCAGGCAGATTTGATGGAACTCGCTCATGACCGACTCTTTTTCCACTGCATCCACCTTGCGCACATTCGCAATTTCCAGCGTTAATTGTTCGATTTCCTCATCCCGCAAGTGCTTAAAGATTTGGGCTGACACCTCAGGTCCGAGCGTGATGAGCAAAATCGCCGCTTTCTGTCTGCCGGTCAAGCCTCCGCTTCCTCTTGTCACGTTGCTCACCTCGATTCGTCAACGAGCCACGTACGCAGCAATTTCACAAACTCTTCCGGCTTTTTCTTCGCCAGCATTTCCAATTGCTTGCGCACCTGATGCTCGCCTGTCAGATTCTCTAAATCAATGGATGGAAGCTCAACATGAGTAGGCAGCGGAGACAGTTCGTCTGCAAAGACTTCTTCCGCTTTTCTGCGGCGGCGGACGACCGCATAGGCAATTCCGCCTACGACAACTAGTAATGCAAGCGCACCCGCGCCATACCATACCCAGTTCGGAACCGTGCTGGCAGTGGCTGTTCCCCCATCTTTAGCACCATTTTGGGTAATAACTGAAACTTTTTGTGTCAATTCTTCGTCTGTATATGTAGCACCTGAATCTTTTAACTGTGCAGCGACGATCGAACGAAGCACCTTTTCAATCGCATCGATTTGGGCAGGCTCCATATTGTTCGCGTCAACCGCTGCGTGTATGGTTAGATCTTTTACGGCATACGGACTGGACTCAATCAGATTTTTGATACGGTTCACATCATAATTGATCGTCCGCTGGCTTTTCTCGGATGTCGTATCCCCGCTTCCCGAAGCGGAAGGATAGTTCGGCACTTCGCCGTCTCCGACGCCTGCGACGCCGCCGTTTTGCGCGCCTTTGCCGTTGTAGGATTCCTGCAGCTCCTGGACGCTGATTTCGATTCCTTTCATCTCCTCCGTATTAACCGGGGTGACAAGATCTTCCTGCTTTTGTACTTTATCGAAATTCAGCTTTGCGGATACCAATACGCTTACTTTGTCCGCCGGCACATAGGCGCCAAGGAATTCTTGTATTTTCATGCGGATATCATTCTCATACTTACGCTGAATCTTGAGCTGCTCATCCACCTCGCCGAAGATGCTCTTGGACGCGCCGCCTTGCGAGTCGGAAGCGAACATGGGCCCTTCATCGCTCGAGATGGTGATATCGTCAATCGCCAAGTTGGGTACCGCGGTCTTGACCAGATTGAAGTATCCGTCAACCGCCGCCTGATTCGGCTGATATCCGGGCTTAAATTTCAACACAATAGAAGCCGACGCCTGTTCCTGCTCCGGTGTTGCGAAGACCGTCTCCTTCGGAAGATTAATAATGGCCTTGGCATCTTGCACACCGTTCATTAGACGCAGCAATCTTTCGATTTCGCCGTTCAGGGCGTTCTTGTAACGAACATCGAATACGTTGTCCGTCATTCCGCCCATCAGTCCGTCGGCGCCGAACGATTCGAAGCCAATGGAACCGTTCTTGACGATGCCCTGAGCCCCGATGTCGACCTTAACTTTTGCTGCCGAGGCGCTGGGTACGGATATTTTGGTGCCGTCGCCGCTGAGTTCGTACGGGATCCGGTTCGAATTCAGATATTCAATGATGCCGGCAGCATCATTGGCGTTAAGATTTTCAAAAGCAAGCTCATACTCGGTTTTTGTCAGCTGTGCCGTTAAAATAACAATAGCCAAGATTACAAATGCGATCGTGGACAGCAGAAGGATTTTCTGCTTTTTACTGAATTGATTCCAGTATTGGGTTATTCGGTCCCGATACCGGCCAATGGTTTCATTCACTTCACGTCACCCTCCAGAACGATGTAAGACACTACCGCTGTTACATTTGCATGCGCATAATATCTTGATACGCTTCGATGACCTTGTTGCGTATTTGCGTCGTCAATTGCAGGCTGAGCAGCGCACGTTCGGAGGCAATCTGAAGCTGATCGACATCAACTTCGCCCAATATAAACTTGTCGCCCATCTCATGGACTTGCTTCTCTTGTGCATCAACTTGCTGAAGTGCATTCGTAAGAAAATGACTGAATGCCTTGGTTACTTCAGCCGGTGTGTCGGCTTTCGTCGTTGGAGATGTCGCCGCCGGTAATGTCGCCGGAGATGTCATGCTCAATGGAATCATCGTATTTTGTATCATTTGTTTTCCCCCTGTGGCAATGAACGGCTCTTGTTAGCAAGCAGGCTTGGACTAGCCTTTGCCAATCTCCAATGCCTTCATAATCATGGATTTGGACGCATTCAGCGCCGTTACGTTCGCTTCATAAGAGCGGGTGGCAGAGATCATGTCGACCATTTCCTTCATGATGTCGACATTTGGCATGTAGACATTTCCTTGCTCGTCCGCGTCCGGGTGGGACGGATTGTAGACGATTTTATACGGTGTTGAGGTATCTTCCTTAATCTGGGCCACCTTAACCCCATTGGCTTTGCCCTGGCCCTGCATCGCTTCTTGCAAGGTCTGCTGGAAGGAAGACTCCATCGGCGACATGACGACAACCTTGCGCGTATACGGAACGAATTTCCCGTTGACATATTGTGCGCGCGTCGATTCCATATTCGCAATATTCGAGGAGATGACGTCCATCCTCAGGCGCTGGGCCGTGAGTCCGGACGAGCTGATGTTGAAGCTGTTAGAAATATTCATACGTTACCGTTACCTCCTTACATCCATACCGGTTCGAAGCATGTTGATGTTATGGTTCAACTGTTGAATAAGCGTATAATAGTTCAATTGATTTTCGGCCTGAAGCGCCATTTCCCGGTCAATGTCCACATTGTTGCGGTTATTCCCCATCACCGTGCTCTCATCCTGCACGACCTGCGGAGCTGGCACCCCGTTCGAAGGTCCGATATAGAAATGCCGCGGATCAGTGCGGCGACCGACAAGACTCCCGCCGGTCATCTGATCACGAAGCAGCGACTCGAACTGCACTTCGGAGCGTTTATAGTACGGCGTATCGACATTCGCCACGTTCGCGTTGATCACATTATGCCGAGCCGTGGAAGCTTGCATCGCGCCCTCCAGTCGTTGCATATGTACGCCGCTCAACAAGTTCACAATCATCCCTCCTGATTAGTTAAAAATTCATATGCTCACATTCTCTTGATCACATATTCTCTGCTTGCGACGTTTCTCCTTCTCTTTCGACAAAAAACTTAGTTCTTTTGCATGATCCTGTCGAACTATGGGAGGGGATTTCCATAATCCAATAAATCTAGCTGATTATTCAATGAAAATGTTGAGTAATCATCATTTTTTGACAGAAGAAGATAATTAACGCCATACTTATCATCTTAAACTTTGGGTTATAACACAATAAGAAAAAAGCCCTATCTTTGGACTAAAAGTCAGGGCTTTTTTCAAATACTTTGTCGAAAGGATCCCCTCGTTGGCTGTAGTCCCAAAAAGGGGAAATTTCGCATGATTTTTATAGGATATATTGGCTAAGGTCGCGGTTTTGCGCGATATCAGACAGCTTCTCCCGCACATACTCGGGCGTAATCCGGAATTGATCGAGCGTCAGCTCTGGCGCTTCGAACGACAGATCCTCCAGCAGCTTCTCCATGATGGTATGCAGGCGCCGGGCTCCGATATTTTCCGTATTTTGATTGACATCGGCCGCAATGCGGGCAATTTCCCGTATCGCTTCATCCGTGAATTCGATCTGGATGTTTTCCGTCTTCAACAATTCGACATACTGCTTCGTAATTGCATTCTTCGGTTCCGTCAGGATCGAGACAAAGTCGTTCAGCGACAAGCTGGTTAATTCGACACGAATCGGGAAACGTCCCTGCAGCTCGGGAATTAGATCGGACGGCTTCGCGATATGGAACGCTCCAGCAGCAATGAAAAGCACGTAGTCCGTCTTCACAGGCCCGTACTTCGTCATGATGGTGGAACCCTCTACAATCGGCAAAATATCGCGCTGAACGCCCTCACGGGACACGTCAGGCCCCGATCCGCGCCCGCTAGAGGCAATCTTGTCAATCTCATCGATAAAGATGATGCCCGACTGCTCGGCACGGCGAATCGATTCCTGAATGACGTCATCCATGTCGATGAGCTTCGCGGCCTCTTCCTGCGTCAACACCTTCCTAGCTTCCTTGATCGTGAGCTTGCGCTTCTTCATCCGCTTCGGAATGAGGCTGCCGAACATCTCCTGCATATTCATGCCCATCTGCTCATTACCCGGACCGGACAGGAAATCGAGCATGTTCGGCGCCGCGTCTTCGACGTCGATCTCGATCGTGTCATTCTCCAGATTGCCTGATAGCAGGTCGAACCGCACCTTTCTCCGCTTTTCCTGCAATCCGGGCTCCGGCTCCTTCTCCTCCTGCTGCGCATGGGACTGGTTTTGGCCGAACAGCATTTCGAACGGATTGCGCTGCGATTTGCTTTCCTTGGAGCTAGGGGCCAATATTTCTACGATTCGCTCATTCGCCATCTCTTCCGCTTTATCTTTGACTTTCTCGGTACGCTCCAGCTTCACCATGCGGATCGCCGTCTCCACCAGATCGCGGACCATCGATTCGACATCGCGTCCGACATAGCCGACTTCCGTAAATTTGGTCGCTTCCACCTTCACGAACGGAGCATTGACGAGCTTCGCCAGACGGCGGGCAATCTCGGTCTTCCCTACGCCCGTCGGTCCGATCATTAGAATGTTTTTGGGGACGATCTCATCCTGGATCGACTCATCCAGCAGGCTGCGCCGGTAGCGGTTGCGAAGCGCGACAGCTACGGACCGTTTGGCCATTTTCTGTCCGACGATATACTTATCCAGTTCCGTGACTATCTGCCGTGGTGTCCATGCTTGTTGATTCATCTTATCCCTCCACCCGTATCTATCGTAGCTCCCTTATTCCGTTACAGCTCTTCAACAACGAGATTATCATTCGTAAATACGCAAATTTCTGCCGCAATATGCAGGGCGGCTTCAGCCATCTCACGCGCCGATAGATGCGTCGAATGCCGCTTGAGGGCACGGGCCGCCGCCAGCGCGAACGATCCTCCGGAGCCGATGGCAATCACTTCGTCATCCGGCTCGATGATTTCTCCACCGCCCGAAATGAGCAGCACATGCTGCGCGTCCATCACAATCATCAGCGCTTCCAGCTTGCGAAGCACCTTATCTTGACGCCAATCCTTCGCCAATTCGACAGCCGCTCGCTGCAGGTTGCCATGATGCTCCTCCAGCTTGCCCTCGAACTTCTCGAACAGCGTGATGGCATCGGCAACCGATCCGGCGAATCCCGCCAGCACCTGGCCGCGGTACAGACGCCGCACCTTGCGCGCATGCTGCTTCATAATCATGTTGTTCCCAAAGGTTACTTGACCGTCTCCCGCAATCGCGGCCTGCCCGTTATGTCTTACGGCGCAGATGGTCGTGGCATGAAATTGATATTCCACTGAAGCTCAACCTCCTGTCTATTATTCATCGGCTAGGACCAAAGAATCAATAAATGAAAAGGAAACGGCACCATTCCGTGGCGAGCCGCTTCCTTTCCGCTGCACAAGCTGTTATGTGTTGAACAGACCCGCTTCGTCCCGGTACGCCTTCAAAGAATGGAGAGCGCGGTGGGCCAGCGCTTCGTTCTTCTCTTTTTTGTTGCGGATCCGCTGCCCGAGCGGCGGGAAGAGGCCGAAATTGGCGTTCATCGGCTGGAAATGCTTGAAATCGGCTGTCGTAATATACCGCGCCATGCTTCCGAGCGCCGTATCCTCCGGAAGCAGGACCGGTTCGTTCCCTCTGGCATAACGGGCCGCATTCAAGCCAGCCAGCAGTCCCGAAGCAGCCGATTCGACATAACCCTCCACCCCGGTCATCTGCCCTGCAAAGAAAAGCGACGGACGGCCCTTGAATTGATAGGTCGCTTCCAGGAGCTTCGGCGAATTGATGAAGGTATTGCGGTGCATAACGCCGTAGCGGACGAATTCCGCATTCTCCAAGCCCGGAATCATCTGGAACACCCGCTTCTGCTCGCCCCATTTAAGATGGGTCTGGAAGCCCACCATATTATAGAGCGTACCCGCAGCATTGTCCTGACGGAGCTGGATGACCGCATACGGCGTCTTGCCTGTGCGCGGATCCGTCAACCCGACGGGCTTCATCGGCCCGAACAGCGCCGTCTGCTTCCCGCGGCGCATCATGATCTCAATCGGCATGCAGCCCTCGAAATAAATCTCCTTCTCGAACTCCTTCAATTCCGCTGTCTCGGCCGTAACAAGCGCCTCGTAGAACGCATTGAACTCTTCCTCGTTCATCGGGCAGTTCAAATACGCCGCTTCTCCCTTGTCATAGCGGGAAGCCAGGAACACCTTGCTCATGTCGATGGAATCCTTCTCCACGATCGGCGCAGCCGCATCGTAGAAATAAAAATACTCCTCATCCATGAGCGCCTTAATCTGGTCGGACAGTGCCGGCGATGTCAGTGGCCCGGTAGCGATGACGGTAATCCCGTCCTCCGGTATGGCCGTCACTTCCTCATTGCGGACATCGACGAGAGGATGTTCGCCCAGCAGCCTTGTAATCTCCCCGGAAAATTCGTCCCGATCGACGGCCAACGCGCCTCCGGCCGGAACCGCATGCTTATCCGCCGCTTGCATAATAAGCGAATTCATAAGCCGCATCTCTTCCTTTAATACGCCGACCGCGTTGCTTAGTCCGTTCGCGCGCAAGGAATTGCTGCATACCAGCTCCGCGAACTGGCCTGTATGATGGGCCGGCGTCTGCTTCACCGGCCGCATCTCATAGAGCGTCACCGCCACGCCCTGCTGCGCAGCCTGCCATGCCGCCTCGCTGCCGGCCAAGCCCGCGCCAATAACGGTTACTCTCGGCTTATCCATCTGTCTTACATCCCCCTCGGTTGCCTGCACCTGCTGCAGTATCCCTTTATTTCATCGTATGCTTGCCCACGATTAATCATCCTCGTTGTCCTGCAACATTTCATGATGATCGCACTGCGTGCACTGCAGCTTCGTTCCTTGCTTGCTCCGCTTCTCGACCATTAAGCTGCCGCAGGACGGACATGGCTTGACCGATGGCCGATCCCACATCACATAATCGCAATCCGGGTAACGATCGCAACCGTAGAATACGCGTCCCTTCTTGCTGCGGCGCTCTACCAGCTTGCCTTCCTTGCACTTCGGACAGGCTACGCCCGTATCCTTCACAATCGGACGCGTGTTGCGGCAGTCCGGAAATCCGGAGCAGGCCAAAAATTTACCGAAGCGGCCCATCTTGTACACAAAATGACGTCCGCACTTCTCGCATATTTCATCGGACACTTCGTCCTCGATTTCAACTTCCTTCATTTCTTCCTCGGCAACCTGAAGCCGCTTCTCGAACGATTCATAGAAATCGCTGAGCACCTTCACCCAGTCCTGCTGCCCATCTTCCACATGGTCGAGATCTTCCTCCATATGGGCGGTGAATTCAGCATCCAGAATCTCGGGGAAAAACTCCTCCATCAGCTGGATGACCAGTTCGCCCAGCTCGGTCGGAACGAATTTCTTCTCCTCGATCGCTACATACCCTCGCTTCTGGATCGTCTCCAGCGTCGGCGCATAGGTGCTCGGTCTTCCGATGCCCAGCTCCTCCAGCGTCTTCACCAGTCTCGCCTCGGTATACCGCGGCGGCGGCTGAGTGAAATGCTGCTTCGGTTCGATCGCTTCCTGCTTGAGCTTATCGCCCGTCTTGAGCGGAGGAAGCAATTTGTCATCCTCGACCGTACCGTCGTCGTTCCCTTCCACATAGACCTTCATGAATCCGGGAAAGCGCACCTTAGAACCGTTGGCGCGGAACGTAACGTCTCCCGCCTGCAGATCGACCGTCATCGTATCCATGACGGCGGATGTCATCTGGCTCGCCACGAACCGTTCCCATACTAGCTTGTAGAGGCGATGCTGATCGCGGCTGAGGAACGGCTTCATCTGATCCGGACTGCGCAGCACCGACGTAGGGCGAACCGCCTCGTGCGCATCCTGCGCATTGGCAGCCTTCTTGGCATATTGCCGCGGCGTCTCCGGCACATATTCCGCTCCGAACTGAGAGCCGATATATTCCTTAGCTTCCTCTTGAGCCGTCGGCGATATCCGCGTCGAGTCTGTACGCATATAGGTGATGAGACCGACCGTGCCTTCCTTGCCCAGGTCCACCCCTTCATACAGCTGCTGCGCAACGGACATCGTCTTAGCCGCGCGGAAATTCAGCTTCCGGGCCGCTTCCTGCTGCAGCGAGCTCGTCGTAAAGGGAGCGGACGGATGGCGAAGCCGCTCCTTCTCCTTCACCTCGGAGACGACAAAGGCCTGCTTCTGCAGCGCTGCCAGCACTTCATTCACTTGGGCCTCGTTCGCCAGCTCCATCTTCACGCCATTCATGCCGTAGAACTTGGCTTCGAACTTGGACTTGCCCGCTTCCAGCTTAGCGGTTATCGTCCAGTACTCTTCCGGGATGAAGGCGTCGATTTCATTCTCACGGTCAATAATCAGCTTCACGGACACCGACTGCACCCGTCCTGCTGACAGTCCTTTCTTCACCTTCTTCCATAAAAGAGGGCTGATCTTGTACCCGACCAGCCGGTCGAGAATGCGTCGCGCTTGCTGGGCATGAACAAGGTCCATATTGATTTGACGCGGTGATTTGAACGCATCCTTCACGGCCTGCTTCGTAATCTCATTGAACACGACGCGGCAGGCTTCCGTCTCATCCAGTTCAAGCGCATGCGCCAGATGCCAAGCGATCGCTTCACCTTCGCGATCGGGGTCAGCCGCGAGATACACTTTTTTCACTTTCTTTCTTGCATCTTTCAATTCTTTGAGCACGCTGCCCTTGCCGCGAATCGTGATGTACTTCGGGGCGAAATCTTGCTCTATTTCAACGCCCATCTGGCTTTTGGGCAAATCACGCACATGTCCCATAGACGCTTTGACGATATATTTACTGCCTAAATATTTCCCGATTGTCTTCGCCTTCGCAGGCGACTCGACAATGACTAATGAATCCGCCATAGGCGCACCCTCCTCTCCAATCTCCTCTTTATATCCATATCGAATGGTATACGGCTCCCTGGGCCTCCCGAACTCTCTGTTTTAATTGTAAGGATAACAAAATTCGATGCAGCTCCGCAAATGGGAGACCGCTCGCAAGGAGCAGTTCCTCAAATGTACTGCCTTCCAGGCGAATCAGTTCGCATATCCGGCGCTCCTCCTCGGTGAGCGGTTCGCTCTCGGTGAAGCCGACCGTTCCATTATTGTACGGCAAAGTGACTGTTGTCAACCGCGCCTTCAATTCTTCCATTATATCTTCGGCATGCGCAATCGGTCTGGCCCCATTCCTCATGAGAAAGAGCGGGCCTGCCGATTTGGGCGAAGTAACGGGCCCCGGCACGACAAAAACTTCCCTGAACGATTCCGTCGCAAAATCAGCGGTGATAAGCGCCCCGCTGCCCATGGCAGCCTCCACGACGACCGTGCCGAGCGTCAGGCCGGCAATAATGCGGTTGCGCCGGGGGAACAAGCCGGGATGAGACGGGGTGCCAAGCGGGTATTCCGTGAGGACAATGCCGGATTCGGCGATTCGCCTCGCCAAGTTCGCATTCTCATACGGATAGATGCGATCGAAGGCCGTACCCATCACTGCAGCGGTCCGCCCCTGGATGAGAGCGCCTTCATGACTGCAAGCATCGATGCCTCTGGCCAATCCGCTGACGATAAGGAACCCGGCGCATCCCAACTGCTCGGCCAATTGAAGGGCGACCTTCTTGCCATAGACGGTAGGATTGCGCGTTCCTACAATGGCGATCGCATCGGAGGACAGAACGGTCCAATCCCCTTTCCCGTACAATATCCAAGGCGGCTGAGGAATCTCCTGCAGCAGCGGAGGATAGTATTCATCCCAGCGGGTAATCCACTCAATCTTAGCGGTCTTTGCCAGCTCCAGCCTTTCTTCCAGCCTGTCTGCCCGGAAGCCTGCCGCAAGCTTCCTCGCCATCGAGGGCTTTATCCCTAATTCTGCCCAATCCGATGCCGGACGGTTCAGCCAATCTGCCAACCCGGTAAATCCGACGCGTTCCCCTAACGCGCGAATCGTATGCCAGCCGATACCAATGATTTCATTTAACGCAAACACGAGCTCCCGTTCCGTCCAATTGCCCATTTCAGCAACTCTCCTTCACTATCCGGGAAGCGCGCTGTCCGCTTCCCTTATTTTGCTTGAGATAAGATCAGAATGCAAGCATGAACTATGCTTTCTTTTCAATAACTGGGTAAAAAGAGATTATTAGACAATTCATGCACAGCCATTGTTGACTACGGCTCATGTGTCCGGGATTCGCATCCTGGGACTCGCATATCCGGATGAACTAGTTCGTTCCGCTGCGCGGTTCGTGTAGTCCGCCCGGTCGATTCGAACGGTGCAGTTCGCGCAGTCCACTCGATCGATTCATGCGGCGAGTTCAACTAGCCCACTTGGTCCGTCACGGTGGTGCTGTACGCGCAGTTCACTCGGTCGATTCAGGCGGCGAGTGCACCTGATCCACTCGGTCCATCACGGTGGTGCTATGCGCAGAGTCCGCCCGGGTCGGTCCAGGTAGGGCTGTTCGCGAAATCTCTTCAGGTGGCAATCATCACTTTGGCTTCAGGTGGCGCAGTCGCACAGTTCGTCAAATTGAAGAAAGTCCTGCATATCTACAGCAATTTACACCATTCGAGGGTATATTTAGCCAAATTCCTGCAAAAGCGCATCTTTTCCTATATTTATCTCACATATTTGAGTAATATTGCTAAAATTCCTGCACTTTTGCAGGAATGCGATGACGGCTTTGACACCTCCAACAAAAAACTGCAGTTTTACAGGATTTTTGGGTACCTCGGTGTATCTCCTGACAACACAAGCCGGGTGAAGTCTTCCGAGAATATAAAAAAGCAAAGCAACCTTCCTCCGCTCGAAATCGTTCGAGTTGGCAGAAAGGTTGCTTACCTATCGCTTCAATATATATATTGATAAATGTAACTGTGGTTAAGGCATTGGTTAAGCTTGTGTCTGCGGCTGTGTCGTGCATTGCTCAAGCAGGCCGCGTTCTTCCAGCACGGATACGAGTGTGCTGCCCATTTCCGCTGGCGTCGGCGCAACCTTGATGCCGCAGGCCTCCAGCTTGGCTGTCTTCTCGGCAGCCGTCCCCTTGCCTCCAGAAATAATCGCGCCAGCATGGCCCATCCGCTTGCCCGGAGGCGCAGTAGCTCCTCCGATGAAGCCGACGACTGGCTTCTTCATATTGGCCTGGATCCACTCGGCTGCTTCTTCCTCGGCAGTACCGCCGATCTCGCCAATCATAATGACCGCATACGTGTCCGGATCTTCGTTAAACATATGAAGCACATCGATGAATTCCGATCCTTTGACCGGGTCTCCACCGATACCGACAGCTGTCGACTGGCCGATGCCGCGTGTCGTCAATTGATGAACCGCTTCGTAGGTCAACGTTCCGCTCCGGGATACGACCCCGACATGCCCCGGAGTATGGATGTAGCCCGGCATGATGCCGATCTTGCATTCGCCAGGCGTAATGACGCCCGGACAGTTCGGACCGACAAGGCGTGTCCGCTTGCCTTCCATATAGCGTTTTACCTTGACCATGTCGAGTACCGGAATGCCTTCCGTGATGCAGATAACCAGATCGAGATCCGCATCGACGGCTTCCATAATCGAGTCTGCCGCGAACGCCGGCGGCACGTAAATGACGCTGACCGTCGCACCGGTCTCACGCTTCGCTTCGATGACCGAATTGAAGATCGGGAGCGAGACGGTTTGCCCGTTGTCGAGCTCGATATCGATCTTCGTTCCGCCTTTGCCCGGCGTTACGCCGCCCACCATATTGGTTCCGTATTCCAGGGCTCCCTTCGTATGGAACATTCCCGTCGAGCCCGTAATCCCTTGCGTAATAACCTTCGTATCTTTATTAATTAAGATGCTCATCGCTCATTCATCTCCTCGTCGACAAAATTATTGAACCAAAGCGACAATTTTCTGCGCTCCATCCGCCATCGAGTCCGCCGCGACAATGTTCAATCCCGACTCGTTCAGGATGCGCTTGCCGAGATCGACGTTCGTCCCTTCCAGACGGACGACGAGCGGACGATCCAGTCCGATTTGTTTCGCAGCTTCCACGACGCCGTTCGCAATGACGTCGCAGCGCATAATGCCGCCGAAGATGTTGACGAAGATACCTTGTACTTGGTCATCCGACAAAATGATCTTGAATGCCTCCGTTACCTTTTCTGTCGTGGCTCCGCCGCCTACATCAAGGAAGTTGGCCGGTTCGCCGCCGTAATATTTGATAATATCCATCGTCGCCATCGCAAGCCCTGCGCCGTTCACCATGCAGCCGATATTGCCGTCCAGCGCGATGTAGCTCAAGTCGAACTTGGATGCTTGAATTTCCTTCTCGTCCTCTTCGTCGAGATCGCGCAGCTCTTGAATGTCCTTGTGGCGGAACAGCGCGTTAGAGTCGAAATTCAGCTTCGCGTCAAGCGCCATCACTTGTCCATCGCCGGTGACGACCAACGGATTAATCTCCGCGATGGAGCAATCCTTGTCAACGAATGCCTGATAGAGCGCCAGCATGAATTTGACAGATTTGTTGACCAATTCTGCCGGAATATTGATCGCATATGCGAGGCGGCGCGCCTGGAACACTTGCAGGCCGACAGCCGGGTCGATGACTTCTTTGAAAATTTTCTCCGGAGTCTTCTCTGCCACCTCCTCGATCTCGGTGCCGCCTTCCTCCGAAGCCATCATCACGACGCGGCCTGTTGCGCGGTCAACGACGACGCCGACATAATATTCTTTCTTGATGTCACAGCCTTGCTCGATGAGCAGGCGCTTGATTTCCTTGCCTTCCGGGCCTGTCTGATGCGTTACCAACACTTTGCCGAGCAGTTCCGACGCGTATGCGCGTACCTCGTCCAGGTTCTTCGCAATCTTGACGCCGCCTGCCTTGCCTCGACCGCCTGCATGAATCTGAGCTTTCACCACGACAACGGACGTTCCGAGCTCCTTCGCCGCTTCAACGGCTTCATCTGCCGTAAAAGCAACCTTGCCGTTCGGAACCGCAACGCCGTATTGCTTCAATACTTCCTTGCCTTGGTACTCATGAATATTCATTGTGCATCCCCCTAACCCATCGTTAGCCTCTTCGGCCGTGTAGCAACGCGTAGCCATTGGAGCCGGTAGTATGTAGCATGATAGACATGATAGACATGATAGACCGTATCAGCTGATAGAATCTGCTGTACTCCGTCTCCTGGCGCAGCCGTGAACGCGGAACCGCTTCCATCCTTTCGAAAATGCGTTCTTCCGCGGAAAATATATACAGTCCTCCAATATTGTATCATGTTTCTAAAACGCTTTCCTCTCTAATTCGAGCAGAAAGTACATTTTTTTGATATCATTATCATCTATTAATGAGATGAATCTCATATCCATTGACGGAGGAGCTGTCATACTCCTATAATATTAATATATTTAGGGACGATAAGGAAGCACCTTTCCCCTGCATCCGGCCTATGCGGCCACGATGAAGGAAGGAGAGGTGTTTTTACATGTATGGAAAATTGTGGAGTGCATCGATATCCGGTGTCGACGGGCGGCTTATCCAGGTCGAAATCGACATCTCGCCAGGGTTGCCGAACGTGAATCTTGTCGGTCTGCCCGATGCGGCAGTCCGCGAATCGGTCGAGCGGGTCCGCGCGGCCGTCCGCTACAGCGGCTGGAAGTTCCCGCTTGCCCGAATCACGGTCAACCTTGCGCCGGCCGACGTACGCAAGGAAGGAACGTCCTTCGATATGGCGATCGCGGCAGGGCTTCTGTGCACGAGCGGTCAGCTGCCATCCGATCCGCTGCGCGACATGCTGCTGGTCGGGGAGTTGGCGCTGGATGGATCGACCCGGCCGGTTCCGGGTATTTTGTCGCTGGCCGATGAAGCGCGCAAGCAAGGTTTCAAGCGGATGCTCGTCCCTTCCGACAATGCGGAGGAAGCCGCTCTCGTCGAGGGGCTGGACATTTATCCGCTGCGCCATCTGCATGAGCTGCTCCGGCTGGAGGACCTCGCCCCTTGGTCTGCCGGGGCTGATTCGGGAACGCCGCGTCAGGGACAAGGGGAGGACGTACTATCGAATCGGGCGGAAGACTACGCTGATGTATTTGGACAGCTTCATGCAAAGCGTGCCCTCGTCGTGGCTGCAGCCGGCATGCACAATATAGTGCTGACGGGACCGCCGGGCACCGGGAAGACGATGCTCATCCGCCGCCTCCCGACAATTCTGCCTCCGCTCAGTGACGACGAAGCCTTGGAGGTGTCGAAGCTGTACAGCGTATCCGGCAAATGGGACCGGGCGGGCGGCGGGCTGATGCGGGAGCGCCCCTTCCGGGCGCCGCATCACTCCATCTCTTCCGCCGGCCTGATCGGCGGTGGCTCGATTCCGAAGCCAGGTGAGGTCAGTCTGGCTCATCATGGCGTGCTCTTCCTCGACGAGCTCCCCGAATTCCCACGGCAGGCCTTGGAGGTGCTGCGGCAGCCTCTGGAGGAGCGGCATGTCACGATCGGACGGGCGCGGGCGGTCTACCGTTTCCCCGCCCATTTCATGCTAGCCGCCTCCATGAACCCGTGTCCCTGCGGGTATAGCTCGTCTTCCGAGGGCGATTGCCGCTGCACCCCGATGCGGCTGGCCCAGTATCGCGCCAAATTGTCCGGGCCGCTGCTCGACCGGATCGATATGCAGGTCGAGGTGCCTCGCTCATCGGTCATGGAATGGAAAGGGCCCTCTTTGTCTTCCGCTGAGATGCGTTCCTTGGTACTTCAAGCTCACCAGCGCCAAGCGCAGCGTTACGCCGGCCTGAAGCTGCGCTTCAACAGCGAGCTGTCCGGCTCCCTGCTGCGCCGGCACTGCGCGATATCGCCGGAAGCGGAGCAACTGCTGCAGCAGGCTTATGATCAATTGGGATTAAGCCTGCGGGCCCACGATCGGCTCTTGAAGCTCGCGCGGACGATTGCCGACCTGGAGGAACGGGATTCAATCGGTGCCGCCCATGTCGCGGAAGCGATTCAATACCGCTCGCTCGATCGGCGCAAGGAGGCGTAACTTCTAACGCAACCCTCCCTCTCTATGCCGCATTCCGCGAGGAGCGCGGAAAATAAAAAACGCCGCTCTCATCCCCTCAAAGGGAAGCGAGCGGCGACAAACTCTTTGAACACAAGTTCTTAGTCATATTTACTGCATATCAATTACATAACGACACTACACGCCACACCAGGCCAAAATCCTGCAAGACCAGCAGCTGCACAGTATGGTATTGAAACCTATGAACATGTTTCGCTACTGGCATTACAATCCAGCGCAGATGCTGTAGGTGTGGCTAACAGCGAAAATGCATCACTTATCAAGGTTTTGTCTGATTTCTCCTGAGCATCAACGTTGTATTATTTTGAAATTCCTTTTTAGTCTCTCTTTATCTAGAGCGTGTCTTCAAACCTAATTTAACCATAACAAAATAGAAGCCAACGATAAAAAGGCTGCAAATGTGCAGGTTAGCTTATCGTAACGAGTGGCCAGTCTGCGATAGTGTTTAAGTTTGTTGAATAAACATTCAACCAGGTGGCGCTCTTTGTAAAGCCACCAATCGCACGTTCGTTGAATTTTTCGATGTTTCCGACTCGGAATGACAGCGGTGGCGTGCTGCTTCTCGATCAGTTCCAAAATGCGATTCATGTCATAACCTCGATCGGCAATCACCGTCTTGCCGGTCAGATCCATATCTTGAAGCATTTCATAGCCTTTAACACAGTCGTGGCAGTTGCCAGCGGTCAACTCAAAGCGTAACGGATTTCCTAGCGCATCTACGATTGCAGGAATTTTGGTCGTTATTCCGCCTCTGGAGCGCCGGATGGCCTGGAATTGCTGTCCCCTTTTGCGCCCGCTCCATGTTGGTGGACGCGGACGATGGTAGCATCGATCATGATATTTTCAAAATCAGGGGCTACGGAAACATGCTTTAGAATTTCATCCCATATTCCCGCCATCTGCCAGCGACGGAAACGAGTGTACACCGTTTTCCATGAGCCGTAATGTTTAGGGAGGTCTCGCCATGGCGCTCCGCTTCTAGCGACCCCAAGCATGGCATTCAACATCATTCGGTTGTCCTTGGCAATACGTCCACCTTGACGTTTTCGCTCTGGTGGAAGTAAATCTTTAATTTGGTCCCATTGATCATCGCGTATTTCGTATCGTCTTCTCATAGGTTAAGTTTACCATGTTTTAATGTGAGCTTATAGTTTGAAGACACGCTCTAGTTGGTTTCCACTTTTGAGTATTTCAACATCCGCTTTTGTTCCTTCTTTTCAACTCATCTTTATTGGGCCCAGTAAAAGCCTGAAGATCAGGTAGTAGTATTACATAGTGCAAATGATCGGAACATAGGCATTACCGCCCTTCCTAGAATAGATCTCATATGCACGTGTCGATATCCCCTCCCAATGTATTTTTCCATATAAGTCATATTAAATATGCACATTATATGTCACTTTATTTATTTTCAGTTTTCTTTTTTTTGTAGTAGTACTCATTTATACAGAAAAGAATAAAAAGGAGCTATTATATCTTTTACATCAAAAACACCATCAAATAAAAATCTCAATGTGTATTAAAATATACCGAATAACAGTGCTCTAAACAAATTTACGTTTTTTCATTTCCGGTTACCTCTATTCAAACAACGGAATTTTTTGGCTCATTACCGCAAATTCTTATGGAGCTTTTCTAGACATTTATGATCAGATAGCTAGCAACACAGCACTTTTAGTTAGTACTTTAATTTTATGAGAAATTTTAATAGGGAATTACACCGTAGTAAAAAGCTTAATTGAGGAAATAAGCAAGGAGATGTCGATTAACATGATGTCATATCGGTATTTTACCAATTGGATATGCATTGAAATATTCCATTACAACCCTTTTATCGCAATCAGTGTTTGACTAATTCAGAGATTAATGATGACGCAGCAGCTCCGCTAAACGCCTCAAAATGCATTCCGAAACACGGTAATATCCGGGGGATTGGAGGGGTGGCCATCCAGGGCAACCGCAACAGCGTCGAAGCGGATCTCCGCTTCATGGAGCCGATAACGGTTCACGTACACTTCGGCCACGGCTCTTACCTTGTGCTGCTTCCGCCAATCTATCGCTTCGGCCGCCCCCTCCGCTCCGGCAAGGCCGTATCGACTGCGAACCTCAACAAAAACCCAGCAGTTGCCGTCCCGTGCGATGATGTCAATCTCGCCCGTGCGGCAGCGCCAATTCCTGTGTATAATGCGATAGCCGAGCGCTTGAAGCCGCTCGGCTGCCATCCGTTCCGCGGCAGCCCCCTTCTCCTTCCGGTTGAGGCCCCCGCTCCGTTTTTTCACGATCTGCTTATTTTTCTCGGTCCGCTTATCCTGCTTGAAGCTCTCCGCGCCGCGGCGGAACTCATTCATGACGATTCCACCCTTTCTCCGCCCGTTGATCGGTCCGGTAGATGAAGGTCAGCACTTCGGCGACCAGATGATACAGTTCGGCCGGAATCTGCTGGTCGATGTCCAGCTTGGAGAGCACCTCCACCAAGGAAGCGTCCTCCTGGATCGGCACGCCGCTTTCCTTCGCCTTCTCCAATATCTGTTCGGCCAGCTGTCCCTGCCCTTTGGCGACGATAACCGGCGCCTCATGCTGCTCCGGCTTGTAGGACAGCGCGACCGCCGTCTTCCGTTCATAACGCCCGGTTGTCCGGGATGCTGCTTCCGGGTCTTTCATACTTTGATATCTACCCCTTTATACGGCTGAAGCGCATAATCGTCCATATCAATCTCGGGCCGGTTCTTCGGCTCGTCCACCTTCGTGTCCGGCATCGGCAAAATGCGGAAGGCCGATAACTGATAACCGATCCGGTTCATCGCTTCCTCCACCTCGCCGCGGAACTCGCCCATCCATTCGCCGATGCCCTCATCCGCCTGATGAATATGAAGCGCCACGGCTCGCTCCACGACCTGAACGTCGACGAGCGTCCGGCCCAGCGCCTTCATGTTCAGATCGAACCAGAGGCGGCAGTTGTCCGACTCCAGCTCTCCTCGGCGGCTCTGCCGCGATTGAATGTGGACAGCGGCCGTCTGCTGACCGTCCGGCGTCACGAGCGGCACGAACAAGGTGACATGCGTGAACGGCGCTTGCCGGTCGCTTGTCAGCAGCAATTGCTGGCCCGTAATCTGATGGACCAGCTGCTGGGCCGCCTCGCGAACAGCCGGCGGCAGCGCCTCGCTTTGGAGGAGCTGAAGCAGCGCGCTCTTCAGGGACTCCGCCGGCGCGGCAGTCGTCTGCGCCGCGCTCTGCTGCGGCGGCGCCTGAGCCGCTTCCGGCGCTGTGGCGGCCGCGGCACGTACTGCAGCTCCGGCGGTCTCGGCGGCCGGAGCCTGCTCCTGCGTGCCGCCCGGCGCGGGCACTTGCGGCGCTTGAGGGCGCGCTGCCGCCTCCGGCGGTCCAGGCGTTCCCGGCATCGCCGGGGCCTGCGCCGCCACGCCAGCCGCTGGCGGCGCGGCTTGGCCGGGCTGCGGCCGGACGGCGGTGCTCTCCGCCGACGCGCCGCCACCCGGGACGCCGTCACCTTGCGGCGCTCCGCTGCCTGCGGCCGTCATCTCCAGGACGGCCGCGCGGTGCAGCTGCTGCTCATGCGGCACGCCGAGCAGCTGCAGAAGGCGCCCAATCCAGGCGCCCCCACCCGCGGCGGATGTCTGGCCGGCCGCACCGGCAGCAGCTCCGCCTTCGCCCGCCGTAGCGGCCGTTGGGGCCGTAGGCCCAGCCGCTGCGGGCGCCGCTAGCGGAGCACCTGTGGCAGCCGTCCCGGCAGCGGGGCCGCTGCCCGCATTCGCGGCGGCGTTCCCAGCCGGCGAGCCGCCTGTGGCGGGTTGCCCCGCAGTCGAAGCAGCAGCCGTCGCCGTAAGGTTCCCTCCCGCGACAGCTGGAGCTGGCGCTTGGCTGCTTGGCGCACCGCCGGAAACGGAATCCATACGCGGCAGCGACGCCAATATGTCGCGCACCAGCGCCTGCGCTTCCCGAAGCGGCACCGCCCAAGGAGCTGCCCCTCCCGCCGGTCCTCCTGCGCTCCTGGCAAGCGCAGCCTCGCCCGCACGCTGAAAGCCGGCAAGCAAATCATTGAGCGGCTTGCCGAACATCGCCTGCTGCAGGCCACGCAGCGTCTCGCCGCTCAACGGCAGCTGGCGGCGCAATGCAAGGCCCGCCGCCTGCATCCACTGCTCGGCTGGAACTCCCTGCGGCTTGGCCGCCAATGCCTGCGCTAGCCGCGATGCAAGATCCTTCGTTAGCGGCACACCGCCCTTCTGCAGTTCATGAAGCAGTCTTCGCGCCCAGCCCTCGTCCGGAAGGCCGGATTGCTTCAACGCTTCCTCTATCGAGGGCAGTTGAGTAAATGCTGGACCGTCGGCCGCCTTCAGCATAATCATACCGTCCGCCTGCTGGCCTTGCACTTGGAGCCACGCCGTCTGCCCCGGGCGCATTGGCGCATCCAGCACAGCGCGCACAGGCACCCCATTAATCTGAATGACCGCCTCGCGTCCGTTCTCGGCCACACTAGCGACGGTACCGCGCACCACCTGGCCGCTTTTCAATTCCAATGTCCGCTGCTCGCCGGGTCTCGCCTCCCCAACCAAGCCGCGCACCATCTGCGAAATATTCACTGGCCAACCCCCGTTCCTCAAGAACAATATACTTCTATATCGGCAGAAGGAGGCCGGAATATGAGCCGGGCCAGAGACCATTGGGCCCGTACATGCTTAGAACAGGCTCAACTGCTCTTCCTCCGGGAAGAGCGACTTCAGGAACGACTTGCGGTGCATCGGCGACGGACCAAGCCGTTCCAACTGCTCGCGATGCTGCTTCGTTGCATATCCTTTATGTACGGCAATGCCATAATCGGGGTAGAGCTCATCCCACAAACCCGCACACAGCCGATCGCGCGTTACCTTGGCGACAATCGAGGCGGCTGCAATAGATTGACTGTTCGCATCCCCTTTCACAATCGCTTCCTGCGGCAGCGGGGAATCGATGCGCTCCGCGTCGATCAGCAGCATATCGGGACGGATGCCGAGCCCCTCAACGGCCTGCTTCATGGCTAGGCGCGAAGCCTGCTTAATATTAATGCGATCAATGGTAGACGCGTCGACTTGCGCAACAGACCAAGCGATCGCGCATTCCGTTATTTCTTCGTAGAGCGCCTCCCGTTTTTTCGCCGATAGCTTCTTCGAATCATTTATCCCTTCAATCGCGATACCCGCGGGCAGTATGACGGCCGCCGCGACCACATCGCCGAACAGGCATCCTCGTCCGACCTCATCAATGCCGGCCACATACTGAAGCCCTTCCTCCCATAACCGCTTCTCCCATGCGGTCAGATCGATCACTTCAGCTTCTGCACCCACTGTCTTGCGCTGACCCATTATCTTCCCCTCTTCCTGCATTTCACTCGCCTGGTTTTTCCTCAACTTGCCTACCATCCGCACCGTTGAGCGGACTAACCCGTTACGATTTGTATCTGACATCTATCTATACGCCAAATAACGACATATGTTCTGTTAATGGAATAATACCTCTCCCGAATTCGAACTTGCTCGTCTCCCTTTCCATGCAGGTGACTCCCCTTCGAGCGCTGGTGATCGGCCACATCCCCCAGCTGTTCTTTTGACCAATCTCCCAACGAGTCAGGTTACTTCTTGCCCTCTCCCATCCTTTCGCCCATTCTCCCTTTCCGTCAGATTTTCTAAAGCGGCGCTTCTTTCATATATTCAAAACTATTAGCCGAAACTCCGACTGGAATTGTATAAAAAGCGCTGCTAGCTTTCCTATTTCTAACCTAAGCGGAGAATGCTAATAAGGGCCACATGCGTTTCCTGACCCGATGGGAGATTGTGCATAAGAAGCTCCACACGCACTTGTTCTCTGACCCGACAGGAAATCGTACATACACGCACATGTTCCCTGACTCGGTGGGAGATTGTACATAAGAAGCTCTACACGCACTTGTTCCCTGATTCGATGGGAGATTGTGCATAAGAAGCTCTACACGCACTTGTTCCCTGATTCGATGGGAGAAGAGCTGCCTACGACTACACTCCACCTTCTTCGCAATTGGCCACACGGGAAAAGGAAGCGGGCGACACGACATCGTATCGCGGATCAAAAAAACGCCGTGCGTCCGATAAATCGGCGCATGCGGCGCTTTCCGTTCAGTTCCCGTTCCCATTGACGAGGAAGGAGTACGGCTCCTCAAGCGTTATCCGGCCCAGCTTGCCCCCGCGCAGATCGCGCAGGATGAGGCTTGAGGCTTTCTCCAGATTGACGCGCCCGCCGGCCATCAGGCATCCGCGCTTGCGGCCAATCGCTTCCATTATCCCAACAATCTCATCCTGCTCCAGACCGCCTTGCGGCGGAATATCGAGGCCGTAGCGTTCATTGAGGCGATCCCCGTACTGGTCAGCCAGTTGCTTGATCGCATAGAACGCGATATCTTCCACATTCAATATTTCATCCTTGATCGCTCCGGTCGCCGCGAGCCGATAGCCGACTTCCTGGTCCTCGAACTTGGGCCACAAAATGCCAGGCGTATCGAGGAGCTCCATCTCGGAGCCGACCTTGATCCACTGCTGTCCCTTGGTGACGCCAGGCCGATCGCCGGTCGCGGCTACGCTGCGGCCAGCCAGCTTGTTGATGAGCGTCGATTTGCCTACATTCGGTATACCGACGATAAGCGCTCGCACCGGGCGCGGCTTCATCCCCTTGGCGAGCTGGCGCTGAATCTTCTCCTCCAGCAGCTTCCGGGCTTCACCGGGTATCTGCGCGACGTTCGTGCCTGTCGAGGCGTCGATAGCGAGCGCGGCATGGCCTTCACCGCGGAACGCCTGGAGCCAACGCGCATTCATCTCCGGATCAGCTAGATCCGCCTTGTTCAATAAAATGAGCCGCGGCTTATGTTGCAAAATGTCGCCAATCATCGGATTGCGGCTGGACATGGGCAACCGCGCGTCCAATAGTTCGATGGCGACATCAATAAGCTTGAGCTTCTCCTGGATCTGCCGCCGGGCGCGTGTCATATGCCCGGGGAACCATTGGATAGTCATCGGCATCCACCTCCTGATGATTCAGTCTCTGCCTGCCTAGTGGTGTTGTACAAATTTCGCATGCGAGAGCGGCCAGAAAATGACATCCGCTCTTCCGATGACGTCCTTCAACGAAATAAATCCAAGCATGCGGCTGTCCGTGCTATTGTTCCGGTGATCTCCCATCACGAAAATATGCCCTTCCGGCACCGTGTTCTTTTGAATCAGATCATTCGGGAAATCGCGGTCATTGTACACCTCGCCATTTTTATGGGCTTCGTCCAGCGCTTCTTGTATGTAAGGTTCCTCGACCTTATTGCCATTGACGTACAGATCATCGCCGCGGTATTCAATCGTATCCCCGGCCACGCCGATAACCCGCTTAATCAAATCGCGATTCTCCTCCGGTACGTGGAAGACGACCACTTCCCCGCGCTTCGGCTCGCGGAAATCATACAAGACTTTATTCACAATAAGTCGCTCGCCCGTCCAAAAATTCGGTTCCATGGAAGGGCCGTCTACGATAAACGGAGCAAATAACAGCCATCGCACGATGACGACGAGCACAACGGCGATCGCAATCGCTTTCACCCACTCAAGAAGCTCGTTTTTCGCTTGCGTCTTTTTGGTTGGCGGCTCTTCCGCCGCATTCGGTTGCATCATTTGGTCGTGTTGATCCATCGGCAGTGCCCCGCTTTCCTCGAATTGCTGCTATGCAGTCATATCATACGCTATCGGCAGGCGAACATGCAAGCTTCGGCCACTTACGTGGAATAAAATAGCAAAAGGGGCTTGCAGCTGAGCAAGCCCCCGGTTCCTTAACGGATTTCTTTGATTCTCGCTGCTTTACCGCGAAGTTTGCGAAGATAATAAAGCTTCGCACGACGCACTTTACCACGGCGAGCCACTTCGATTCTATCGATTTTAGGCGTATGAAGCGGGAACGTACGCTCAACACCTACGCCGTAAGAAATCTTACGAACGGTGAATGTTTCGCTGATTCCGCCGCCACGACGCTTAATGACCACACCTTCGAACAACTGGATACGCTCGCGAGATCCCTCGATAACTTTTACATATACTTTCAAAGTATCGCCGGGACGAAAGCTAGGAATATCCTTGCGAAGTTGGTCTTGCGTAATCGCTTGAACGATATTCATCTTGGACTCCCTCCTTCCACACAGGTGTTCATACATCTCGGGAGCGCCATGCGCTCAACCTCATCGAATATAGAGGACCACCGTATTCCAAACAACAGAAATAATTCTAGCATACCGGCTAACCGATTACAAGAAAATAATTTATGTATTCCTCTTATGTTCAGTCTGCCCGTGAAAAAGAGTATTATCCAGCATATGACGTCATTATTCAGTATGATCCGTTTTCCCTTAAATAAAACAGCGCACCATTGCCATTGTGATGCACTGCGCTTGAAAGCAAGCGATTTTTTGCGTGCTGTCGCAGGCAAGCTTATTGGTTCAGGTCGAACAAACGTCGCACGAACGCCTCAAAGCTTTGTTCCTCGCGGTAATGAAGCGACAGGTTATATCATGCCATATTTCGACAAGCGCCCAGTTGTACGTCGTCAGGAAACCCACTTTATCGCCGGAACCATTGTCCCCGAACAATAGCACATGCTGCAGCTCTGTATGCTCATCCACTTCAAGCCAGCATCGCTTTCACGCGAGCCTGAATACGGCTTCGGGCCGCACATACAAAAGACCACTTTCTCCATCAAGGATACCATACCCTGAAGGGAAAGTGGTCTTGCTTGGAGCTTGACCAGATTAACGGACACAAGCGGCCTAGAGAAGCCGCATCAAGGCTTGGCTTCCTTCCAATAATCATAGGCATGCACCGCGTTGCCGATATAGGCGGTAAACTCGCCCAACAGTCCAGGAAGATGGGAGAGCTGCTTCTCCATCTCGGCGCTGCCTTTGTCGAAAAATGAAATATGGCCGCCCTCCGGGCTCTGCTTCATCTCGACGGTGACGATGAGCGGCTTCCCGTGCCGATCGGCCATGCGCATCTCATCGCGGACAACGGCCGCAATGCCGTTCGAGCCGTCTGCCGTGTTGCGGAACGCCATCAGCGACACATGATCCATCGTCTGGATCATCCATTCGCTGACCGACAGCTCCGGCTCTTCAGGCAGGAGCGTCCGATCGAGCCACACGGCCAAATCGATGCTCGTCTCGAGGCTCGAGTTCCGCTTCGTCTCCTCTACGAACATCTTCATGTTGGCCGTCCACTGGCGCAGCACCTCGTCCTTGCGGCTCGGCCAATCCGGGAGCACGTACGGCTCCACATCCAGATGGATGCCGTGGAACCGTTCATCCGCTTCCGCGGCGCGGTTATACTTCTTCACGTAGTCGATCAGCCTGCGAATGCGCGGCGCATTATCCTCCAGCGCCCAGCCGGGATGGCCGCCCATGGCATGCATCTCGATACCCGCCTCATGCGCCTTCTTCACAAGCGAACGGTAGACTTCGTACGGCTGCTCCAGGTCCAGCCGGACGTACAGGAGGTTGATCCCTTTGTCCCGGGCAAAGGCGATGATCTCATCCGGCTGGTGAATCGCCATCTCAGCCCGCCAAATATAGGTGCCTACAATCGGCTTGACGCGTTCAATCGGCGAGGCGTCCGGGATCCAGTCGGGATCCGGAGCGGGTTCAGGCTGTCCCGGGTCAGGGTTCGGTTCCGGATCGGGCTCCGGGTCAGGCTCCGGGCCAGGATCCGGCTTCGGTTCCGGCTCTGTCGGATCGGGCACATTCGGCTGCTGCGCCAGCAGGTCATTCCAATAGCGGTAATCGTGCACGGCCGTTCCTCCATAGGAAGGATGCCCGGCCAAGGATGCGCCAATCTGCTTCAAAGCGTCGTTCATGGCCGCCGCCCCCTGATAGGCGAAGCTCGTATGCTCTTCTCCCGGCATCGGCTTGGCGTTGATCCCGACCAATACCTTCGTGCCGAGCCGATCCCCGATAGCCATCTCCTCGCGAATGAGGGCCAGGATGCCATTATCTCCTTCCAGCTCGTGACGGTACGCCATCAGCGTCGTGTAATCAAACCGCTTCATGACCGCTTCCGCCAAGGAAGCATCTGACGGGTCGGTTCCGGCGTATCCGTCGAACCATACCGGGATGTCCACGCCGAATTCGAGGCTGCCTTCCTTCCGTCCCGCCTCGAGGAAGACGTCAAGGTTGTCCATCCACGCATGAATGATCTCATTCGCGTCCTCTTGCCATTGCGGGAGCACATACGGCTCAATGTCCAGGTGGATTCCCCGGAACCGCTCATCTTCCGCAGCCTGTGCGTTGTAACGTTGAATTTTCTGCAGAAAATCCAGCATCCGCCCGCGGTACTCCGGCAGCGCCCATGTCGGATCGCCCGCCAGCGCATGCACTTCAATGCCTTCCTTGGCGGCCTGCCGAATGAATTGGCGATATGCCGAGTCCGGAACATCCGGGTGGATATGCAAAAACATCACATCAATCTGATTAGTTTTGGCAAAAGACAATAATTGATCCGGTTCCGACACGATACGCTCGGCCTGCCATACCCATGTCGCCTGCTGCGGTTCGTCCGCTTGCTTGAAGCCGGCCAACAGGGCGGCCGATACGATAAGCAGCAGCAGACCTGCACGAGATGCGAATCTGTTCATGAGTCTCTCCTCCTATCCATTTAGCAGTAACGGCGGCAGAGCACAGCGTCGTCATACCGGTACGATAACAGCATTTCCCGACAGTTAACGGCGTATATGCGCTTGTTCAAAATGTGTCTCATCCCTCCTGTCTGTACTGTCCTCGCAAACGAAGACAAGAAAAGGCCTGTTCATGACGAAAATGCCGATAGGACAGGTCTTTTTTATTATAAAGGTGGTAAACCCGTAAATATATGTGAAAAAGGGCCCGTTTTCCCCGGACGTCCTGCGGGTGAAAACAAGCCCTTTTTTATGAACCGGAAGTACCGGATAGCCGGAACTCGCCCAACCGCTCGTACATCGGCGTAGCCTGCATATGTGTTCGGAACAGGCAGAACCGGTCCGCCGTCCATTCCGCTGCCGCGACGCTCGTCTCCGCCTCCAGCATGCCCGGGTCCCATGCCGCCGTTCCCATATACTTGCGGGCCAACGTAATATGGGGCCGGTATGGCCTCGCTTCCGGCAGGAAGCCTAGCGGAGCCGTCGTCTTCAGAACCTGATGATGCAGTTCATGAAGCCTATCGATATCTCCGGCGACGGCCGCCCACAGTACCCGCGGCGAGGCAGGAAGCCCGAACGTGCCCCATTCGCTCAAGGCCAGCCGGAACGGCCCGCTGTGCGCCGCCGTCCGGTTCAGGTCTTCCAGCAGCGGGGCCAGCTTCGACTCCGGGGTATCACCGAGGAATTGCAGCGTGATATGGTAGTCCGCCGGATGAACCCAGCGGGAAAATGTCCACTGGCGCCGCGCTTGCTTCGCCCAGTTGTCGAGGGCGGCGCTGGCAGACTCGCCCAGCGGCACGCCGATAAACAGCCGCATCTTGCTCTCTGTATCCGCCATCATCTCTCACTTCGCCTCCGTCTTATGCGCCGCTTTGAACGACGTTGGATTGAATCCGGTACTATTTTTGAACAAACGAGAGAAATAATATACATCCAGGCCAACCGCTTCGGCCACTTCGGTCACCGTCAACGCCGTCGTCAGCAGCAAGTGCTTCGCCCGCTCGATTTTCATCCGATTCATATATTGAACCGGCGACTCTCCCATATGCTCCCGGAATAAGGTAATGAAGTAATTCGGGTGAAAATGGACCCGCTCCGCCAGCTGCTGCACATTCAGCCGCTCCGACAGATGCTCGTGCATCATCTGCAGGGCCACATTCAACTTGTCCAGCGCCTGGGACGAAGGCAGATCGATGCGTTCCAGCCCTGCCGTCCGGAAATACAGGCTGAGCAGCTCGATCAGCATCGCCTGCTTGTTCAGATCCGCCGTCCAATCTCCGCGCGCATGACACCGAATGAGCCGGTGGAAATGTCTCTCCGCCTCACGGAACACGTCATCCGGCAGCGTAAGGCAATACGGAATCCGCATCGACTGGAACAAATGGCGCTCGCCGATCAGGGCCGTGAAGTGGCACCAATATTTCTCGTATGTATCGGCGCTTATCGTTCCATAGGACTGGATAACGCGGGCGGGCATAATGACCATGTGGCCAGGCCCGGGATAATATGCGGTTCCATCGATCTCGATTCGCCCTTCTCCGTCTCGTATCAGATACATCCGGTTGAACTCCGGCACGAAGTCGGTTTCGCGCCAGCCGGGATTGCATTTCGCGTAGTATGCGTCGGTCACGCTCAGCCGCACATTGGCCAGATAGCGCTGCAGCAGCTCCGGCTTCCCCATGCTCGCATGCTCCATTCCATAATCTTAATTTTGTCCAAAAACGAATGAATTCTCTCTATCTTCATTATAACCGCTCCATCGTACAATGGGGACAAATGAAGGCAAAGGAGAGAACAACGATGACGTTAACCGCACGCGAGCAGCGTATACAATGGTTCAATCACGATCGCTTCGGCATGTTTATCCATTGGGGATTATATGCGATTCCCGCCCGGGGCGAATGGGTTCGCAGCTTCGAGCGCATCCCGGTCGAGGATTATGAGAAATATTTCAACAGCTTCAATCCGGTGAATTATGATCCGAAGGCATGGGCCAAGGCCGCCAAAGCCGCAGGCATGAAATATGCGGTCATGACGACCAAGCACCATGACGGCTTCTGTCTGTTCGACAGCGCCTTGACTGACTATAAAGCGACGAATACGCCGGCGGGCCGCGATCTGATTCGCGAATATGCAGACGCTTTCCGGGCCGAAGGACTCAAGGTCGGCTTCTATTACTCGATTATCGACTGGCATCATCCGGACTATCCGGCCTATGGCGATCGCCAGCATCCGATGCGGGACAACGCGGAATTCAAGGACCGCCCGCAGGACTTCAACCGCTATCTTGACTATATGCACGGCCAGGTGAAGGAGCTGCTAACCAACTATGGGACGATCGACGTGCTCTGGTTCGATTTCTCTTACGAGGATATGACCGGGGAAAAATGGAAGGCGACCGAGCTGGTGAAGATGATTCGCGAGTTGCAGCCGAATGTGTTGATTGACAATCGGTTGGGCGGCAACATCAAGGCCCGCGAGCCGGAAATCTATGCGGGCGACTTCGCTTCGCCGGAGCAGCTGCTTCCGCCGCATGGGATCGTCAACGAAGACGGGAAGCCGCTTCCGTGGGAGGCGTGCATTACGCTGAATCATCATTGGGGCTACCACGCGCATGACCGCGACTACAAGACACCGAAGCAGGTGGTCCGCGGCCTCGTCGAATGCGTGAGCAAGAACGGGAACATGCTGTTGAATGTCGGGCCGAATGCGAAGGGCGAGATACCGCAGCTATCGCTTGACGTGCTGGGCGAAGTCGGAGCCTGGATGCGCGCGAACGGCGACAGCATTTACGGCTGTGGAGCAGCTGCGTTGAGCAAGCCGGAATGGGGACGGTACACGCAAAAAGGCAATAAGCTGTACGCTCATATTTTGGACCGGGGAATCGGGCCGATCGCGCTGCAAGGCTTGAATGGACGCGTGAAGGAAGCGCGCTTGCTCGCCGACGGAGCCGAGGTCAACATTCAGACGCCGTGGAATGCGGTCGACTACCCGGATTATCTGTTCGTCAATATTCCAACGGCCCAGTTGCCGGACGACTTCAATACCGTTATCGAGCTAACGCTGGAGGATGCCGAGTAAAAGAAGACCGCTGGAGACGTTCTCCAGCGGTCTGTCTTTTGCGCTATGTAACTACTTGGGAGGTTGTTTTCTGTATTTTCTGAAATCGTAGGTTTCTTTCTCAACATTCAATGTCTTCCCGTTGATGACAAGATGAGTGTCATCGAGCCATCGCATATTTGCCTTTTCTACGCGGTAATCCCAATATATATTTTTACGGGTTCCTTTTAGGTTGTTCAACAGTTCACCGCGAATGGCAAATGCTCCGAGAGCCCCTCCCGTATCGATGAGATAGGCGTTCAGCGTATACGTATTGTCAGGCGAGGTGGAAGTCACAATGAAGTCGCCTTGTGGTAATATCAGTAGAGTAAAACTGCTGAGGTATATATAAATAGCTATGAAACATACGACAAATAAAGAGATCCAAAGACCCCATCTTCTTTTCTTCATGATTTATGGTCCTCATTGGCCAATGTATTCGCAAACTTCGAAGAAAGAAAATCTGTTTTTCATCCTTCGAACTTCAGTCCGTCAAATCTCGGTAGCTATTGCTTCTCGTCATATCTGTAATCATAGATGTCCTGCTCTACATTTAACTTCTTTCCATTAATGATTAGATTGCTTCATCAATCCATTCAACCTTTGCTTTTTCCTCTCGATATTGCCAGTAAATGTTTTTATGAGTTCCCTTCTTATTGTTTAGCAACTCCCCCCGAATAGCAAAGCCTCCGGTAGCGCCACCTGCATTTACCAGGTAAACGTTCAGTGTATACGTGTTACCGGGGGAATCCGAAGCGGCAATTAACTCCCCTTTTGGAAGCAATAATAGAGTAAAGCCTTTCAAATATACGTAGATAACAATAAGACTCACGATAAGTAAAGTGATCCACAAGCCCCATCTTCTTCTTCTCATCATTTATGGCCCTCTTTTACGAAATAGATTAATTGAATAACCGCTTATCGTACAGACCAAAACCGTTCTTAAGCGCTTGCACAGCCTCCTTCCATCCAAATACACGCGGATCTACTCCAGCCGCAACTCTCTCAACGCAATTTTTTTCATTTCCCCCGTAACAATTGTTCAAAAATAGAGACAGTTTGCCGATATAGAAAGTACAAGGAACGTTACTGTTTCTTGGAAATTATCGGGGAGTGATTGATATGACAATCTTCATCGCAGTATTGGAATTCCTTGGGGCGGTTATTCCTCCGTTGATTGATCTGCTGCAGAAATTCGTGGCTTAAGACGGACGAGCCGCAATTTTTACTCCCACACCCTAGCCCATGAACTACGGCCTATGCCTTGGTTCACGGGCTTTTCCTGCATGCTGCACTCCTGAATCCAATATTATGCAAAAAGAGCACATCCCGGGGCAATGTCATTAAGTTTAGCTCAAAGACAAGAGCCGAAAACATAGGAATCTAAAACGGCATGGGAAAGACCCTGTGCCGTTTCTTTTTTTATACAAGCAAGGAAAAAAGTGCACGGCAAACAAAGCGGAGGGAAGATCCGCTTAAAAAAATGTTCATATGAAACAAATTATGCTACTCTATAGACGAAGCTAACCACTGATTTGTAGCGTATTTTGCGCGTATTCTGCTGCCCTGGGCGAATGGGTCGAATCGGCAAAATGTTTTTGCGAATCAGCGCTTCAACATCAGGCGGGGGTTCATCGTCCCTTGAGCGCAGGAAGTGTCTACACACGTGAACGGCAACCGTGAAGTTAACTTGATAGGGGTGCCGTTTCTCCATTTGGGAAATGACGACGTGCGAGGTCATCATTTCAGCGAAATTGTACAGGATCATTCTTGCGAATATCTCCTGGGTGATGGACTCTCGTTTCTTTGCATGAAAATTCGTCAGACCGACAGTGTACTTTAATGCCCGGAATGAGGTTTCAATGCCCCATCGCATGTTATACATTGACATGATTTCACCCGGTGGGAAATCCGTGGCGGTAAGATTCGTAATGACGGTCTCAAAAGCGCCACTCGGCAGGACGAAACGAACCACCCGAAAGGAAATCGGATAAAACAAGTTCTCATGCAAATCCAAAAAATCAAAGGTAGACGTGGAAGGAACGAACTTGTAAATCTCGGGATTAGCCTTGACCTCTTTGGTTTGTTTTTTGGTGAGTGTCAGATGAACGTTCCTATCAAACTCTCCGCTAGAGGGCAAACGCAAGCCCGAAAGAATACCATTGGAATCCAAATCCTTTACCCGTATGACATAGTTCCACCCTTTGCGTTCAAGATGCGCGAAATTGTTGTAACTTTCATAACCTCTATCGGCAATCACAATGGTTTTGCCCTTGATTGGAGAACGGTGAACCATAGCAGCCAGCGCCCTTCCCTCGTTGCACAACCTTCGTGGCTGAACAATGGCATCCACGTACAGTCTGTTGCACAAGTCATAGGCAGCGTTCAAATGCAGAAGGTTATAGCCTTTCGTGTTCGGTTGACTTTGAAAATAGGTGTCCGTGTCCGCAGAGTCAGTTGCGATATGCAAATCCGAACCGTCAACGGCAAGTAGCCGATACCCTCGGTAGTCCTTGATATCCGTAACCGATTGCGTAAATGCGTGAAACAAGAATTCCACAGCAGACGGCAGCACTTTATTCCTCTGTTGGACAAAAGCGGAAGTGGTTGCGGTGTTTACGTCATAGCCTTGTGATTCCAAAGTTCCTTATATATGCTGTTGCCCCCCATGGAGATCAGGAGTTGCATCACCGTTTCAAAGGGCAGCTTTTTCTTTCGGGTAAAATCTTTTTCAGGGTTTTTGACATAAGGAGCTGGTGCGGCTGCCATTTCTCGTATGAGGGATGTCAGCGTTTTTTTTAGCGAATTCGCATACTCATTCATGGACGTGGCCTCCTCGTGTTTCAAGGGTCTTCGCCACACATATCCATCTACCTGTTAAGTCTTGATTTTCTTTCAAAAAAAGAGCGGGCTATCTTTTCGATAACCTGCTCTTGTGCTTGATTATGGTTTCCACGCCTTATCTTAATGACATTGCATCCCGGGGAAGTGCTCTTCTGCGCTAATCCTTAGTTGCTTCATTCGCTTGCCGTTCCGCGATGATGCGCTCCAGCAGCTTGCGATCTGTCTCATTGAGCTCGATGGACTCGAGCAGATCCGGACGCCGTTCCACGGTGCGCCGCAGAGACTGCTCTTTGCGCCACTGCTCCACCTTCGCATGGTGGCCGCTTAAGAGCACATCCGGCACTGTCCAGCCGCGGAAATCGGCCGGCCGCGTATAATGCGGATATTCTAACAGGCCGGTGCTGAACGAATCTGTCACCGCTGATGATTCATTGCCCAGCACGCCCGGGAGCAACCGCACGACTGAGTCGGTAACGACCATCGCGGGCAGCTCGCCGCCAGTCAGTACATAATCGCCAATCGACAACTCGTCGGTAACGAGGTGCTCGCGGATTCGCTCATCGTAGCCTTCATAGTGGCCGCAGACCAAAATGAGATGCGATTCCTGCGCCAGTTCCTCCGCCTTTGCCTGGGTGAACGGCTCGCCCTGCGGACACATCAAGATGACCCGCGGCCGCTTCCGCTCCAGTCTGTTCGGGCCATTGAGCCCGTCAGTACTATTTGGAACACTCGGGACATCCGAGTCGTCCGCCGCCGGGGTGTGCCCTTCCTCCCGAAGCTGTATCCGCTCCGCCTCCGTCTGCTGCGCGATCATGGCTTCGACGGCCGCGAAGATCGGCTCCGGCTTGAGCACCATGCCCCCGCCGCCGCCGTAAGGGTAATCGTCCACGGTCTGATGTTTGTTCTCGGAATAGTCCCGGAAATTGACTGCATTCAAGGTGACGAGCCCTTTTTCCTGCGCCTTCCCCAATATGCTGGAACGGAATACGCCCTCGCACATCTCCGGGAAGATCGTCAATACATCAATCCGCATTACAGAAGCCCCTCCATCAGATGGACCTTCACCAGCTTGCCGGGAATATCGACATCGAGGATGACATCCGGAATAGCCGGAAGCAGAATTGGCTTGCCCTTCGCGGGCTGAACGACCCAGACATCATTCGCGCCCGGCGCCAGAATCTCGCTAATCACGCCCAGCTCTGTCTCCTCATCGGTTACGACACGGCAGCCGATAATCTCATGGTGGTAGTATTCATTCTCCGGCAGTTCCTTCTGCTGTTCGGCGGTAACATAGAGATTCCAGCCCTTATAGCGTTCCACGTCATTGATGTTGTCGAAATTTTTAAATTTTACAATGTAGACATTTTTCTGCGGCCGCGCGCGTTCCACGGTGACCGTAAGCGACTCCTTCGTCTCAGGGTGCTGCAGAATCAGCTCGCTGCCCGAAGCGAACCGCTCTTCCGGGAAGTCGGTGCTCGCCAATATTTTGACATCGCCGCGAATGCCCTGGGTATTGACCAGCTTGCCGACGGTATACAATTGTTCAGACATCACGTCTCGATCCTCCTGCTATTACGGGTCTGCCTAAAGGTAGTTCACAAGAATTATTTTTGAACATGCATTATAAGTGTATCACAATTGCTTCATCTATACGAAAAAGGGTTAGGATCTCATCCTAACCCGTTTCGTCATGATTAAGAAATAATGTCTACGGCAACCCGTTTCGGAATCGTAACGGCTGCCGATGTGACGACCGTGCGAAGCGCCTTGGCAATGCGACCTTGCTTCCCGATAACCTTCCCGACATCGTCAGGATGGACGTGAAGCTCATATACGATGATATGGTCTTTCTCCACGGCCTTCACACGGACCTCCTCCGGATGATCGACCAAAGCGCGTGCGATAACATACACTAACTCTTCCATTCGCGACCCTCCGAACGGTTAGATTACTTCTGGTATTTTTGCTCATGGAACTTCTTCATGACGCCAGCTTGGCTAAGCAAGTTGCGAACGGTGTCAGAAGCTTGTGCCCCTGTTTGCAGCCATTTCAACGCTTTTTCTTCGTCGATGTTAACGACTGCCGGTTGAGCTACCGGATTGTAGTAACCAATTTCCTCGATGAATCGACCATCACGCGGAGAGCGGGAGTCAGATACAACGACACGATAGAACGGAGCTTTGTGAGCACCGATACGTTTCAGACGGATACGTACTGCCACGACTTTCACCTCCTTAACGGAATTCGGCTCGTTATGGGGAACCGGCCCTATGCATCAGCGGAAAGGAAATCTCATTCCTTTGCCGGCCTTGCTCTTCAAATTCTTCATCATCTTCGGACCTTTCGGCCCCATCATCTCGGTGAACTGCTTCATCATCCGGCGCATCTCGTCGAACTGCTTAATCAGCCGGTTGACATCGGCTAGCGATGTTCCGCTGCCGGCAGCAATCCGCTTGCGGCGGCTGTGATTGATTAGATCGGGATCTTGCCGCTCCTCATTCGTCATCGAGCGCACAATCGCCTCGATCCGGCCCATCTGGCGCTCATCCACCTTCAGATTGGCCGTCTGCTTCATCTTGTTCATGCCCGGAATCATGTCCAAAATCTGATCAATTGGCCCAAGCTGCTTCACTTGCTGCATCTGCTCAAGGAAATCGTCAAATGTAAATGCGGCATTGCGCATCTTCATCTCCATTTCCTTCGCCTTGTCCGCATCGATATTCGCCTGCGCCTTCTCGATGAGCGACAGCATGTCCCCCATGCCGAGAATCCGGGACGCCATCCGCTCCGGATGGAACGGCTCAAGCGCATCGATCTTCTCGCCGAGAGCGGCGAACTTGATCGGACAGCCTGTCACGGCCTTGACCGACAGCGCCGCACCGCCGCGCGTATCGCCATCCAGCTTCGTCAGCACGACGCCGGTAAGCGCCAGCTGCTGGTTGAAGCTCTCCGCGACATTGACCGCATCCTGACCGGTCATCGCATCGACGACGAGCAGAACTTCGTCCGGATTCACCGTCTCGTGAATCTGCTTTAGTTCCTCCATCAGCGCTTCATCGATATGCAAGCGGCCCGCCGTATCGACGATGACATAGTCCAGGTGATTGGCGCGCGCATGCTCCATCGCCTGGCGCGCAATCTCTACCGGGCTGACCTGATCGCCCAGGGAGAAGACCGGCACATTGATCTGCGCGCCCAGCACCTCCAGCTGCTTGATGGCGGCTGGCCGATAAATGTCGGCCGCAACCAGCAGCGGCTTATGGTTCTGCTTCTGCAGCAGCTTCGCCAGCTTCCCGGACGTCGTCGTCTTCCCGGCGCCTTGCAAGCCGGCCATCATGATGACCGTCGGCGGCTTGTTCGCCTTGGCCAGCTTGGCGGCCGTCCCGCCCATCAGCTCGGTCAGTTCCTTGTTAACGATGTCAACGATGACCATGCCCGGCGTGAAGCTCTTCATCACTTCCTGGCCGACCGCCTTCTCCTTCACCTTAGTGATGAATTCCTTGACGACCTTGAAGTTAACATCGGCCTCCAGCAGCGCGAGGCGCACCTCGCGCATCGCTTCATTGACGTCGTCCTCGGTTACTTTTCCCTTGCCGCGCAGCTTGCCGAACACATTCTGCAGCCGGCTCGTTAGTCCTTCAAATGCCATTCCTATTCACCCCGTTCCCTTAATCCAACGCCTGCAGTTCACGGATAATCTTCTGCAGTTCCGCACGCTGCGGGTCGGGCATACCCATTATCTCATTCAATTCGTCGCGCAGCGCATCCAGCAGCTGCTTCCGGCGTTCATACTTCGCTACCAATCCAAGCTTGCTCTCATAGGAGCCGAGCGTCTGCTCCGCCCGCTTAATATGTTCATATACCGCCTGGCGGCTAATGCCGAATTCAGCGGCGATCTCGCCTAGTGAAAAATCGTCTTGAAAATAACATTTCAGGAACGTCTGCTGCTTCTCCGTCAAGAGAGGTTCGTAGAAATCGAACAACATATTAACGCGGTTCGTCTTCTCCAGAACATGTTCCTCGTTCATCCGGGCCACTCCTTTCGTCAAGGAAAAAACCTTTACAGCCCATCAACGTTCCTAATCATATCCGAATCCGGTGGCCATGTCAAGGGTTCGACCTTAACATTCGAATATTTCTTTTTTGCATATTGACCGTAACGTTACGTCACCCTTTATAATGAGCGTGTTCAAAAAAGCGGGGCTTCGGCACCAAGAAGGTTGCTTGAACACTTGAACTCGAAGACGCAGGCATGAAGGGGGCGATGAATGGATGGCCTACACCGTGAATGAAGTATCGAAGCTGTCTGGCGTCACGATCCGGACATTGCGGTATTACGATCAGATCGGATTGCTGAAGCCGGCCTATATCGGAGAGAACGGCTACCGTTATTATGAAGACGATCAGCTGCGGCAGCTGCAGCATATTTTGTTTTTCCGAGAGCTGGACCTCCCCTTGACGGACATTCAGGCCTTGATGCACTCGGATACCTTCGATCAGAAGGCAGCCCTCCAGCAGCACCGCCAGTTGCTGATCGGGCGAATCGATCGGCTGCAGCGTCTGGTCGCCACGCTGGATCGCACGATACACGAGACGGAAGGAGAACAAGCCATGAACGCAGAGCAATGGTTCGACGGATTTGACCGAAGCAGGCAAGAGAAGTATGTAGAGGAGTTGAAGGAGAAATACGGGGCGGGCGCCGAGCGCCATATCCGGGAGAGCGAGGCGCGCACTAACGCCTGGTCGCGCAGCGACTGGCAGGACGTGCAGCACGAATCCGAGCGTATACACGAGCGCATCGCCGCCCACATTCGCGAGGGCTGTTCGCCGGACAGCGACCCAATTCAGGAGGTTATCGCCGAGCACTTCCAATGGGTGAACCGCTTCTACACCCCAACGCGGGAGGTCTATACCGGCCTGGGTGAATTGTACGTGGACCACGCCGATTTCCGCAAGCTGTACGACAGATTTCATCCCGCTCTGGCGGAGACGCTGCGCGACGCCATGCGCATTTACGCCGAGCGCCATCTGTAATATTCGCTATGGAGAGAGGCGTCATGCCGGCTGCATTCCTGCGGGGCATGGCGCACCTCCTTATATGTCATCCGAGCATAACATAACGGTAAATGCATACGAAATGCAGTCCCGCTCCCGCCAGCACGAACAGATGCCAGATTGCATGGTGATAGGGAAGCTTTCTCCATACGAAAAATACGATCCCCGCCGAATAGCTGATTCCTCCGCCTACGAGCAGGACAAGACCGGCCGGCGACAGAACGGCAGACAGTTCCGGCCAGGCCACGACGATGAGCCAGCCCATCGCGAGATAACCGATCGTCGAGAGCCACATGTACCGTCCCGTATAGTATCGCTTCAAAATAATGCCAGCAATCGCCGTCCCCCAGATGGCCCCCAGCAGCTGCCAGCCGAATTCATTCCGCATGTACACAAGCAGAAACGGCGTGTAGTTCCCGCCAATGAATACATAAATGGACATATGATCCGCCATCGTCAGCCATGCCTTGCGCTTCCCTTCGGGGGCGCTGTGCATGAACGTCGATATGGAGAACATCATCACGAGCGTCAGCCCATACACGCCCGCGCTGACGATATGCCATACCGTCCCATGGATTATCCCCGCCTCCATCAGCAGAGCCAACGCGCCGAGACTGCATATCATTCCGATGCCGTGCGAATAAGCGCTCGCCCTTTCGTCTCTTCGCTTCATCAGCGACGGCCGATCCATCATTCGGGTTCCCTCCTTGCCGTGTTCTGCCTGCCGCCAGCATCATCTGGGCGGATTACATTATATGCAGGCGGTCGGCGGCGGTGCGGAAGCCCCGGATCGCGCAGCCCCTCCTGCGGCATGAAGTCACGGGAGGGGCCGTTGCCCGGAGTATCGGATTGTCCTTGAAATTAACCGTGGCGATCTTTGATGAAGCGAATCGCTTCCCGCGTCTGATCCAAGTATTGCACGGTCTCTTCATATTGATGGGAGGCGACGCACATGAACAGCACATCGATGATGTGCAGCTGGGCAAGCCGGGAAGACGTCGCGGCGCTGCGGAATGTCGCTTCCTTCGTCGCCGAGATATACAGGTTGATGCCCGCTTCCGCCGCGGCCGGCGAATCTCCGTAGCGGGTCAGGCTGACCGTCTGGCAGCCTTTCGCATTGGCCAGCTTCAGCAGATCAACCACTTCCAGGGTCTCTCCGGAATAGGAAATGCCGAACACGACATCTTCCTCCGTCATGTTCGCGATATTCATCGCAGCCACATGCAGGTCCGTAAACGCGGTGGCCGGCTTGTTAATCCGGAGAAATTTCTGCTGCGCATCCATGCCGATAATCGACGATGCCCCCACGCCGAAGAAAAGAATGTTCCGCGCCCGGATCAACAGCTCGGCCACCGCGGCCATATCGTGAAGATTGACAAGCTCAGATGTCTCCCGCAGCGCCTGAATGCTGTTGTTCGTCATGGTCGCCAATACCGTGTCGACCCGCTCATTCGGCCTAATGTCGCGGTACCCTTCGCTCTCCGACTTATTCAAATCTCCGACGATGCGCAGCTTCAATTCCTGGAAGCCCTTTAACTTCAGCGATTTGCATAAGCGGATGACGGCGGCGCTGCTGGCATGGCATTTCTCTCCCAGCTCGGAAGCGGTCAGCGAGATCGCCTCTTCGGGATGCGCCAAAATATACGACGCGATTTTCTTCTCGGACGGAGGCAGCTTGCCCAGCATATCGGACAGCATGATCAGGCCGCCTTTCGTCGGTGAAGCAAACATGGTTGGTTCCCCCTTCGTTCCTTTCGTTCCGCGCGGACACGCGTTCGGATGCTTGTCCGTGCCTGCTATCGCATCCTGATGTCTTCTATCTTACCGTGCGGGACGGCCAAATGCCATTCGTATCTGTACGGCAGGGCGAAGCTGCGGCGATCGAAGGCCGCGTGCGCAATCGAGATCAGGTCCGCCCCAGATAAGTCTCAAGTGAAAATAATCTCATAGTGCGGCTGGCAAAGGGACGGGCCGCCCGCGGGCCCGCCCGACCGCCACATGCCCAGGAATGCTGGAGTGGCCGGGCATGCTGCCATGCATCGCCTGGAGCGATCACTTGCTGGCCGCTTCCGCTTCTTGTCCCATCAGGAGCGCCCGCCTCTACGCATCTCTGCTCCACGACTTCGCCATCAAATCGTAGCTCTTCCACGGCTGAAAGCCTAGCTTGGCATAAAAATCAACGAGCTCCGTCCAGTCGATGACGAGATGCTTCATCCCGCGCGCCTCCAATTCGGCGATGCCTTCCTCTACCAGGGCCAGCCCGTAGCCTTTGCCGCGATAACGGCTGTCCACGCCGAGCGGACCGATTCCGCCGAGCGGCTCCGGGACGAGCGGAGCCCAATACGTATTCTGCGCGATATACGGGGAAGCTTCGTCATTGACGCGGCAGAAGCCGATCATCTCTCCGCTCTCCGTGAACAGGCCAAGGAATTCCCGGCCTTGCCCTCCGCGCTCCCAATAGCACAGCGCCTCATAATACCAGCGGCCGGGGAAGCATCTATGGAAAAAACGCAGCATTTCTTCCCGATCGCTACATTCCAGCAATCTCGCCTGCGCGCCCCCCGAATAGGCCGGCCGAAGGGCTGGTTCATCCGTAACACTTGCATACAGATCATGCACTTCATATAAAAAGCGGTAGCCTCTCCACTCCAGCCATGGGCGGGCTGATGCGAGCGCTGCCGGAACTCCGGGGAAATAATGCCACGGATCCCGTCCCATAAAGACCTTATCCGCCCCGGCCGCTTGCAGCGCTTCTTCCGCCAGCGCCAGCAGCCGGCTTCCCAGCCCCCGGCCCCTCGCCTCGGAACGAACGACCAAGGCCTGAATCCAGCCCCCGCCTTCCCCTAGCTTCATGCCGCGATCTTCTTCCCGCCATGTCTTCGCTACGACGAAGCCAAGCAGCGTTCCATCCGGGCTGTGAGCCAGCCATGAGCCCGGCACATAGACATTGACATCTTCAAACGTATTTTGTCGAAGCAGCTCTTCCCGCATCGGAAAATGCCCGCCCAATTCCCGGTTCCATAAGTCAAGCATCGGACCCAGCCACTCGGCCTGCAATGGAATGACATTCATCTACATTCCTCCCGCCTATAAAAATATAAAATATTATTTCAACACTTTTTCCGCAAAATAATCGATGATATGCATAACTTGAATCCGGTCATGGGCTTGCTCCCGTTCCACTCCCGCCTTCATCTGCAGCAGACAGCCCGGGTTGCTTGTCAAGATAACGGATGCCTGCGTCTGGTCCACCGCGTCCATTCGGGCATCGAGAATATCGTTCGCCATCTGCGGCTGCACCAGATTATAAATGCCTGCCGAACCGCAGCAGATCTCCGCCCCTTCCAGCTCTACGAACTTCGTATCCGGAATCATGCACAGCAAGCGGCGCGGACTGTCGCCGGCCCGCATCACATTGCGGAGATGGCATGAATCTTGATACGTGACCGTGATGGAAGAGCTAGAATCCGCAGCCGGGGATCGCTTGGCCGGTACCGCCAGATCGTTCCAGCGGCCCGAGCGCAGGAGCAGCTCGCTAATATCCTTCACTTGCTTGGAAAACTGGCGCGCCGGCTCAGCCCATTCCGCTTCATCCGCCAATAAATGATCATATTCGATCAGCGTCGCCCCGCAGCCGCCTGCATTGATAGCGATGTAATCCACGCCCGCTTCCCGGAACGCCTTCACATTCTGCATGGCGAACTCCAGCGCCGTCCTCCGGTTGCCGCTATGGGAGAACAAGGCGCCGCAGCAGGACTGCTCCTCCGGAATGACGACATCATAGCCGGACTCCGTCAACAGACGAACCGTCTTGACATTCGTCTCCGTGAACAGAACGTCCATAATGCAGCCGCGGAACAGCCCGACCGTGCCGATGCGTTCGCCCTTCGCAGGGAACCGGCGCCCGCCGGTCCGCTTCACGACGCCGCGGCTGTCGACCCGGGGCATAATCCGCTCCATCGTCTGCATATGCTGCGGAAGCCAGCGCAGCATGCGGCCCCGCCGCGCCAGCCGCTGCAGACCGGAGCGCTGGTACGCTTGCAGTATCGTGCTCATCAGCCGCAAGCGGTTGTGGCGCTTGAAGACCGGCTTCGCCAGCTTATGCAGGCGGCGCAGCGGTACCGCTCCGGGCTGCGGGTCCGTATGCTCGAACAAAACTTCCCGCGTCTGCTCCAGCAGCTGGCCATATTTGACGTCGGAGGGGCATACCGGCTCGCAGGCACGGCAGCCCAGGCACAGATCCATCTGCTGCTTGAACGCGGCGTCCGGCTCCATCAGCCCGTCCGCCACCGCCTTCATGAGGGCGATACGCCCGCGCGGAGAAGCGGCCTCCAGGCCGGTCTCCCGGAACGTCGGACAGGACGGCTGGCAAAATCCGCAGCGCATGCAGTTCATCAGCTGCTCGTAATCGAGCGCCTGAACCAGCTGCTGCTGCAGAGCGCCCGCCGTACCTTTCCCGCTTTCTTTGTCCCGGATGCCGTTCATGCTGCCGTTCATGCTGCTATGCATGCTGTTTTGCATACTATTATTCACCTTATTGTTCTCGCTGTTGGTCATGCTGCCGGTGCTCATCGTGCAATCACCAGCCTTTTGCGTGCGGGCTTGGCGAAGATTTTGCCCGGATTCATGATGCCGTTCGGATCGAACGTCTGCTTAATGCCTTTCATGACGGCGATGCCCGCCTCTCCGACCTTCCATTCCAGATATGGCGCCTTGACCGTGCCGACGCCGTGCTCGCCGGTGATTGTGCCGCCAAGCCGAATCGCCTCCTCGAAAATATCGGCGAACGCCTGCTCCACCCGTTCGATCTCCGCGCTGTCTCTCGCATCTGTCGTACAGGTTGGATGTAAATTTCCGTCCCCGGCATGACCGAACGTGCAAATATTCAGCTCGTATTCGGCCGCGATCCGATTAATGGCCAAAACCATATCCGCGATGCGGGAACGGGGCACCGTCGCATCCTCCAATATCGTTGTCGGCCGGATGCGCGCCAAGGTCGACAGCGCGCTGCGCCTCGCCTTCATCAGTTGCTCCGCCTCATGCTCATCCCGCGCCATATCGATGCGGGCCGCTCCTTCCTCCCGGCATATCGAGGCGATGGCCTCCATATCCTTCCCGACGCCAAGCTGCTCCTGCCCGTCCTGCTCAATCAAGAGCACCGCTTCCATATCCGTCGGCAGGCCGATATGATTGTATTCCTCCACGACCCGTATCGTCGGCTGATCCATGAACTCCAGCGTCGCGGGAATGATGCCGGCGCCCACAATCCGCGAGACGGAGCGCGCGGCCGCATAAATGTCTTCAAAAGCAACCAGCATCGTCTGTCTCACTTTGGGTGCAGGGATAAGCTTCACCGTCGCCTCCGTTACGATGGCGAGCGTCCCTTCGGACCCGACGAGCAGCTTCGTCAAATCGTAGCCGGCAACGTCCTTGTACAGCTTGCCGCCCGTCCGGATGACCTCACCGGAAGGAAGAACCGCCTCCAGACCGATGACATAGTCCTTGGTCGTGCCGTACTTCAAGCCGCGCAAGCCGCCGGCGCCCTCCATAATGTTGCCGCCCAAGGTCGAGATCACCATACTGCTCGGATCGGGCGGATAGAACAGCCCCTTCCTCTCCACCTCGCGGTGGAACTGCTTCGTATTCAGCCCCGGCTGGAACGTGGCCGTCAGATTGTCGGTGTCGAGCTCCAGCAGCTGGTTCATCCGGGTCATCGCCACGACGATGCCTCCGGATACCGGTACCGTGCCGCCGCAAAGATTGCTGGCCGCTCCCCGCGGAACAATCGGAATGCGGTGCTCATTCGCCAGCCGGAGAATATGCTGCACGTCCTGCGTTGATTCCGGGTAGACGACCGCATCCGGCATCGTCTGAAGCATCGGTGTCGCATCATACGAATGCGTGATAAGCGCTTCCATATCGTCGCGGAAGCGTTCCGGGCCAAGCAGCCGAAGCAGCTCTTGCCGCACTTCGTTCAATATCATCGTATTTCCCTCCTGTTGGTGATGTCCTCGAGCAGGCATACTATTCAGATGATCTGATCGCTTCAAGCAAATGCATTCTGAAATTTTTTTTCAAAATTATATTATGATTTATGGTTTAATATATCAGGAACATCGAATAAAGGAAAGACAGTTCATAGAAAAAAACGGAGAGAGGCCAGTAAAGTAGAATAATTATTATAAAAAAATAAGTAGCATTCTTATTCCAACATGGTATAATAGGAAAAAATTACTTTAACGAGGTATTCGCCAAGGCCGGTCCCCAGCTTCCGTGCGAACCGCCGATGCAATGAGGTGTTTGCTTGAATCGTTCCTTTTACTCGCTATTATCGAGCCGATCGTTTGCCAATCTGGCCGGCTCGCTCTATATGATGACTTTGATCGCCGCCGTATACCAATTAACCGGCTCGGCGGCCTTCGCCGGAGCGGTCTCCTTCGTCCGCTCCATCGCCGTGCTGTCGAGCAGCTTCTCGCTGCCGTTCTGGTACACGAAGCTGACGGTCGCCAACGTGACGCGGCTCTTCCTGCTGCTCCAATGCGCGCTGTCCGGACTTGTCGCCTTCTCTCTGGCGCCTTTATCATCAATTCTGCCTGCGCCGGCATTTCTCGGCTATGCGTTCGGCGGCATCGTGCTAATCGGCTATGTTGAAGGCTGCGCATCCGCCGCGGCCAATGCGCTCTATCCGCGCCTTGTCGAAGAGGACAAGCGCGTGCAGGCGAACAGCCTCGTCTCCACCAGTATGCAGATGCTGTCGCTGCTCGGCTGGACCGCCGGCGGCATTCTCGTCGCCAAGCTCGGCCACTCGCTTGTGCTGCAGCTGTCCTCCGGGCTGCTGCTCCTCGGCTGCCTCTTCCTCGTCCGCCTGTCCCATCAGGAACAGATCGAACGGAAGGCCACAGCATCCCGCTCCATGCTGGCCGGCTGGACCTTTCTGTTCACCCATCCGCAGATGCGGATCATTACGTGGATGGATATCATCGAAGGAATCGCAGGCGGCATCTGGATTGGCGGCGTCACACTCGTCTTCGCGCAGGAAGTGCTGCAGAAGGATGAAGCGTGGTGGGGCTATATTAATGCCGCCTACTATGCAGGCACCATTATCGGCGGGCTGATTACGCTCAAGCTGTCTGCCCTTATCCACCGCCATCTCGTGAGCGCCATTATTGTCGGCTCCTTCGGCGTGAGTCTGTTCGCCTACGGCTACGCGTTCAATACGCAAGCCTTCATCGCACTGGCCATCGTCCTGCTGATGGGCCCGTTGTACCAGCTGCGCGATATCGCCCAGCGGACCTATGTCCAACAATACACCCCGCTCGCCGAGCAGCCGAGTGTATTCGCGGCGCAGAGCACGATTACCTATGTCCTGTTCGGGGTGTCGGTGCTGTTCGCCGGGACGGTGGCCGATATGTGGGGACCGCAGGCGGTATACATCGTTGGCGGGACAATGTACTTGCTCTCGGCGAGCACCGGGTTCATTTTGAAGAAGAAGCATGCGGCGGCAGAGGGCCATGAGTCTCCTCCGCTCTCTTCCTGAGGAAGCCGCCCGCACCTGGGCCTCCATTTTCCAGAAGCGTCCGTTTTGTGGTACACTATTCTATATCTACTCTTTCCATGACAAAGGGAGTACGCCATGTATCCGGACATTCAACAGTTCAAAGCCGAGTTTTTCAAAGCGTTGGCACACCCCTTGAGAATCAAAATATTGGAGGTTCTATGCGAGGGAGACAAGACGGTGAACGAAATCCAGTCGATCCTCGGCATCGAAGGATCGGCTGTCTCGCAGCAGTTGGCCGTCCTGCGCGGCAAGAACGTCGTCTACGGCGTTAAGGATGGAACCTCGGTTATTTATTCTCTGCGCGATCCGATGATTAAGGATCTGCTCCAGGTGGCGAAGCGCATCTTCGACAATCATCTTGTCAACTCGATTTCGATGCTGCAAAACATCAAAAAGCAAGAATCTTCATAAAAGAGAGGGATTCGAGTAACGGACTCGGGTTTCCTCTCTTTTCCCTTTCTGGCCGCCATACACGGCGCTACACCGGCTTTGACAGAAGCGGAAATGAAATATATGATTTTTTGTATATTCAAATAATCAGATATTTAGAAATGGTGGGAAAGTGAATGAAACCGTTGTTGCGCGGACGTTATGCCGGATATACCGTGCAGTCACTGAAGAAAGATATGATTTCTGGAAGCATTGTCGGCATTGTCGCCATTCCGCTAGGGATGGCGTTTGCCATTGCTTCGGGCGTCAAGCCGGAGTACGGGCTCTATACGACGATCGTAGCGGGCCTGCTTATTTCGCTGCTAGGCGGTTCGCGCTTCCAGATCGGGGGGCCGACGGGCGCGTTCATTCCGATTTTGTTCGCCATCGTCCTGCAATATGGATACGAAAACCTGCTCATCGCCGGCTTCATGGCTGGACTCATGCTGGTGCTGATGGGTCTGTTCCGCTTCGGAGCCGTCATCCGCTTCATCCCGCGGCCGGTCACGATCGGCTTCACCTCCGGGATCGCGGTCATCATCTTTACGGGGCAGATCGCTGATTTTCTCGGTGTGCACGTTGACAAGCAGGGCGGCTTCATCGCCGACATGCGCGCCCTTGTCCTGCAGCTGCCGTCGCTCAATTTATATAGCGTTGTGACCGCCGCTCTCTGCCTTGCCGTTCTGCTAATTACGCCGAGATGGCTGCCCCGCATTCCCGGATCGCTGATCGGACTGCTCATCTCCAGCTTGGCTGCCGCCTGGTTCTTCCCTGGCCAAGTGGCAACGATCGGCTCAACCTTCGGTGACATTCCGGCCGGCTTGCCCGAATTCCGGGTGCCGGCAATCAGTTGGGATCGCGTCGTCCATCTGCTGCAGCCCGCCTTCGTTATCGCGATGCTCGGCGGCATTGAATCGCTCCTGTCAGCTGTCGTCGCCGACGGCATGACGGGCGATCGGCACAAGAGCAACCGCGAGCTCGTCGGGCAGGGCATCGCCAACATGATCACGCCGTTGTTCGGCGGCATTCCCGCGACCGGAGCGATCGCCCGGACGGCGACCAATATCCGGAACGGAGCCGTCTCTCCCGTGTCAGGGGTCGTGCATGCGCTTGTCGTGCTGCTGGTGCTGCTGTTCTTCGCGCCGTATGCCTCGAATATTCCGCTTGCCGCTATGGCGCCGATTCTGATGGTCGTCGCCTGGAACATGAGCGAGCGCAAAGCTTTTCTGCATATTTTGCGGACCCGAACCGCTGATTCGCTCATATTGGCCGTCACCTTCCTGCTGACCGTCTTCTTCAACCTGACAGTGGCGGTGCAGGCCGGGCTCGTGCTGGCCGTCGTGCTGTTCGTGAAGCGGATGAGCGAAGGCGTCAAGGTCGCCAAAGTGCTGCCCGATCCGGCCGACCGGAAGGCCAAGGTCTCTTCCCGAATCGTGAAGGACGGCCGGCATTGTCCGCAAATCAGCATGTTCACGGTCGAAGGTCCGCTATTCTTCGGAGCGGCCCAGTCATTCGAGCAGTCGCTGGCGGATCAGTCCGCAGACACCCCGCTCGTGCTGATTTTGCGCATGGGCCGCGTCCCGTACATGGATACCACCGCCGAATCGAATCTGTCGGCTCTCGTCGGCCGCGTGCAGCATCAAGGCGGCATCGTGCTCGTGACCGGCATCCATGACCAGCCGCAGACGCTGCTGTCCCGGACCGGACTGGCCGATCGTATCGGGGCCGACCATTTCTTCGATCGGACGGGCGCCGCCATCGACTACGCCCTGACGCGCATCAGTATGGCACGCTGTCAAGGGTGCAGGCATTTCGCGTTCAGGGAGTGCGCCGCCTTATCCGGCGCCGCCTCGTCGCCGGACCAGCCATGTGCGGTCCGGCAACGGGACACCGTCGGCGTGTGAGCCTCATAGGGACACCGGTCTGCCCTTGCCCGGGCAGACCGGTGTTCTTTTTTCTCCGCGTTCAACTATCCGTGTTGCCGCTGATGGGCTGCGGGCGGTGCGGCTCCCTCCCGCACTGCTTTTTTTCCACAAGCTCGAAGATGAAGCCCCCGCAGCGGGAGCAGCCGCGCTGCTTCAACTGTTCAATCGTGCCAATCTCCAAATCCTGGCCGACCCTAACCGTACCGAAGCACTGCTTGCAGCGGTACAGACGCTCCGTCCGCCTAAATTCACCGGTGTATATCGCTCCTTCATAGCGTTCCTCTTGGCCCGGAGCGGTCCGCTCCGTCGACTTCAGCACGATCATTTGCCCGCGGCCGCCAATCATTTGCGCTCCTTCATATTCATTGAAATGCGGGATAATCTCCTGCGCCATCACCCCCATGCGAATGAACTCCTGCTGCATCGCCAGCGTGAAGCCGGGTGGCTTATGCGCGAATGACAGGAATATAGGGAGCCCTATTTTCCGCTTGAGGGCACTGATGCCCCTGGACAGGAACAAGCTCATGCCCTGCATCGTATACGGCGGATCCGTGAGAAAGCAATCGAAGCGGCCGTGCAGCTCCTCCGGCAGCGGCTGGCGGAGATCCGCATGATGGCATACTATCGGAAGCCGCTCCCGCTTCGCGACATCGTGAATATATTGTAAAAAGCGCTCGTCGATATCGACGACATGAATCCCGCCCCTCAGACTGCTTCTCCCCGGGAACAGCCGCTTCAGCAGCAGGCCTAGCGAAATGCTGACCAGATCATCGTCGCCGATACAGAGCACTCGCTTGCCGATCAACGCGTGCTCGCGCAAGCACAGCATCGCTCGCTTCAGACTGGTCTCCATCGTGCATTTCGATTGATCGATTTGCACGTCCGCTTGCGGCCGGGCTTCATAAATGCCCCTCCACTCATTCCACCAGTCGGCCAATACGGTCCGCCAGGCCGTATCGTCCTTGAGCAAGGCACGGTACAGGGCGATATCGAGCCCGTCATAATCCCACTCCTGCTCAACCCAGGCATCGCCTGCAGGCGTGCAGCGCACTCCTCTGTCCTGCCGGAGCAGGCCGGCGCGAATAAGCTCCTTCTTGGCGGCCGTCGCAAGCGGAACCGGCAGCATCGTGCGCCGGGCCAATTCTTTCGTAGCAATGCCCGGCTTCATATAACAGGCGATAAGCATCTGCTCAATGACATGCGTGCCTTCATCAAGGCGTATGTTTTCATGGATCGTATCGAATAGGGTTTTCATGGAAAAGTCTACCTCGCTTCATCGCTTGATAAGATAGAACAAGGCCATGACTGCTTCAATGCCAAAAAGGGCAGAACATGAACATACGTCCATCTTCTGCCCTATCATCTTCGTAGCGATCGTTGCTGCTCGGGAGCCTGCGCAACGGGGTGCGCCTTGCCCGCATATGTTTACAGGACTGGCAATACTCCCAAGCCTGTCGCCCAGCTGCAGACGTATCCGTGCAGACTGATCGCGTCCGCGCTTCAGTCCTGCCCAGGATCGTTCACGGATCCCGGATACGCCAGCCGGCTGGCCATGCATAACAAAAGCCGCGCTCAAGAGCACGGCTGATCGCAATCGATGGAATTCAAGTGGATGGCCTTTGTTCTTAACACGTGTGAGACATTCCATTCGCGCATCACAAACAGATGCCACAGATCGGCTCTGTTGCGGCATGCACACGACGGAATTCACATTATCCAATTCGGTTGGTTAAGAACAAAACACCGACATCAAAAGCTCCCCATTCCTATAAGGTACCTTTAGCATACAAGATTAGGAAGCGAATATCAAGCCGTTGAAGCATAAGACGCCGGCCCGCCGATGATGATCAGTTGGCAGTCTTATCGCAGCATGCCAGTTCCCGTGCACGGGAAGGGCGGATTTACTTTTTCTTCGGCTTCATTCTTGCCAGCAATCCGTCTTGCCCAGAGCCAAGCAGATCGGCCCCGGTCCAGATCATATGGTTCAGTCCGCTTAGTTCATCGAACTGATAGAACTGCCACTGCTTTAAATCTTTCGATACCCCGATAATGTTATTTTTGTAGTAATAGTAATCTTGCCCTGTCCACAAAATGCGCCCGCTGCTCGACCAGACCGAATTCCCCTGCATATACTCATCGTAGGTACCCGTAATGGCCGACCAGTTCACGCCGTCCTTCGAACCGTATATTTTGTCGGACGCAATCAGGAACTGCCCGTTCACCCACTGCACGCTTGTAAATGTAGACTCCCCGGCATAATCGTACAAAGAGTTCTTCATCATTGCATTCCATGACTTGTTGTCCTTGCCAAGCGTGAATAAGGCTTCCTTCCAGTTCGTCAAATCCTTGCTGCTCATTGCCATGGCTTTATTTTTCTTCGCTCCTACCGCCACGACCGTCCCGTTATGGACGGCGATATCGAGAAGCGGATTCGAAGTGCGGTAGCTTGCTTTCCAGTTGACGCCGTTCGCGGATGTATATAGCGCGTACTGCTTCTGGTCCAGCGATCGGCCCAGAGCGACGAACGTTTTGCCAGTCCAGATCACCTTTTGCAAGTTCATTCCTTGGACGGAAGCACGTTTGGACCAGATTGTCCCGTTGCTCGACGTATACGTATAGGCTCCGCCGACGGCTGCGAATATTTTTCCGTTCCACTCCACCGACTGAATGTCATCCTGATATCCGCTCTGATTGCGTTCCGACTTCAACACCTGTGTCCAGGCAGTCCCGTCCTTGCTCGTCAGAATCCCCGGCACACTGTGCAAAAATTCCGACCCGACCGCGACATAACGGCCATTCGCTTTAACAATTTCGTTGGTGAACTGCGTTGGCGCCGGACCCTGCTTTATCTTCCAATTCAAGCCGTCGCTCGATACGGCGATCAGTCCGCCGTCCCCGAATCCGATAAATTTCTTGCCTGATTTCAGTACGGTCATCGCCAAAGGAATATTCGCAATCTTCCGCTCAGTCCAAGTCACCTTGTCGGTCGAGGTGAGAACCACGCCTTCATCCCGCCAGCGGCTGATATAGATAAGATATTGCTTGCCGTTCGACAAAATCGGCCCGTTTCCGTACATACTCTTGAACACGCTCGCCGCTGGCCGCTGCGTGAACGAAATTCCGTCCTTCGACGTCAACATATTGCCATAGGCATCCATTAGCGTTATCGTGCCGTTGCTTACCGGCTCAGCCATGCTGACATAATAGTTATTTCTTGGCTTTCCGTTCACTACGAATGTATACTTCAGCGATTTGACGGACCCGGATTGCTGCGTCCATTGCTTTAAATCGTCGGATGTGTAAATAATCAGTTCTCCCGCCCGCTGTTCACTCGGAATGACGACGAACTGATTGCGGCTCTTCGCCGCACCGTAATAGAGATGGCCTCCGCCAAATGCGGTGTATCGCTTGCCGTTCCAAGCCACCTCATAAATTTCATCCGCAGGCAAAATGCCGGTCTGCTTCCAGCTAATTCCGTCTCCGGAAGTGAATATATACGTTTTCTCTTGCCCGTCATAGCTGGCAAGCAGCACATATTGCTTATGTAGCAGCATAATATTTCTTACGGTAAGTGCTCCATCCGGGCCCTCCACCGCAACCGGGCTCCATTTCGTCCCATCCCGGGACATCAGCAACTGCGGCTTCTTCGTGTTATACGTCCAATAGTAGAAGTTGCTGCCGGCATGCTTAACCGTATAAAAAGAATCCTTCACAGGATGCGGCTTCCTGCTCCACGTCTCGCCATAGTTCGTAGACACCAAGAGCTGAGTCTTCGTGGCGGCAATGATCATGCCTTGAGCGTTGCTATCCGCCGTATCTACCCTGGTCGCGCCTTGTCCAATCTGCGTAATCGTGAACTTCTCATCGCCCTTCCCTGCGACCGGAGTGAACTTCACTTGCCGCGGAACGGTAACCGCCTTCGCCTCTTCCTGCGTTCCCGTCTCGCGCTCATTGTTGCCTCCCCAGCTCCATACCGTCTGATCGGCGAGTATGGCGAAGGAATGATCAACCTGATATCCGCTAGAAATCGAAGTGACATTGCGGAGCCCCTTCACCTGCACGGGAACGCCGCTATTGGCCGTGCTGCCGTTGCCGAGCTGGCCGCTCTCATTTTGTCCCCACGCCCAGACCGTGCCATCCTCAGTCAACGCGAGAAAATGATGATAACCCGCGGCAATGGCCTTGATGTGTTCCAGCCCATCGATTGGAACCGCTTCGAAAAAACGCTTATAATCGGTCTGCAGCGCTGGCAAATTCATCTTGTCCAGCTTGCGGTTCCCCCAGCCCCATACGCTGCCGTCCTTGCGCAGTGCATAACCGGTCTGGTCGATATTGCCTACCGCTATCCGCTCAACGTCAGTCAATCCTTGGACTTGGGTCAACGGCTCTTCGCTTCCAAACCCAAGATTCCACACCGTCCCGTCCTCCTTGACGATATATCCACCCGTCACTTGGACGATGTCCTGGACATCCGTTCTCGCCTGCGGAGGATTGGACACGCCGTATGTAGGCGAATAACCGCTCCATTGCCACAGCTTGCCGTCCGCTCCCAGCCCATATGCATAGTAAGCCGTCGTATCAATGGATGCAAGGCCGTTCAGACCCGGCACCTGCTCGAATTGCTTGGACTTGCTCCCTTCGCCGCGAATCCAGACAGTTCCGTCTTCCAGCAGCGCGAAGACGAAGTTATAACCGCTCGCAATATCTTTAATCCGCGTGCCATCGAACGGCAGCTCCATCACCTTCGGCATCGAAATGCCGCCGAACATAAAGTTGTCGTAGGCCCCCCATGCCCACAAGTGCCCATCTGTATCCAGCGCAAACGACTGCTGGTCCCCAGTCACCACCTTCCGGACTGTCACGCTCGGCGCCGCTTCCGCTTTGGCCTTTCCTGCCGTTAGCGGTATCGCTTGTGCCATAATCAGCAAGACGAGCACGGCGCACATCATCTTTTTCATCATTCGCAACCGGTTCATGTTTCTCCCCCTTTTTAAGGATCCCTCCATATGTTTACCGGTTAATTATACCAAACGGCTTGGCTATATAGTCAATTGGAACTATGACCAACAAACTAAATAAATTCATTTTACCTTCATTCAGAATGCAACGGAGTACAGCATCAAGCGAGCAGACTGTATCTTGCTTGCCGGCCTCCTCGCATTCAGCAACTCGTGGGCAGGCCAAAGAGCCATCGAGATATTGTCCTCAACGGCTCTTCCTTCTTACACCTGAATACGATTATTAAGCCTTGCCAGCAGCAACCCGCTCCAGCTCGATCTGCTTGGAGAACCGCATACGCAGCACCGAGCTGACATCGAGGAACGCCTTCACTTCTTCTTCTGACCCTTCAATGACGATGACCTTGTCTGCGTTCATCTTATCGGTCGCCTTCATCAGCGCATCCGCCACTGCCCGCTCCGCTTGTACCCGATCGGCGGCCGAGCCCAGTTCGTGGATATGGACGACAAGCAATCCTCCCTCCGCTTGCTGCAGACGGTTCTGAAGCTGTTCATTAAGCTCCTGCATTGAACGTATGTCCCGCAGCTCCGCGGTTACGACATGTCCCTGGGCTACAATGCCATAATGCTTATACAGGCCAGCCAGCCATTGAGCCAGCGATGCCCTGCCCGACTCCGTGCCCCCCTTGAACACGAAGCAGGCCGGAGGGGCATCCGCATACATGCCTTTGGCCTTACGCTCGTGGTAGGCATGGAGCTGCTCCTCCCACTCTGCCAGCGTGGCGCGCTGTCCATGCAGCTCTTCGATACGGCTCAGCTCCGCCTCCCAGTCGAACCGTTCTGCCTGAACCACATCTGGTTCAAGTCTTACCTCGTTCTGCCGAACCCCATCCTGCCCAAGTCTTACCTCGTTCTGCCGAACCCCGTCCTGCTCAAGTCTTACCTCGCTATGCGGAACCCCATCCTGCTCAAGTCTTACTTCATTCTGCTGAACCGATTCGCATTGCGGAGCAACAGTCTTCGTTCCCTCATCCTCCCGTGGCGGTGAGACTAAAGCCGGCATCTCGGGTACGACTCGTTCTTCTGACAAGGAAGGACGTTCAAACTGGTAAAAATGTTCGTCCGTCGCATCCGCAATGTTCCCGCCCGCTGTCGTAGCCGTTCGCAAAAACGGAATCAAATACGGGAAAAAGGTGCGGATCCCGATATATTTGTCCAATAAACTATTAAGTCTATTCGGCGCCCCGCTCAAAATGACAACGATCTCCTCGTTGCACTGATCCAGATAGCTTAATAGAGCATGGATCGCCTCACTGCCTTGTTCCGGCGCACCAGGCTCAGACAGCCGGTATAAATCGGGAATGACAACAACGTTGCCGGAAGCCCCTTCAAGAGCATCGTGAACCTGTGCAGAGGTTGTGAACGGATCTGACCCTAGCAGTTCGCAGAAAGGAACCACCACAACGTCCCCCTCATAGAGAATGTCCATCTCATATAAGATTTTGCCGACAATACGCGCGATCGTCATCTGACCCATGCCTGGCAGACCCGCAAAAATCATATTCATCCGCAGTTCATAGGTATCGAACCCGCGGTCCTCCCGCTCGTTCATCTCTGACAGGACATCAACCAACTGTCGGATATGTAGCTTGGCCGCGTCCATGCCATGAAGAGCGTCGAGCTGCTGAAGCAATCCTGCTATCCCATTCTTCGCTTCCTTTTCCTCGTATACCTCCCCAAGCTCTCGTTCCATCCACGCAGGAGTCACAAGCACGCTTCGCTCGGTGCGATGTCCATCTGCTGGACCGACGATATGACAAGCCTCCAAAATATGAAGCAATTCCGTCGCTCGCTCTGTATCGACAGCAAGGTGAGACTGCAGCAGGTATGCCGAGGCATAGCCCGTGTCCACCACGACCGCCGCCGCATTCTTCACCCGTTCATCTCTCAAGCTATGCCAACCCGCCTCGTCCTCGTCGTCTCCATTGTCACCTTCATATTCCTCCTCATCATCCTCATACTCATGCCATGAGTTCACGAGTGCCTGAACACCCGCCGGTGTCAGGAGCACCTTCCGTACAGAACTGTCGCTTGAAGCTTCATCAACAATTCCATACTCCTCCAATTCATTCAGTATGTACTCGGCATCTTCCTCGTGAATGTCAAGCTCGGCCTCCAACAGTTCCAGGGAAGCATAGCCCGCCTGTGCTACGATGACCGCAGCATCCTCGACAAGTTCGTCATACTCCTCATCTTCTTCGTCCTCTTCATCATCATCCTCACCGTACTCATCTACATCGTACTCATCTCCGTCATTACCATGCCCGTCCCATTCATTCAGAGCTTCCGCCTGTTCATCGTGCCGCCCTGCTTCGTTGCCCTGCTCCGTTCTGTTGTTCAGCCCGGAGAACATCACAACGGCAAACAATGGCACAAATATATAAGCAGCAGGCTCCCAAATATTCTTAAGGATCGCCCAAAGTACAATAATAATAATGAGATTAACAAGACCACGCAATATTCTCAATGCCAGCACCAGCTTTCCTCATTCTTCCCCCCAATCATATCACAACATATTCCGCCTAACGTCCAACCAATCTTACAAATTTGCAGCATTACTGCTCCGTCAGATATCCTTCGTCGTAATCTCCCTTCGGCTCAGATTTCCGTCCACGGCTACTCATTTCAGCGGCCTGCCGCCTGGGCAGTTTCCTACCTCTAATGCTCTTTTCACCATTCTCCCATTCACTCAGAATAGCCCTTCGGATATTCATTGAAGCGATCTCCCTTCGGCTCAGATTTCCGTCCAGGGCTGCATTTTCTCTTTGGGGAGGACTTGGGGGAACCACGTTGGCGGAAAGCCACGCAGATCTTTTCTGACTAAATGGGAGGGTTCACGTAAGCGGAATCACAAATATACCGTTCCTGACCCATCGGGAGAATACGCATAAATGGCGTGAAACATATACCGTTCCTGACTGATCGGGAGAGTGCGCATAGGCGGCATGACACGTAGACCTTCCTGAACAAATGGGAGAGTGCGCATAAGTAGCGTGACACATATACCCCTCCTGACCGATTGGGAGAGTACGCATAAGCGGCATGACACGTAGACCTCCCCTGACTAAATGGGTGGCATAAGCGGCTTAGCACATATTTACGTTCTTGGCCGTTGGGAGAGTGCGCGTATGTGGCGAGAGAGTGCCCATCTACGGGTTGAAATAGTTATACGGTCACTGTTGTTGATACACAAAAAGACGTCCCTTGCCGGGACGTCTTCGGAATCGCTTTGATTTGCTCTATGCACCTTGCATGCGCATTATTTTTATTGCTGCTCCTCCGCCTCTTGCTCTTCTGCCTCCTGGATTAGCCCGGCGAACAGGGCGTGAACGAACTGTTCGGAATCGAATTCCTCCAGGTCCTCCATCTTCTCGCCCAAGCCTACGAGCTTGACCGGCAGGCTCAGTTCCTGGCGGATCGCGATGACGATGCCGCCTTTGGCGGTTCCGTCCAGCTTCGTGAGCACAAGGCCGGTGACGCCGCTCTTCTCGCCGAACAGCTTCGCCTGGCTGAGCGCATTCTGGCCTGTCGTCGCATCAAGCACCATGAGCACTTCATGCGGCGCATCTGGAATCTCGCGGCGGATGACGCGGAAAATTTTGTTCAGCTCTTCCATCAGGTTCGTCTTGTTCTGCAGACGGCCGGCAGTGTCACACAGCAGCACATCGACATTGCGCTGCTTCGCGGCCTGGACGGCGTCATACATGACCGCGGCCGGATCCGAGCCGGCCTGCTGCTTGATGACATCTACGCCGACGCGCTGTCCCCATACTTCCAGCTGCTCAATCGCTCCGGCGCGGAACGTATCTCCCGCCGCAAGCAGCACAGACTTGCCTTCCTGCTTGAAGCGGTAGGCCAGCTTCCCAATCGTCGTCGTCTTGCCGACGCCGTTCACCCCGACGAACAAAATGACGGTCATTCCGTTCGGATTCATCGTCAGCTTGTTCGATTCGTCGCCGCGCAGCAGCCCGATCAGCTTCTCGGACAGGACGGGCTGCAGTTCCGCTGCGTCCTCGATTTTGCGCTGGCGCACTTCGACGCGCAGATCGTCAATCAGGTTCATGACGGTCGTAACGCCGACGTCCGCCCCGATCAGAATCTCTTCCAGCTCTTCATAGAACGCTTCGTCAATCTTTTTGCGACGCGTAATGAGATCCGAGACTTTCTCGACCAATCCTTTCCGCGTCTTTTCCAACCCTTCCTTGAACTTGGTCGTAACCGATTCGGTCTTGGATGCGATGCTTTCCTTCAATTTTTTGAAAAAACTCATAGCTCCCCCGCTCCTTATGCAATGATAGCTTCCTCATCTTCCAGCTTGACGGAGACCAGCTTGGATACGCCGCCTTCCTCCATCGTCACGCCGTACAGCACATCTGCCTCTTCCATCGTGCCTTTGCGGTGCGTTACGACAATGAACTGGGTCTCCTCCGCGAATTCGCGCAAATACTGGGCGAACCGCGTCACATTGGCTTCATCCAGCGCGGCCTCCACCTCGTCCAGGACGCAGAACGGCACCGGCTTCACATGCAGAATGGCGAATAAAAGCGCCATGGCTGTGAGCGCGCGTTCCCCGCCGGACAGCAGCTGCAGATTTTGCAGCTTCTTGCCGGGAGGCTGCGCTACGATATCGATGCCGGTCTCCAATATATTATCTGGCTCAAGCAGCACCAGATCGGCGCGTCCGCCGCCGAACAGCTTAGCGAAGACGACAACGAACCGCTGGCGGATCTCATCGAAGGTCGTTTTGAACCGCTTCGACATTTCGTCTTCCATTTCGCGGATGACTTGGTACAATGCCGTTTTCGCTTCGATCAGATCGTCTTTTTGCTCGCTCAAGTATTGGTATCTTTCATTGATTCGCTCGTATTCTTCAATCGCTCCGAGATTGACTTCTCCGAGCGCCGAAATCTGGCGCTTCAGGTCGCGCACTTCCTGCTGGGCCGCCTCGATATCGTCCGGCATCGCATAGCGGTGCTTCGCGAGTTCGAAGCTAATCTCATATTCATCGCTCAGCTTGCGCAGCAGATTGTCGAGTTCCACATCCAACCGGTTCGCCTGGATCTCGGTCTGCCGCATCGCCTCTTCCACCTGCTTCAATTCGGTACGCTGCTCCTTCGTATCGCTCTCCGCCATCTCCAGGCGCTCCAGGGAAGCGGCGCGATCCGCGCGCTTGAACTCGATCTGATTCCCAGCCTCCTGCTTCTTCACGCCGAAATGATTCAGATCCTCCGTCTGCTTCATCGCTTCCCGCTCGGCCGTTTCCAGATCGATTTGCACTTGAATCAAGCTCTGGGTGAGCTGCGTATACTCCTGCTCATAGCCGTGAGCCTCTTCCTCTACTCGCTTCAAGCGCTCCTGAAGGGAGAACGTCTCCTGCTCCAGCTTGCCCTGGCGAACCTTCATGTCGGTCAGTTGGGTTTGCAGTTCCTCTTTGGCCGATTCGTTCGCCTTGCGCGCCGATTCAGCCGTCTCGATAGCGACGTGGAGACGCTCCTCCTCGATCTTCAGGTCAGATAGCCGCAGCTCCGCCGTTCTGCGCCCGGACTCCAGCGTCGTCATTTCTTCAGCAGCATGGGCCAGCTCCTGGCCTTCCATTTCCAGCACTTCAGCCAGCTGGCGCTCTTCCTTCTCCAGTTGGGTCCGTTCGCTCGCCAACTGCTGCTCGCTGATTCGCTTGCTCTCGCCTTGCTCGCGCAGATCATCCAGCCGCTTGACCGCCGCGGCCGTCCGCTTTTTCAGCTCGGCAACCGATTCGTTCAGCTTCGCTAACTGTTTGTCGGTAGCTTTAATATCCGCGTCAAGCTGTTCGAGCTGGCGCTGCCGTCCGAGCAGATTGGCGTTCTTCTTGTTCAGGCTGCCCCCGGTCATGGAGCCGCCGGCATTGACGACGTCGCCTTCGCGGGTCACGATGCGATAGCGGTATTGGAGGCGGGCCGCAATCCGGTTCGCATCCTCCAGCGTCTCCGCCAGCACGACATTGCCGAGCAGGCTTCCGACCACATTCGCATAGGCTTTGTCGCTCCGCACCAGATCAGCAGCAATTCCGATATATCCTTCGGCGCCTTCCACGGCCCGGCGATCCGACTCGTTCATCGTCCGCGTTCGAATGACATCGAGCGGGAGGAACGTGGCACGTCCCAGCTGCCGCTGCTTCAGGAACGTAATGGCCGTCCGGGATACGGCTTCATTTTCCATGACGATATGCTGCAGTGCAGCACCGAGCGCGGTCTCGACCGCAGTCTCCAGCTCTTCCGGCACCCGGATCAGCTCGGCTACCGCCCCGTGAACGCCATGCAGGCTGTTGCGCCGGGCCGCCTTAAGCACCTCCCGGACCCCGAGCATGAAGCCGTCGTAATCATTCGCCAGCTCCTTCATCGTATCGCGGCGCGAGACGAGCGCATCGGCTTGCTGCTGCCATTTGCGAGCCGCTTGCTCGGTCTCGCCAAGCAGCGCTTCGTCCTTCTTCAACTGCTCGCTCTCCTGCAAATAGCGGTTCCGTATGTATGCGAGATCCTCGGCCATCGTCTCCATGCGCCGCTTCGCATCTTCCATCCGCTTGCGCAGATCGGCCTGCTCCTGCTCCCGCTTCGTACGGCCCTGCTTCATCTTGTGCAGCCGCTTGTCCAGCGCTTCCTTCTGCTGATCGTAATAGCGGATATCGTTGCGCTGCTGAGCCATCTGGTTCATAATGTCAAGCAGTTCGCCCTTCAAGCTCTCCTCCGCATCGGAGCTCGTCCCGCCAGTTACCCCGACAAGCCGCGCCTCCTCCGCATGAATGAGCCCCTTCGTCTCGACCAGTTCGCTCTCCAGCGACAGGAGCTTCTCACGGACGGCCTGAACCTCCAGCTGCTTCGTCCGCATTCGCTCCGATGTCGTCGCCAGACTGGACCGCATCTGCTGCTCATTCGCGACCAGGTTGCGCTTGCGCTCGCGGAGCACCTCGCCCTGACCTTCGCACTTCTCATATTCCTCGCTGTAATGCAGCAGCGTCGCCTGCAGCCGCTCCAATTCTTCCTCGAGCTTGCGCAGCTCTACCCGGTGCACTTCCAGCTTCGAATCATGCTCGCTTACGACCGTGGACAATGCCAGCTCCCGTTCCTTCAGTTCAGACAGCTTTGCATTGGCCTGCTGCCAGGATGTATGCAATTGCTCGATCTGATGAACGTAGACGGCGATCTCCTTCGTCTTCAGCAATTCCTTGAGCTGCTTGAAGTGGCGTGCCTTCTCGGACTGCTCCTTCAGCGGTCCAATCTGATCCTCCAGCTCCACGACCAGATCGTGAATGCGCAGCAGATTCTGCTCGGTGTCGTCCAGCTTCTTCTTCGCATCCCGCTTGCGGGACTTGTACTTTACAATGCCGGACGCTTCCTCAAAAATTCCGCGCCGATCTTCGGAACGCGTACTCAGAATCTCTTCGATCCGGCCTTGCCCGATAATAGAGTAGGCTTCCTTGCCGATGCCCGTATCCATGAACAATTCCGTAATATCCTTCAACCGGCAGGGCTGCTTGTTGATAAAATATTCGCTGTCCCCCGAGCGGTGGACCCGCCGAGTGACGGTCACTTCATGGAAGTCCAGACCGAGCGTCTCGTCGCTATTGTCCAACGTCAACGAGACTTCCCCGAAGTTCACCGCCTTCCGCGCATCGCTGCCCGCAAAGATAATGTCCTCCATCTTGCCGCCCCGCAGCGATTTGGCGCTCTGTTCGCCGAGCACCCACCGGATGGCGTCAGATATATTGCTCTTGCCGCTGCCGTTCGGGCCGACGACACCGGTAATTCCCTGAACGAACTCCAACTCCGTTCGATCCGCGAACGATTTAAAGCCCGCCAGTTCTAACCGTTTTAAGAACATCGTTCCTCATTCACCTCAACGTTTATTGTACCATATCGCGATCCGAATCAGCCCTCTCCATCCGGTCGTCCACACTGCCTCACCAAGCCCCTGCTGTGGACAAAGAAAGAGCAAAAACCAGCCTGTCACGGAATGGCATCCGTTCCGTCTCGCCAGCTGCTCTTTGCTCTTTCTGCGAAACCGGCCGGCAGCGTACCGCCGGCCTAACAGTACCTTATGATTTCGGAATAACCAATTGCTCGAGGGCTTCAGCCGCAGCCTGCTGCTCCGCTTCTTTCTTGGAGCGGCCGACTCCGCGGCCCAGACAGGTCTCTCCCATGTGAACCTCGGACACGAACTCCCGTTCATGCGCAGGTCCGCGTTCCTCTACGATACGATACTCAAGCGCCCCCAAGTTGTGGTGCTGCGTGAGCTCCTGCAGCTGCGTCTTGTAATCATTCGTCTGCAGCTTGCCGTCAAGCGAGATCTGCGGAAAAATATGATTCCGCAGAAACTCCCGCACAGGCTCCAGCCCTTGATCGAGATACAATGCACCGATGAACGATTCGAACACATCGGCCAGCAGCGCTGGGCGTGTCCGCCCTCCCGTCAGCTCTTCGCCCTTGCCGAGCAGCACATACTTGCCGAATTGAAGCTGATTGGCAAATTTGACGAGGGAAGGCTCGCAGACAATCGATGCGCGCATCTTGGTCAGTTCTCCTTCGGGCCGTGTCGGACATTGATGGAACAAAAATTCGGACACTGTCAGCTCCAACACAGCATCGCCCAAAAATTCAAGGCGTTCATTGTCTTGGTGCTGACCGAAGCGATGTTCGTTTACGTAGGAAGCATGGGTAAACGCCTGCTTTAACAGCTGCCTGTTTCGGAAATGAATGTTCAGTTTCTGCTGTAACTGCTTCAATTCTACACTCAACAGTCTGACTCCTTACGCTTCGTATTTCGTTAATACAACGGTCGCGTTATGCCCTCCGAAGCCGAATGAGTTCGACATGGCGGTGCGGACGTCCGCCTTGCGCGGCACATTCGGCACATAATCCAGGTCGCATTCCGGATCTTGATTCTCTAAGTTGATAGTTGGCGGAATCATGCCATTCTGCAGCGTCAATGCGCAGATAACGGCTTCCACTCCGCCGGCTGCACCAAGCAAGTGTCCTGTCATCGACTTCGTAGAACTAATTGCTACATTCCTTGCATGGTCACCCAATGCGGCCTTGATGGCCCGGGTTTCCGACCGGTCCCCGACCGGGGTCGATGTGCCGTGCGCGTTAATATAATCGATCTGCTCCGGCTGGAATCCCGCATCCTGAATCGCTCTCGTCATGCAGAGCGCAGGACCTTCCGGATCCGGCTCCGTAATATGATGCGCATCCGCGCTCATGCCGTAGCCGGTCACCTCCGCATAGATGCGGGCTCCGCGCTCCAGCGCGTGCTCCAGCGACTCCAGAACAAGCACGCCGGCGCCCTCGCCCATAATGAAGCCGTCCCGATCGACATCGAACGGCCGGCTCGCGCGTTCCGGTTCGTCATTGCGGGTGGACATGGCGCGCATCGCGCAGAATCCAGCCATCCCGATCGGGCGGATCGTCGCTTCCGCGCCGCCGCAGATCATGACGTCGGCGTCGCCGCGTTGAATAATCTTGAACGCATCGCCGATCGAGTGGGTCCCGGTCGCGCATGCGGATACGGCAGCCGTATTCGGGCCGCGCGCGCCGATCATCATCGAGATATGGCCTGACGCCATGTTCGCGATCATCATCGGAATGAAGAAGGGACTGACTCGCTTAACCCCTTTTTCCAGCAAAGTGCGATGCTGCTCTTCCCAAGTTCCCAGTCCGCCGATTCCCGAACCGACAATGACGCCGACCCGATCCCGGTTCGTCTGATCCATGTCCAGCTTGGCATCATCCACCGCCTTCTTGCTCGCAGCGATGCCGAATTGAACGAAGCGGTCCATACGGCGGGCTTCCTTCTTATCTATATAGTCTTCCGGATTGAAATCTTTCACGGAAGCAGCGATCTTAGTCGGGTAATCGGTCGTATCAAACGCCTCGATCTGCGAAATGCCTGACCTGCCTTCCATCAGGCTCCTCCACAACGTATCAAGGTCCGAACCGAGAGCCGTTACTACGCCCATCCCGGTCACTACAACCCTCTGTTTCAACGCGTATCACCTCTATATCAGTTCCGAGTTCTATTCATCAAGCGCATCCCAGGTAGACAACGCGCTACATACAATGTAAATGAGGAGAAGTCCCGTTACTGCTTGAACGGGACTCACTACCTGCTTACTTATGAGATTGTATGTAATTCACTACTTCTCCTACCGAAGTAATCTTCTCTGCGTCTTCATCAGAGATTTCCATATCAAACTCATCTTCCAATTCCATGACCAATTCCACAACATCGAGGGAATCAGCGCCAAGATCATCTTTAAAAGATGCTTCCAGTGTTACTTCCGCTTCATCCACGCCAAGGCGCTCAACGATGATGCGCTTCACTCGCTCAAACACTTCTGCTGACATCCGGTTCACCTCCTCCTTGGTATTATACGAAAAAACATTTTAAATTACCATATCAAAACCTCTTACAAAATAATGCTTAAAGTCCATGGATTCATAGACTGAGAAGCCCCTACATATACATGCCGCCATCGACGTGAATCGTCTGGCCGGTCATGTACTCCGCGTCCTCCGACGCCAGGAAACGCACCGCTTTGGCGATATGCGCAGGCTGGCCGAGCTTGCCAAGCGGAATCTGGCCGAGCAGCTGCGCCTTCATGTCTTCCGGAAGCACGTCGGTCATGTCGGTCTCGATAAATCCCGGCGCGACGCAGTTGACGGTAATGCCCCGGGAAGCAAGCTCGCGGGCCGACGCCTTCGTCAAGCCGATGACTCCCGCCTTGGCCGCCACGTAGTTGGCTTGTCCGGGATTGCCCAGCACACCGACGACGGATGAAATGTTGATGATGCGGCCGGAGCGCTGCTTCATCATCGGGCGCGTCACGGCTTTGATGCAGTTGAAGACGCCCTTCAGATTCGTCTCGATCACCTGATCGAACTCTTCTTCTTTCATCCGCATAATTAAATTATCTCTTGTAATGCCGGCATTATTCACCAAAATGTCAATTTTTCCGAATTGTTCCAATATGGTCTTGACAAGCTGATCGGCTTCCTCCATCTTGCCGACGTTGGCCTTTACCGTGACAGCTCTACGACCAAGGGCCGCAATCGCTGCCGCCGTCTCGGCCGCCGCCGCTTCACTTCCGGCATAATTAACGACGACATCGGCTCCGGCTTCCGCCAAATGAATGGCAATCGCCCGGCCGATACCGCGGGACGCTCCTGTGACGAGCGCTATTTTTCCTTCCAAGCTGGACATCGGTATTCCCCCTTTCGCAAAATCTTCGATACGAGCCGTCTATACGCTCTATCGGCATGGAGACGAGATAATGTCAGACCGGCGTTGCCCGTTCATGCATTAACCGCACAGCCGCGGCCGTCCAAGCCATCACTCGTATGCTTCGATCGCCTCTAGACTGTTGATGGAGACGATGCGCACCGATCTGTCGATTTTTTTGATGAGACCGGACAGCACTTTGCCCGACCCAATCTCGACAAACGTGTCCACGCCTTGATCGATCAAATAGCGGACGCTGTCCTCCCAGAGGACAGGCGAAAATACCTGTTCAACCAGCAAGCCGCGAATCTGCTCGGCCTCGGTGACCGGACGGGCGGTCACATTCGCGATGACAGGAATGCACGCATCCTGCATCTCGATTGCCCGCAGCGCCTCGCCGAGCCGCTCGGCCGCCGGCTTCATCATCGCGGAATGGAACGGTCCGCTCACTTCGAGCGGAATGACCCGCTTCGCTCCGGCTTCCTTCCCGCGCTCGACCGCCGCGTCGATCCCTTCGCGGGATCCGGACACGACGATCTGGCCCGGACAGTTGAGATTCGCCATCTCGACCGGAGTCCCGGCGGCGGAGATATCATCGCACAGGGCTCCCAGCCGTTCGCGTTCGGCGCCAAGCACCGCCGCCATAGCGCCTTGGCCGCTCGGAACCGCTTGCTCCATGAACTGGCCGCGCTGGCGCACGATCGCGATCGCGTCCTCGAAGCGGAGCACACCGGCTGCCACAAGCGCGCCGTATTCGCCCAAGCTGTGTCCGGCTACATAATCCGGCCGGATGCCATGGCGCTCCAGTGCCTGATAGAGTGCCCAGCTCGTCGCCAGCAGCGCCGGCTGCGTGTTCGACGTCTGCTTCAAGCCGCTCTCCGGACCTTCGAATATCATCTCGGTCAACGGGAATCCCAATACCCGGTCCGCTGTCTCGAACGCTTCCCGCGCCGCCGGAACGGCATCGTACACATCCTTGCCCATGCCTACCTCTTGCGAGCCTTGTCCAGGAAAGACAAATGCCAATTTGCCCATTGGGCACACTCCTTCCAATGACTGATGTCTATAACGTATTACGGCAAGGCGCCGTGATTCGGTTCAATTTTTCGCTGCGATGGCGCCGGACTACCATTGAATAACCGAGGCCGACCAAGTCAAGCCTCCGCCGAAGCCGACGAGAAGAAGCGTGTCGCCTTCCTTCACCCGGCCTTCCTCCACCGCTTCCGCCAAAGCGAGCGGTATCGATGCTGCCGACGTGTTCGCATACTTCGGCAAATTAATGACGCATTTCTCCTCCGGCAGATTCAGACGCTCGATCGCGGCATGAATAATCCGGGTATTCGCTTGATGCGGGATAAGCAGATCAATGTCTTCTTTCGTCTTGCCCGCCTTTCTGAGCGCCTCATCGGCAGCATTGCCCATGACGCGCACCGCGAACTTGAATACTTCCCTGCCGTTCATATAGATATAATGGCGTTTGTCGTCTACCGTCTGATGCGATGCCGGGTAACGGGAACCTCCGCCTTCCAGCTTCAAGAGCTCCTTGCCGCCGCCGTCCGCGCCCAGCTCGAATGACTGGAAGCCGCGGCCTTCCGGAACGGGACCGAGCACGGCGGCTCCGGCACCGTCTCCGAACAGGATGCACGTATTCCGGTCTGTATAATCCGTAATTCGGGACAGACATTCCGCCCCAACGACGAGCGCATATTGGTAAGTGCCCATCGCGATGAAGTTGCTCGCATTCGCCAGCCCGTAAATGAAACCCGAACAAGCCGCCGACAGGTCGAAGGCCGCGGCGCGCTTGGCGCCGAGCCGCTCCTGAAGCAGGCAGGCCGTAGACGGGAAAGCCATGTCCGGCGTAATCGTCGTGACGACGATAAGATCCAACTGCTCGGCCGTTATCCCGGCCGCCTTCAAGGCCTTCTGGGCGGCATGATACGCCAAATCCGACGTCGCTTCATGGTCGGCTGCAATACGCCGCTCTTTAATCCCGGTCCGGGTTACAATCCATTCGTCATTAGTATCGACCATCTTCTCCAAGTCTTCATTGGTCAAGACCCGTTCAGGTACGTATTTCCCCGTACCGATAATGCCTACCGAACGCAATTTCATTATCGCACCACTCACTTCCCGCTTGTATTCCCTCCGATTTCCGTTGCAATCGTATGAATAAGATCATGCTGCAGCGCCGTGCGCGCCTGGCGGACCGCATTCTCGATCGCCCGCGCGTCCGAAGAACCGTGGGCTTTGAGCACCAGTCCGTTCAGCCCGAGCAGCGGCGCACCGCCGTGCTCCTTGTAATCCATCATCTTCTTCAGACGCTTCAAGCCCGGCATCAGCACCGCGGCAGCCAGCTTCGTATACCAGGAACGGGTAAATTCCTGCTTCAGCACACTGAACAAGGAGCCGGCCGTGCCTTCCAGCGACTTCAGAAGCACATTGCCGACGAACCCGTCGCATACGAGCACGTCGCAGCTGCCTTCCAGCACATCGCGCGCCTCCACATTGCCGACGAAATGAATCGGCAGCTCTTCCAGCATCGGATATACCTGCTTCGTCAGCTCGTTGCCCTTCATCGCTTCCGTGCCGACGTTGAGCAGCCCGACGCGGGGCTTCGGAATGCCATGCACCTTCTCCCGGTAAATACTGCCCATCAGCGCATACTGCACGAGATGCTCCGGCTTCGCATCCATGTTCGCTCCCAGATCGAGCGCCAGCACGCCGCGCCCGTCCATCGTCGGTATCATCGGCGACAGCGCCGGCCGCTCGACGCCGGCCATCCGGCCGACGACCAGCAGGCCCGTCGTCATGAGCGCGCCGGTGTTCCCGGCCGAGATCATGCAGTCCGCTTCCCCTTCCCGCACCATTCGTCCGGCGACAACCATCGAAGCATCCTTCTTGCGTCTGACCGCCTTGACGGGCTCGTCATCCGCTTCGATCGTGCTCGCCGCATGAACGATGCGGACATTCGCGGGGCGGGATGACAGCAGCGGCTCCAGCCTCGCCTCGTCCCCCACCAGCAGCAGCTCGATATCAGACCATGCCTGCGCCGCGGCAAGAACCCCTTGCACATTGCATTCCGGAGCTTGGTCTCCCCCCATGGCGTCAATGGCGATTCTCATGCTCGTCTCCTCCTTCGCTGCCGTTCATCGCGCCTGAACGGAATATGATAAAGTTGCCCTGGAACACCAGCTCCTTGCCGACATAGGTGAATACCTCCACCTTCGCCTTGCTCCGCTCCCCCGACCCGGATCGGACATACGCCTTGGCGATGCATTTCTCCCCGAGGCGCACCCGCCGGATGAACCGGATGTCCGCCGTGGCCGTCAGCGCGATCTCGTCGTTGATAACAGCCACGGCCAGCGAGTTCGCCTGCGCGAACAAATGGTGGCCTCGGGCGATATGCGTCCGCGAAAAGACATGTTCCTCGCGTATCTCGAAATATGAGATGCCGCTATGATCCAGCTGCAGATCGACGATATCACCGATCACTTCATGCAGCGGCAGCGACCGCACCTGATCGTAAGTCTGCTCCGCCATCATCTTCAAGCGTTCCCGCAGCTCCGGGATAGCCAGCTCCATCCGGTCGAGGCGAATGGTCTGGATACTGACCTTCAGCATGCGGGTCAGTTCCTGATCGGTTACAAACGGATTTTCCTCAATGATTTTCGCCAACTGCTGTTGACGCTGTCGCTTCGGCAAACGTTGGATGACCCCGCACCACCTTCTTGTCCTGTTGTCCGGATCGTCACATCGACTTCGGAGCCTCGGAATATAATCGGAATAATTACTTTATCTCATCTTCACAAATGAAGAGGCCGTTAATAGGAGCCATTAGAACCTGGTACTAATCCAGTATATATAAAATCGCCGGCAAAGAAAAGCAGAAGTTATGAAATCGGCTTCGATTAATAAAAAAACAGCGCCCCACCGATGGCGAAGCACTGCCTTTTCTTATGAATCATTATTGTTTGATGATCTCTCTTGCTTTGTATGTTCCGCACACTTTGCATACATGGTGAGCCAATTTCAACTCTCCGCATTGTGCGCACTTCACCATGCCAGGCACAGACAATTTAAAGTGCGTACGGCGCTTGTCACGACGAGTCTTCGACGTTCTTCTTTGAGGTACTGCCATGTTCTACACCTCCTTACCCAAGTTACGTGCTCTTCCAGGGCTGTCCAAAAAGCGCGGCCAGCGCTCTTCTTGAACAGAATACTTCTACTGTCGCTATTTATTTCTTGAAGAAATCTTGTAACCCCGCCAGTCTCGGGTCAATGCGCTCGTTCGAACAGCCGCAGGACTGCTCATTGCGGTTCGTGCCGCAAGTAGGGCACAAGCCCTTGCACGATTCGCTGCACAGCGGCGCGAACGGCAAGGCCAGCAAAAGCGCGACTTCCACATAAGGCTGCAGGTCGATAAGGTCTTCCGTCACCGCAGTGACGTCGTCCTCCTCTTCCTCCGGGGAAAGATCAGTAGAGTCTGTCAGCTTGAATTGCTCATCGAACGGAATGACGTATGTCTCGGTAAACGACGTCAAACAACGCGAACATACCAGTTCCAACCGCGCGGTCAGCTGGCCACGCACGCCAACCTGTCCTTCGCCTTCCGCCCTGGCCGTCAAATCCACGGTCACCGGGTCGGGTATGGAAATATCTTTGCGGTCCCGAACCACATCGTTAGCGGAAAATGCCGATTGAATACGGGTTTCCCGTCCTTTTGCGGCAATGTCCCGAAAATGAATGTTCATAACATCACTCCAAACAAACAAAATTAATTATAGCGATTAACGTCATGCTTTGTCAACCAAATTCGTTTGACAGATTGCCGGGACATCCTCTGTCCCTCCGCCAAAAATTCGCCGTTCTCTCCCGGTTCATGGTATGATCGGATGGGAAATTCAGGAGCGCCGCGACGGGTCCGAGGGCCCGCCGGACGGGCAGCCTATGAACCCTTCTGTCCATGAATCACCATCTTACCTTATTCTGTGATCGAAAGGAAGAGTGATATGAAAACGGTCGGAGTCGTTGTTGAATATAACCCGCTGCATAACGGGCATCTGTATCATTTGCAGCAATCGAAGCTGGCGGCTGAGGCGGAAGCCGCCGTCGCGGTCATGAGCGGCCATTTCCTGCAGCGGGGCGAGCCCGCGCTGGCCGACAAATGGGCGCGCACCGATATGGCGCTGGCAGCCGGCGTCGACCTTGTGCTGGAGCTGCCGGTCGCATATGCCGTCCAGCCGGCCGAATGGTTCGCCTTCGGCGCGGTAGCGACGCTGCAGGCGACCGGCGTCGTCGACGCGCTGTGCTTCGGCAGCGAATCCGGCGACCTGAAGCGGCTGCGCGGGGCCGCCAAGGCGCTGGCCCGCGAGCCGGACGGATTCGCCGGCCGGCTGCGCGCCGAGCTGAAGGCCGGGCGCAGCTATCCGGCCGCCTACGCCGCCGCGGCCGGACCGGTGCTGGACGGCGGCGAAGCGGCCGCCGGCAGCGCGGCGGAGCCTGGCGCGCATTGGCTGACCCAGCCGAACAATTCGCTCGGGCTGCACTATTTGCTGGCGATGCGGCGGCTGAACAGCGACATGAAGCCGCTGACGATTCCGCGCCGCGAAGCCGGCTATCACGATGCGGAGGCGCCGGAAGGCACCATCGCCAGCGCCACCGCCGTCCGGCGCCTCTGGTCCGGCTCCGGGGAGCTGGCTGCGGCGGCCCGCTATGTGCCGGAGAGCACGCTTCGCATTCTGGAACGGGAGCATGCTTCCGGCAGGGCGCCGCTCAATTGGGAAGCGTTCCGCCGCGAGCTGTTCTACCGCCTCTACCTGCTCCCGCCCGAGGAGCTGGCGCGGTATCTGGAGGTGACCGAAGGGCTCGAGCACCGCATCAAGCAAGCGCTCCAGACGCTGGAGGATCCCGGCGTTGAGCCGCTGATCGCGAAGCTGAAGACGAAGCGCTATACCCGGACCAAATTGATGCGAACCTTAGCCCATATCTTGCTGCATCATGATAAATTTCATTTCGGGCCGGACGCCCTCGTCACGGGTCCCGCTTACGTGCGAGTGCTCGGCTTCACCGAGCGCGGGCGCCATCTCCTGAAGCGAATGAAGCGCTGCGCGGAGCTTCCCGTCGTCCTCAACATGACGCGCGACAACAGCCATCTGGGCGGCCGCGCCGGCCTGGAAGCGGACTCCCGCGCCACCGCCGCCTATGCCAACGCGTTCCGCGGCTGGGAAGCGAGGGCCGCCTTTCGTGACTATTATGAGCCGCCCCGCCGGTTCTAATCCCCATAACGGCGAACAACGGCTGGCATGCGCCAACCGTTGTCCGCCCCGAATCCGGTACCGAAGCCCGTATCATGTTACGAAGCCGGCTGGAGCTGCTTCACCGCCTCCAGCGCATCCTGCAGCGTATCGACCTGCACCAGCTTCATCTTCGTGTCCATCTTGTCCATCTTCGTCTTTGCTTCCTCATAGTTGCCGGAAGGCACCAGGAACAAGACCGCCCCTTCCCTGTCGGCAGCCACGACCTTATGCTTCACGCCGCCGATCGGGCCAACCTTCCCCGACGGATCAATCGTGCCGGTGCCGGCGATCCGGTAGCCCTTCGTCAGATCCCCCGGAGTCAAGCGGTTGATCAGCTCCAGCGTGAACATCAAGCCGGCCGAAGGCCCTCCGATATCGGATTCGTGGAAGGTTACGCTATGCTTGTTATCCTCAGGCACAACCTTCTTTTTCTCCCCGTAAGCAAGACCGAAGCCAATCCGCTGCTTGCCGCTGCCGGTCTGATCCCGGAGTTCGACAAGCTTCGCCTTGACCTGCACCAGCTTGCCTTCCCGCTCAACGACAGCCTGAATCGTCTCCCCAGCTGTCCGCTCCTTCAAGGCGGCCTGCAAATCATCGAAACCATTCACCTTCTGGCCTTCCACTTCCATAATCCGATCATTCGTAATGAATTCATTATCAGCCAGTTGCTTATTGTTAAAGAGAACATATATGCCTTCGGATTCGATCTTGTACGGAATGCCTACCTGATTATACGCCGCCAATATCGCGACCATCTGCGAGTTGCTCATGTTGAACAGCTGTTCATTGATATATTCCTGCTCGGTTCTCCCTTGAAGCGCTTCTTCCTTCTTGCCGAATTCGGCATTCGGATCGAAGGCCCGCCACGCAATCAGCGCCAGATTGGCATACGTTCTTCTTACCGTGGTGAGAAGGAACGTGCCCTCCTCCGTCTCGTCTCCGCCTTCCACATTGATGAACGGCTTCACCTCTTCAGCGCTTCCTGGCGTATAAATCACATACGGCGTCGGCATATACACAACGACATAGAACAGCACGATCGCCGCGAAGATCCACTTCCATCCGCGGAAGCGGGGAGAATTTGGCTGCCGCCCGTACGATCTGAACTCATTTTCCATTCTCCTACCTCCCATGCCCTCGGATCGCCCTGCGATATTTGGTCTAAAGCCCGTCCCTGTTACGTACACATGAGATCGTAATGGGCTTGAAGCCTTGCTTCTTCATTTACGGCCAAAGGGGTGACCGCCATGTTCTCATTCCGCACATCGCCTGCTTCCCAGCGGCTGTCCACGCTCATCATGGGGGGCTCTGCGGTACTATTGGTGCTATGCATCATCGCTTATCCGGATAAATCCTTTCAAGCCTCTTTGCAGGGGCTGAAGGTCTGGTGGACCATTATATTCCCGGCCCTGCTGCCGTTCCTTATACTGTCCGAAATGTTGAAGGCCTACGGCTGGGTGCATGGCATCGGCGTGCTGCTGGATCCGTTCATGCGGATACTGTTCCGGCTTCCCGGGATCGGCGGCTGGGCCTGGTCCGTCGGTTGGACAGCAGGATATCCTGCTGGCGCCGAAGCGGTCGTCCACTTGCGGAGAGACAATGAATTGTCCCGCCTTGAAGCGGAGCGGCTGCTCGGGCTGACTCATGCCGCCAATCCCATTTTCATGATCGCCGTCGTCGGAGTCGGCTTCCTGCAGCAGGCCGAATTGGGGCTTATTATTGCGGTCGTGCACTGGGTTTCTTCCCTTTTTATGATGTTTATTGTGCGTTGGGCGGGAGCTTTTCATCCCGCTGCGGATCGCCTTCACAGACGGAGAGCGGCACCCGTTGCTTCCAAGCCGCTATGGAAGCGGATGCTGCAGGCGATGGAGCAGGCACACCGCCGGGACGGACGTGCGTTCGGCCGGCTGCTCGGCGATTCCGTCACTTCTTCCGTCCAAACGTTGATGATGATCGGCGGATTTATCATGATGTTCTCTGTCATTGTCCAGGTGCTGCGGCTTGCTGTCCCCCAGGAATTCGGCGTGTATCTGCTGAACGGCCTGTTCGAGGTGAACCTTGGCACGCATTCGCTCGGCTCGGCCGCCTTCCGTTCTTCTCTCTTCCAGACCGCCCTTATCGGCGCCGTCATTGCATGGAGCGGAATCAGCGCCCATCTGCAGGTCCATAGCTTAACCCGAGGAACCGACTTGCGGTACAGCCGCTTTTTCCTGATGAGGCTTCTCCATGCCGCGTCTGCCTTCCTGCTCACGTTCATCCTGTGGCATCCGCTTCACAGCCTGTTGCGGCTTGCGCCGCCGGAGCAAGAAGCGTTCCGGCTGCTGGATGCCGGGAACGGGCTCGGGGAAGCTCCTTCCTCCTGGATCCAGTGCATTGCCGAACTGGCTTCTGCGCCAGGATGGCTGCAATCGTTGACGCTTGTCCCGGTTCTATGTATCTTCCTGCTCATTGGAATGGCCGTGTCGCTCTTTGTCGGACGATGGAAGCGCACCTGAGCGGCGGAGCGGAACGGAGCCGCGTTCAATGCTTAGATTTATTCCGCAGCGCCGCCTCGACCTCCGGGGCCACGAGCTCGCTAATATCGCCGCCATAATGGGCGATTTCTTTCACGATGCTGGAGCTGAGGTAGGAATACTTCGGATTCGTCATCATAAAGATCGTCTCTACCCGAGGGTTCAGCTTCTGGTTCGTTGAAGCCAGCTGCAGCTCGTATTCGAAATCCGTGACCGACCGAATACCGCGGACAATCACATCGCCATTCTTCGCGTCCATATAATTGACGGTCAGATCGCTGAAGCTGTCTACCTCTACATTGGGCCACCGCTTCGTCACCGTGCGCAGCAGCTCAAGCCGTTCTTCAATGGAGAAGAGCGGCTTCTTGCTCGAATTGTTCAGCACAGCGACAATCAGCCTGTCGAATTGCCTCGCCGCCCGCTCGATTATGTCCAGGTGTCCGAGCGTCACCGGATCGAAGCTGCCCGGATATACGGCAGTCCGGGGCCGGCATGCATGCTCGTAGTTGTCTGTCATCATTTGTAAGCCTCCTTGGAAGGCGCAACGCACCTATTGGCACATAGGCGGGCGCCTCTTTGTTCTGTTCGGTTGCAACAGAATCGCTTCCTTATTCACCGGATGCTTCGGTATCGACGAGGTATATCGATACCGCGATATCCCCGTAATCCGCCTTCTTCCAGATCGAGAGCGGACCAACGCGCTCGGAATACACATGAGATGCGTCATGCTCGACGACAACGATGGCGTCATTGCTCAGCAAGCCGCTATCCCACATCTCCATCAACAGTTCGTCCGCATCCTTCAACCGGTATGGCGGATCGAGAAATACATAATGAAAGGAAAGATTCCGCTTGACCAGCGCCTTGAGCGCCCTCCTCGCATCGTTGCGGTACACTTCGGCCTTGTCAGCCAACCCCGTGGCCGTCAGGTTGCCGCGCACCACCTCGACCGCTCTCGCATCCTTATCGATGAATACCGCCCATTCCGCTCCCCGGCTCAAGGCTTCAATTCCCAGGCCGCCCGTTCCGGCGAACAGATCGAGGGCACGGCCCCCTTCGAAATAAGGACCAATCATGCTGAACAGCGCTTCCTTCACTTTATCCGTCGTCGGCCTAGTCCCCATGCCGGGCACAGGCTTCAACGTACGGCCTCTGGCCGTTCCCGATATCACTCTCAGTTGTCTCACCTTCTCTTCTTTCCGCCAACTTCCATGCAGCGATCATCGCCGCATATTCGACGTTAATCGTAACATACATTTCCCAATTTTGAAAAATGAAATCCGCACTGCGCCGCCGATTTCGTGCCAAAAGAAAAAAAGTTATCCGGAGAATGTATATATTTCTCCCGGCTGGCAATCCTTAAAGTATCGACATCATTGAATGTCGTAGACAACCGCGGAGAAGACTTACGTTTCCCCATAAGCTCTTCGTCCGGTTTCTCCTCTCCCATGAGGGCGTCCCGTAAGGGGCGCCCAATTTATTTTTTCATTAAAGCCCTTGTTGCAAAAAACCTCGGAGCAATCCGGGGTTTTCATTATTTAGTCTAATTTAAGGTATAGAATATATGAGTATATGGTCATATAATTAAATCGAAGGAGGGGGAATTTTGAAGAAATTAAGCGCAATATTCCTGGTGTGTTTGTTGGTCTTGGTAGGCTGCGGGGGCGGCGGAGGACAGTCAAAAGATGAAGGGCTCGTTCTCGACTATATCAATACGTTCGTGAATGGAACCGATGTAGATGCCAAGACAAAGTTTGTCGAAGAAAATGTTCATCCTGACATCAAGCCTCTATTTGCTTTAGGGCAAAATAATGTGACCGACGAGAGCAAGATGTACAAAGATCCCAAAGTTATGGAGTCTATCAATTACGAAGAAGAAGGAAAGAAAGGAACGCTCGTACTAGCACGAGGTACCGTTGACGGGAAAGAAAAAGAAATTATCGTGCTGGTTATGGAAGGGAAAATCGCCTTCGGGTTTACTCCTGATGGCGAGGGAGAGCTCAAGACGGGTTACGATGAAATGCGGGCCAAATTTAAAACAGAACCATTGAAGTAACCGATAAGCCCCGGAACACTCCGGGGCTTATCTCTTTCCAAATGAACCGTATACAGGATTTTTATAGCCATTAGACAGATTGCGTTCTTTTTGCGATTTGCTGTTGCATCCTGCCACAGGTGTGGAAGATCTGTCCCTTATTTTTGCGTTTTCACGTATTCGGACGATTTGATGCCGGCTTGACGGCCGAAAATGACGATTTCGGCAACGGAATTACCACCGATTCGGTTCTCGCCGTGCAGACCTCCGGTAACTTCACCTGCGGCAAAAAGACCTGGAATAGGTTTTCCGTTATTGTCCAAGACTTCCGTGTTCGTGTTGATTTCCACGCCGCCCATCGTGTAGTGAATTCCTGGTCCGATTTTGATCGCGTAGTACGGCGCAGCCGACAGGTCGTGATCCATGCCCGTCTTTCTCCCGAACTCGGCGTCTTTCTTATTTTTTACAGCGCCGTTCCACGTATCGAGGGTCTTTTGTAATTGATCCGCCGGTACGCCGATTTCTTCAGCTAACGCCTTGATTGTGTCCTTGGTCTTCACAAATCCCAATTTTTCATATTGTTCAACCGCTTTGGCGCGCTTTCTGACGCCGGAATCGAACACAAGGAAAGCGTTTTTCTCCGGCAGCTTATTGATCGCCGCAGTTACCGTGTCACGAGCAGCCATTTCGTTGATAAACCGCTTGCCTTTGCTGGATACGAGAATTGCGCCCTCTCCCCGTACCACTTCACCGATGAGGTAGGAGTTTTCCTGCTGCACCGTCGGGTGAACCTGGATATAAGCCATATCGACCGTGGTGCCTCCCATTTTTTCGATCATTTTAATGCCGTCGCCAGTGCTTCCTTTTTGATTCGTCGTCACATATCCTTCCAGGTCCGGCCGGAACTGGGCGATGATATCCATGTTGGCGCCAAATCCGCCAGCCGTGATGACGACGGATTTCGCAGCGATTGTTTTCTCGCCATTCTGACTGAAGGCAACTTTAACCCCACTTGCTTTTCCGTCTTGCTTCGTAATTTCTTTGACATTGGCATTGACAAAAATCGGAATGCCCTGTTCCTGTACATTTTTCAGCAAACCGGTCACGAGATACTGGCCAACAGCCGAGCCGTCTTTGGGACGATGGGTGCGTTTCTCGCTCATGCCGCCCGTGATCGTGATATTGTTCAATGTGATGCCGATGGAATCCAGCCAATCGATGGCACCGGCTGAATTGTCGACGAAAAAGCGAAGCAAGTCCTTATTGTTGGTGTTATGCCCGCCTTTTAATGTCTCTTCGTAAAATACATCATTACTGTCCGAAATGCCTTGCTCCTTTTGGAATTTCGTTTCCGAAGCGTTCATGCCCGAGGACGATTTGCTTGTATTGCCGCCTGCAACCGGCATTTTCTCGAGGATGACCGGGTTCATGCCCGCTGCTTTGGCTTCAAGTGCTGCACTCATGCCTGCGCCGCCCGCGCCAACGATCACGATGTCGTAGCTGTCTTTAAGCTCCTCAAGTGGAGTATACTTCGCCATGGATGCACCTGATGCAGCATCTTTTTTTCCTTTATCCTTTTCTTCTTGTGCAGCGCCCTTATTCGGCTCCGGTTTCGCGCCTCTGTTACCGCATCCTGACATGATCAGCAGGATGGAGAGCAGGAGAATCAAGGCAATGTTTAATTTTTTGTGCATAATGTAATCCTCCACTATTGAATCTCTTCTGTCACTAGGATGAACATATGGAGCGTACACCAAAAGAGAGGAGACAAAGGAGATCGGATGGTCATAACAGAGGCCGCGCGTTGGGTCTACGGGCGTCCGTCTGCTATGGTTCACTCTCCAAGGTTGCTGTGGACTCTCTTGGGGTTAGTCACCTATAGCATGTCAATTTCCGCTTGAAATATGCTTCGAGACATGAAAAAGCCCCGGGTCGCTCCCGAGGCTCTTGGAATCGCATGGTCTCTGATTTCGGCGGTTCACGCTTGGTGAAGCCAATCATCTTGGCTTCGAAGTTTTCAGGCTACATCTTCTTTTTCTCCATGGCAGCCTTCTTATGCCTGTCTAGCCCCAAAAGCATCTCAGGGGCTTGCGCTGATACAGGCTTGTTGTGCTGTGCAATTAGGAGTCCAATGCGTTTTTTATTCGTTGAAAGCGTTCATTAAGCATCTGTTGAGGATGAATATTTTTGGATGAAGCCGCCTTGGCCGCGAAGCTGGCGAAATTCAACCCCGCGCCAAACAGCTGCAGCGCTCCGTCAGCAAGGTTTCCTTTGTGGAGTTGTTCGATGCCGTCCTCCATAAAATTATTGCTTTCGTCCAGATGGCAATCCGCTATGTATTTTTCCCCTTCGTGAAACAATTTAAGGTTTTCTATAATTTGATTGGCTGTTTTCTCTGAAATGTCCGCATCAATATCGATTAGCATGTCATTAATCGGGGCGACCAGCTTTCCATACAAGCTGTCATATTGCCGGCAGGAAGCGGCTATTTTTTCTCTTAACTCTTTGGTGTTCATTCGTATCACTCCTTTAGAATGAATAGGACTGAATGCACGGGCAACGAACGGCGGAGCGGCACAAATCCTTCGCTGTTCCTCTGCTATCTGTTCCCCTTCGCCGGGTAAGACCGATACATCCAGTATACATCGGATTCAAGCGAAATAGCCCTGCAGAATGAGCAGGGCCAATATCAAAAGGAAACCATGAGCACGTTCGGAGGATATGGCCATGTAATTAGAAGATACAAGCGCAAGAAACGATGACAAGCAAGATAAAGAGAACCAAGATGACGCCTGTCGAGGTCCAGAGACCCCCAATTCCGCCTACTCCGCTCATTCGGGTGACCTCCTTTCATTTGATACCCCCATCATATGGAAATATCGTCCCGTTTGACTTGGCTATGCCCTATACCAACAAAGTTAGGCAGCGCCTGCCGGAGTGGAGGCGGAGATGTTGTTGTTTATCGAACGATATTCAATCCGTTCTCGAGCTCCTCGACCTGAACAAATAAGGCTCTCTCGTTGCCGTGCGGCGTATCCGGGTAGTGCGTGCACAGCCATAATTGGTTGTTAAAGTCCCGGAAAAGACTCGAATGCCCGGCATTGCGATCCATCAGAAGCTGCTTGTCATGACTCCACGGGCCTTCCACGGAACCAGTTGCGGAGCGGGCTATTGCGACCGTATACCCGCCAAAGCCTTCATCCCCATAACCCGCAACCGAGTAGCTGGACCACAGCATGATCAGTTCTCCATTGCGGGCGCGATACATGAACGGCGCATCCGTCAATTAGCCTTCCTTCTCGATGCGCGGATCGCCGAACAGACGAATCCATTCCATGTCGGCCGCGTTCAGAATCGTTACCGCTTCTCCGTAAGAGGAGGTTAAGTCTTTTGTGAGGCGAATCGCCTTAATGTTGCCTTCATAGAGTTCGGTCCACTCGTGACAAAATACGATCCAGCGCTGTCCTTCTCCATCCTCGTAGTAGGTTCCGTCCAAGCATTCCCAATCGCGGGGCGTCACGGGGCCGTCGCTATGCGGCCGGTACGGTCCGGCAGGATGATCCGCCACGAGTATGCCGGTCCCCCGGTGTTCGCCGATGCCGCCCTTGCACGTGGCGAACATATAATATTTTCCGTCTGCCTCGAACACTTCCGGAGCCCAATAATGGCGCACTCCCCAGAAGCCTTTGGGCGGTTGAAACGCAATATAAGGGCCTGTCCATTGCCGCAAATCGCTGCTTTCATAGACTTCAAACACAGGATCGATATCCCCGCAGCCATCGGCGAACGTCGTGCCGAACAAATAATATTTCCCCTCTTCCTTATTCGGAAATACAAATGGGTCGCGCACATGAATCTGATCTGTCGTTACCGTTTTTATCGTTCGAAATCCTGTTTGCATCGTCTCGAATCAGCTCCTTCCCTCTTATTGCTCGACAATCTCTTGATTCCACAACTCATGGATTCGCCGGATGTCGTTCACATCGCACTTGGGCTTCCGATCATAGGTCAATAATCCGTTGATCTCCTGCTCCACGTCCGTCAGCTGCGTATAACAAAATCCATGGATTACGCGGGAAGCGTAGACGGCCTCGATCACTCTGCGGTAATCCTCCACGAAATCCCGCTCATTGCTCACGGAAGTATAGCCCCACCCCTCGTCGGCGCCAAGCTTGTAGGCAATTCCCCCGAACTCGGTCAACAGGATCGGTTCGCCTTGGTGGGCAAAGCCGTTCGCATAAATTCGGCGCTTGGCCGACTGAGCCTGCAAAACTTGTTCTTTCGTGGCAAGGGATTGTTTATAATACTCGTATTTGTCCGGTTCCTCCTGCCCGCCATGTGAATAGTTATGAATCGCACAAATATCGGTTGTCGTCTGCTCCCACCCGTCATTCGAAATGACGAGCCGCGTCGTATCCAAAGAATGAAGCAAATGATACATCCCCAAGCTGTGATGCTGCTGCTGTTCGCAGCTCTGGACCATTGGAATTCCCCAGCTTTCATTGATCGGCACCCACGCGATGATGGAAGGATGGTTATAGTCTCTCTCCACGATGTCGATCCATTCCCGGGTTAACCGGGCTACGGCGTTCTCGCTGAAGTAAGCCGCCGCCGCGCATTCTCCCCACACGAGAAATCCCAACACATCCGCCCAATACAAGAAGCGCGGATCCTCCACCTTTTGATGCTTGCGGCAGCCATTGAAGCCCATTTGCTTCGCCAGCTCGATATCCTTCTTCAAATCCTCGTCGCTCGGCGCCGTCAATAATCCTTGCGGCCAATATCCTTGGTCGAGCACCAGCTTCTGGTAATATGGCTTGTTATTCAAATAAACCATACCGTTTTCGGTATGAACTTTTCTCATGCCAAAGTAAGATTCCACGCGATCGAGCACTTCGTCGCCTTGCTTCAATTCGAAGGTAACGTCGAACAGATTCGGCGTGTCGGGTGTCCAGGTCCAGCCCATGTGATGAAATGGCGTTCGAAAAATATGACGATTGAATAAATCGATCGCTCTCTTCGTATAAGCCGATTGCAGATAAATGCAATCTTCGGCGATTAGCTCGCCTTGGAACGAGATCCGGAGATCGACGCTTTTCCCCCGGTAATCGCCCTCCACTTCCCATTCCAGCGTGACCTCGCCCTCATCGACGTTCGGATGATATTTCACCGTTCCGATTCTTGTCGAATGGACCGCTTCAAGCCATACGGTCTGCCATATTCCCGTCGTGCGCGTATACCAGATCGCGTCCGGGCGCTCCAGCCAGTACTGCTTGCCGCGGGGAATCGTCTCGTCGGCGGACGGATCTTCGACCCGAACCGTCACCTGTTCCGTTCCCCAGGTCAATTCATCGGTAATGTCGAAGTGAAAAGGAACGCTGCCACCCTCATGCATCCCTACGTATTGCCCGTTAACATATACCCAGGCGCGATAGTCGACGGCTCCGAAATGCAGCAGAACGCGCTTGCCCTGCCAGGCCTCGTTGACCGTAAAAGCTCTGCGGTACCATACGACATCGTGGAACGAAGGATCGTGAATGCCGCTCAACTCGGTCTGATAGGCAAACGGAACCTCGATCTTCCGGTTAAAAAATTGCTCATTCGTATACCATTTCTGGGCGGTGCCGACGTTTTCATCATCGAACGCGAACTGCCACGTGCCGTTCAGATTTTCCCATTCTTTTCGTACAAATTGCGGTCTAGGATATTCGGTTCTATATGCCATGATGACTCCACTCCTATTTTCTTTATTTTATCCCTGAGTTGGTAACGCCTTTGACGAAATATTTATTGGTGAACACGAAGATCAGGATCGCCGGCAGCGTTGCGATGACGGTCGATGCCATCATCTTGGCCGGATTCACGAAATTGGAGCCTTGGATCAAGCTCGCTATCCCGACCGTAATCGTTTTCATCTCGGTGGAGCTGACCACGAGCGAAGGCCATAAATAGTCGTTATAAATGCCCAGGAAGGTAATGACCGACAACGTCGTTACAACCGGGCGAATGGCCGGAAAAATAACGCTAGTTAAGATTTTCCATTGCGAAGCGCCATCTAGATACGCAGCCTCTTCCAACTCTTTAGGAAAGGACAGCAAGAAATTATAGACGAGAAAAACGCCCATCGTACCGGCTGAATAAGGGAAAATGAGCGGTACGAACGTATCGAGCAAATGAAACGATTTAAATAAGTAGAACGCCGGGAACAGGGTGACGATTCCGGGAATCGTCAATGCGCCGACCACTGCGGCCAACAACAATTTCTTGCCGGGGAACTGCAATCGTGCCAATGAATAGGCAGCCAGCACATCGACGAATACGACCAGCAAGGTGCCCGCAAGCGTGACGATAGCGGTATTCAAAATCCACAGCAGCATCGGCGAATTTTGCGCATCGCTCATTATCCCGGCATAGTTTTCTGCCGTCCATTGCTTCGGAAGCAGGGCAGAGCTTGACATCGCTTCCCCGAGTGTTTTGAAGGAAGTGAAGATCATCCACAGAATGGGTAGCAAAAATAACAGTCCTAATATGGTAGCGGCGATAAAATTGATTATTTTCCCCTTTTTTCTCACGATGCCCACTCCTTGCTCATTGATTCCGATAGGACAGCCAGTACTGCGCCCCGGTTACGCACATCATAATCAACCCCATCAGGATAGCCATCGCCGAGCCGATGCCAAGCTGGTTCATATCGAATACCGTCTGCTGTATATTCATAATGAGAGAGCTTGTCGATTGCTCCGGACCCCCTGCCGTAATCAGCTTCGTCTGCCCGTACAGGTTGAACGAAGCGATGACCGTCGTAATCATAATAAAAATGCTAATATTGCGGATTTCGGGAAACGTGACGTACCAGAACTTTTTGAATGCCCCGGCCCCGTCCAAGCCGGCCGCTTCGTAAAGCTGCTCGTCCACCTCGTCGATCGCATTCAGGAACAGCATCATGTTGAAGCCGATCGTCCACCATATCGTCGTAATCAAAATCGTGATCCAGGCGTACGGCTGCGTGTTGAGCCACACAACCGGCTTGTCCATGCCGGCCGACATGAGCACATTATTGACGAATCCGCCGTTGCCGTTGAACAGCCACAAAAATATCGCGGAGACGGCGGTTACCGAGACAGAATAGGACATGAAAAACACGGTCCGATAAACGGTCTTCCAGCGGCTCGGCAAGTAATTAATGATTAAAGCGAGCCCCAAGCTCACCAAGAGCAATGGCGGAACGCTGAGCAGGACGAAGATGAACGTATTTTTCAGCCCATTGATGAACAGCTTGTTGTAAATCGTGCCTGAAGTAAGAATCGCCTTGTAGTTGTCCAGGCCGACGAACCCATTGTTCCCGCTCGCGATATTCCATTTGAACAGACTGATGAAGATGCCGTATACGAGCGGAGCCAGCCAGAACAGAATGAAGCATGCCACGAACGGCAGCACAAACAGGAGAGCCCATCGTTTGGATTTCATGGAGTAATTCATAGGTTCCTCCTTATCATTGCGATAGTGAGGGCTCTGCCCCCCGTCCTTCCGGAGCGAGAGCAGCAGAGCCGCATCGTCATTGCCTTATATCGCCGGGAACAGCTTGCCCTTATGGCTGCGTGGCCGCGATTTGCTTCGCATTTTCCGTTGCCGTCTCCAGTTCCTGCATGAGTTCATCCTTGCTTAGATTTTCGGTAAGCACGACTTTACTGAATACTTTTTCGTTCATGTAGCGCATCTGTTCTCCGAATTGGTAGACTTGCGGAGCTTTGACATAGGTTTCGAATTGCTGCTGGTTCGCATAGGACAACGGATATTTGTCTTGATTCTCTTCGATGTAGCTCATCGTTGCCGCATGCGCCGGAGCTTGTCCCGCATCCGCCCAATGGATTAAATTTTCCGTCGTGAACATGTACTTCAAATATTCCGCAATTCCTTCGAGCACCTTGTCGTCCTTGACGCTAGCAGGCACAGCGATAATATGACCGTTGCCATAGACCGCTTGCTCTGCCCCCAATTGAGGGACCGGGCCGATCCCCAACTGGTCGCCGAATTTATCTTTGGCCGCGCCGTAGAACCATGGCCCCGTCAGCGCGACCGCCGTCTGCACGGATGCATTCGCGTCCTGCGCTTCCTTCATGAAGGCCTGGAACTCTCCATCGAGTCCAAGTCCCGCCGGGGAGAGCTTGTCCTTCCATATCATGTCATGGAATGTCAGGAGAGCGTCGGCAAATGCAGGCTGATTAAAGTTCAAATAATTATCCTGCTGCAGCTGAATGCCGTTCTGCGCGGCGATCGTCATAATATAAAATTCGACAATCCCGCTGGATGGAACGCCCGCGGCAAATAAATTTTTATCCTTTGCCTGCAATTCCGCATTGAGCGCCTCCAAATCGGCGTAGGTTTGCGGTGCTTCGGCGACAAGCTCTTTGTTGTAGAACATCGTAAGCGGGTGGATATCGAGCGGCAACCCGTACATGTTGCCCTCCAGCCGCGCCAAGTCCGCAGCGGCCGGATGGAAGTCGCTTTCCTGCAAGCCCGCTTTCTCCATGGCCGGCGTAATATCCTGAATCATGCCGTCCATTTTGTACGTTTGCAAATTATTGGCATGGATGACAACCAAATCATAATTGCCGGATTTGAACTTGGTATAATGATCTTTCTCCTGCATCTCTTTAATGAAATATTTATCTTGGGAGCTGTTGAAGCCGTCCGTAATCTTTTTCATGTAACCTCCGTCCCCGCCCGTAAATCCGTTAAGGAACGTAATGGTGGTCTTGCCGTTACCGGCGGAAGACTCGCCCGCATTGCCGGACCCTCCGCAGCCAGCCGCAATAACCGCCAAAATGAGAAGCGCGCTCAACCATTTTATTTTTTTCATCTAAAACCACCCCTTCATTCAGACTCATTCTCGTAATAGATTCTCATCTGTAAATCGGTTTCATAGTTTCCGAACTTTTTGCCGAACAAATTGATCCCGCCGTCATTGTCAGCATCGGGCTTGACGCCGATACGGACTGTAATATAAGTCGTGTCGTCCGCTTCCAGATCCTTGATCTGCACTTCGGAAATTTTTCTTCCGTCGATGAACGACCCGTCCCCGTTCGTGCTCCACGTTTTGAGCAGTCCGTACTGCGTATTTTCGCTGCCCCACCAATACGGAGTAAGCAGTCCGCGTTCTCCGCCGAAATCGCCGGGACTTGTCCAGGTCCCCAACTCCTTTCCGTTAATCCATAAAGTTATATCTGAAGGCCAATCCAGGTTATGGAGCGGCGCTTCCGAACAAACCTCCATCGTCAATTCCAAACGCAAAATCTTCGTGCCTCGCGGGGCGCGATTCGGAAAGCGGTATTCCAAATAGCCTTTTCTAAACCAGATCAGCTGAGCGTCAATACGCTCCGGTTCAAAAAACGATCGCGGTTCATCCATTTCGCCGATAATCGATTTTTCGCTTAACATGCCGCATGTCGGCTGCACATCGGAATCTACGTAATGGCCAATCGGTACCGCAACGATGGCGCAAGACTCGGATGGCGCCGGGTTGAAATACGCAAAATCGACGACAATCCGGCTGAAGACGGCGGCGCATATTTTTTGGGTCCCTCTCGTTCCCGGAACCATTTCCGTCTTGATCAATCCCGCATCTTCCAATTTTTTGATGTTTACGGCGGCGGTAGATGCAGGAATATTGAATTTCTCGGAGATGTCCCCGACGTTCATCGGCTTAACAAGCAAGCTTTTAAACATTTCGATTCTTAATTCGGTCGAAAGCGCTTTCGCAATGTGAATAAAATCATCAATATTTGTTGTTAATATTCGGTTTAATTTCGAATGATCGGTAAAATCGACTTCAATACTCATCTTTTCATACCTCAATTCATCGCGTATTTTAGTGTTCCATTGGCGATTAATAGTTTATCTTTAATTGCTATGATACACCTGGATTATTGTTTGTTGCAATAATTGTTGTTTGAAAGCCATTTCATCATAGCGTATTACAACTTATTTTGCAATATAAAATCTTGCACTCTCCATTCAATTGCCTCTGCGCTTGGAATTTTGAAGTTTTATTTCCAATATCCTGGCATTGAGCCTCCCTCTCCCGGTTTATATAATGCAGGGGAAAGGAGGAAGAACATGAAGAAACTTATTTTGCCATTTCTGGCAGTTATCCTTTGTCTGTCGTCCTTCATTCCGGCGGCATCGGCCGCTCCTACACTCCAGCAAGGAAGCTATAGCGGGGATGTGTGGGATTTGCAATTTCGTCTGCAAATACTGGATTACTACCGTCAGCCTATGGACGGAATATTCGGTTCTCATACAGCGCAGGCCGTGCGTCGTTTTCAACAGGACTACGGCTTGAAGGTTGACGGCATCGCCGGCCCGAACACGTGGCAAGCGTTGAAGCGGGTCTCGGTCAATGCCGACGAATTGAAGATGCTGGCTCGCACGGTCTACAGCGAAGCCCGCGGTGAGCCGTACACCGGACAAGTCGCGGTGGCGGCCGTCGTGATGAACCGACTGCAATCGCCCGAGTTTCCGAATACGGTAGCGGGCGTCATCTTCCAGCCGCTGGCCTTCACTGCCGTAGATGACGGCCAATATTGGCTGGAGCCGGACAGTACGGCCTATGCTGCCGCTTGGGAAGCGGTGCGGGGATGGGACCCGACGAACGGGGCGCTTTATTATTTCAATCCGGCCACCGCTACGTCCTCATGGATCTGGTCGCGCCAGCAGACCGGCAAAATCGGCAGTCATATTTTTGCAATCTAAGATCAAGGCAGGGAACCTCTTCGGGGTTCCCTGTTGCTGTCTCAGGGCAGGCGCGCCGGCGAACGTACATATCTCTTCATGCCTTGGTACGGCAGAACCAGAACGCCCCCGCCACCTGGGGCCGGACGGGTTGTCTTTGGCGGGCATCCTGCCGTGAAGGAAGGGAAGCAGGCACATGGCGCTCGTCCGCCTTATTGCGCCTCCGCCCACTTTGCCCGCCGGCATGCTCATGCTGCCGGCTGAGCGCATACAGTAGAGCAAAGGAGGGAATATAGTTGCCGTCCTACCGCATCATCGTCGATTTGTCGGATCGCATGCTGTACTTGCTGGACGGAAACCGGGTCGTGCGCAGCTACCCCGTCGGAATCGGCAAGATGGTCACCAGGACGCCGACGGGAGAATTCACGATCATCAACAAGCAGTATAATCCCGGCGGCCCGTTCGGGGCATTATGGATGGGCCTGTCCAAGCCGCATTACGGCATACACGGAACAAACGATCCGTCTTCTATCGGCAGATTAGTGTCCCACGGGTGCATCCGGATGTATAATGCCGATGTCCTCGAGTTATCTTCCTATGTTCCCGTCAATACCCGCGTCACGATACGGCCGTGACCCCGGGATCCTTAGGCCTCTATCCCCGCTCGAACGGCAGAGCCGAAGAGACGATCTTCGGCTCCTTTACACGTGGCCATCCTTGTTCAGCAGCCGCGCGAGAATCACCGCCGCCTCTGCCCGCGCAATCGGCTCATTCGGCGCGCCACAACCTAGACGAGCCACAAAAAAAGCGCGCCTGTTCCCGGCGCGCTCAATTCACTCATCGCACTTCAAGCCCGGACTGACGGCCCGGAGCTTACCATATCATTCCGCGGGATACGATAACCAGCAGAATAAAGAGAACCAGGATGACACCTGTCGAAGTCCAGAGGCCGTGCATGCCATAACCGCGCTCTTTCACTCCATCGCTCATTTGTTATCCTCCTTTCACCCAAGATACAATGTATTGTATTAGCGGAACCCGGGATTGGACTCCGTTAAACGCCTAACGCTGTATACAAAAAAGCCGCCGGTTGCCCGGCGGCTCGCTATTAACAGCACAGTTATAACAGATAGGGTTCTGTCAGACCGTACTCTTCTTCCATATGCTGTATCCATTCCTCCAGCTCGCTTAATTGCTCATAGACACGGACGGTAATAGACGAACCATTCGCCGTATCCCGATAGAGGACAACAGGACTGCCCTGGGTAATTCGCGCTCGAGCCCGCTTGTAAATGGCGTCGATATGCTCCCAATCGCCCTGTTGATAAGCGCCACCAATTTGGTTGAGATTGATCGTGAATTGCTCCATGCTCTATCCCCTCCTTGTGATGGGTATGCCTTTCCCTCTTAGTATACCCAAGGTTGCCCGATTTGTAACCGTCTGAGTGCCGATTTTATCAGATTTTTATAAAATCCGATCCTGCGCGGCATGCGCACAGATCCGAGAAGCGGGTATACTATAGAATAGAACAGGCAGGCCCCGCTTGCCGGCGGCGCCTGCCGCAAGAAAGGAGTGACCGCGATGCCTTCCATGCCGAAGCTGCTGATCGGGGCAGGGATTGTCCTTATCGTTGTCGGAGTATTATGGGCCGTGTTGGGCCGCTGGATTCCATTCGGCCGCCTGCCGGGCGACATCGTTGTCAAAAACGGCGGCTCGACTTTTTACTTTCCCATCGTCACCTGCATCATAATCAGTATAGTCGGGTCGTTGCTGCTAGCGCTATTTCGGAAATAAACAGGAAAATAACCGCAAAGGCACTTACATAACTCCGTAGGTCCCGAAGCTGGTGCTCCCGTGATCGGTCTGCGACCATCTCCGGTAGGCGGCGATATATTCCGCAATGATACCGGTCGAGAGCGACGCATAGATTTCACCGATAGCCCGGCCGGAGTCATGGAACGGCTCCAACCCGTCGATGGTGAGCACCCCGTAAGTGCCAAGCGGCAAGCACATCACTGCCTGGTACGGGCTCTTGGAGTCCGTATTCCGCTCCCAATCCTCATCCTTCGTCACATCCGCAATCTGCACGATCGCCTGCTTCCGGAAGGATCGCCCGGCTACCGAGCGATCGACATGCAGTTGGCGCTCGCCAACATAATGCTTCGGGAACCCCGCGGAGGCGAAGCGCAGTGTCAACATCTGATCCGCATGGAGCCAGATTCCGCAGCGATGATGTCCCCCCGCCTTGAGCTTCATGTCGACGGCCAGTATATCCAGCATCCGCTGCAGCAAGAAGGACGCCTCGGTCAGGACGGCATACGGATCCGCAATCGCCCGGATATCGTTCAGGGCATCCATGAACGGCTTCACATCGCGCAGCGCCGACAGCGTCTGCTGGGCCGTATGTTCGTGCATTATCTGGCCGCCCCGCAGTTCATCCATCCGCAGCTGAATATCTTGCATCCGATCGTCACGGCGCATGACGTCGGCGATCATATCGCTAAGCTTTTTATTGATGTAGAGCGTCTTCACGAAATAAAAAATCATGCCCGCGGCAATAACGACCGCGAAGACTTGATACGCCCACGGAGGCAGCTTATCGAGCATTGACTTCATTAACCCTTCCATGCGACGTCCTCCTTTCAGTATGCCTTTGACACAAGCCTATGCCAAAAATTGGGCGAACATGCATTCCGGCCCCGATTTCACACAAAAAAGACCCGTCCGGTACCTCCCCCAAGGGAAGAGATCGGACGGGCCTTCGCTCATGTTGTATATTAACCATGCTGGTGGTGAACGGCCGTCTGCGAACGCACCGGTACGGCACTCCGCGGCACGCCTGCCTGTACGGTCCAAGTAATGACCTTGCCTCCAATGCTTACCGCGAGAATGGTATACAGCGTATCCCACAGCGGCAAATAGAACAAGGAGACCAGCAGCACCACAATGTCGATAATGATAAACACCGTGCCGACGCTTAACTTCGTCCAGCGGCTGATAAATAAGGCTACGATATCGTCGCCGCCCGTCGCGCCTCCATGGCGGAGCACGATTCCTGCGGCGAAGCCGGTCAGCACTCCGGATACGACGGCGGCCAGCACCATATTGCTGCCGAAATTCATTACCCACGGCGAGTAGCGCTCACAGAGCTCATAGGTAAGGGAGAATACTCCCGCCGCCATCGCGGTATTCATGATGAACCTTCGCCCCTTGAAGAACCAAGCGGCAATGAATACCGGGATATCGAGCATCAGAACGGTCAGCGCCGGTGACCAGTCGAACGTATATTTTCCGATCAGCGCGAGACCGACAAATCCGCCTTCAGCCAGGTGATTCTGAAAATTAATGTGATAATAACTGAAAGCCAACAGCATTGAGCCTAACAACATCCATACAATATGACGTAATTGTTCGTTTTTCCTCATCTTGGTTCCCTCTCGTCGTTCGTGGATTCGTCCTTCGACCGACGGCGGAAAGCCAGATAGAGGAGCAGGTCCTTCGCATCATTTCACGCTTCCTTCGCAGTCAGTCTACATCGGAGTGACGGTTCTCTGCGAGAGGAAGCTAGATGTAAGAAAGATCATAACGTTTCCAGACTGTCCTTTGGGGAAGCATCCTTCGGGGACACATTGGTATCCTGATCCTTTCTTTTTTTGATTTGGCATTTTGAACCAATACCGGGTTGCAACATGTTGCTATACCTGTATTATACCATAATGTATATTCCAGCCCCACTAGACCTATGCTCCGTATATCGCCCCCGTTCTGTATTAATCGGACTGTCCCCGGATCTCGCTTGCTCCGCTCCATGTTTGAGCGGTTCCCTCCCGGTTTATCTCGAAAATGCTCCATCGTTCACGAATACCTCACGTTTGCTGTGCGCCAGATCACATTGTGATGTAGATCACTTCGTTAGACTGGAATCAGTTCCATTGCGGAATTCCAATTACGAAAGGATGAGTTAGGATGCTGAAGCCGCGCACCATTGAGATTGTAAAAGCGACCGTACCCGTTCTGGAAGCGCATGGCCAACAGATTACGAAGCGATTCTATGAATTGATGTTCTCGAACCATCCGGAGCTGCTCAATATTTTCAATCACGCGAATCAGCGGCAGGGCCGCCAGTCGCAGGCGCTCGCCTCGGCCATTTATGCCGCGGCGGCGAATATCGACCGTCTGGAGAACATTATGCCGGTCGTGAAGCAGATCGGCCACAAGCACCGTGCTCTGCATATTCAGCCCGAGCATTACCCGATTGTTGGGAAGCATCTGCTGCTGGCCATCAAGGATGTGCTTGGGGATGCGGCGACCGATGACATTTTGGAAGCCTGGGCGGAAGCGTACGGCGTCATTGCGGATATTTTCATCCAGGTCGAACGCGATATGTACCGGGCAGCCGCGGAGACGGAAGGCGGCTGGGAAGACTTCCGCAGCTTCCGTGTCGTCCGCAAGGTGCCGGAATCGGATGTCATTACGTCGTTCTATCTTCAGCCGGAAGACGGCGGCGCCATCTCTTCTTATGTTCCGGGACAATATATTACGGTGCGGGTGAAGCCGGAGGGTTCGGAGAATACGCATCTGCGCCATTACAGCCTGTCCCAGGCTCCAGGGGGAGACACATACCGGATCAGCGTCAAGCGCGAGAGCGGCGATGACCATTCCCCCGCCGGCATCGTCTCCTGCTATCTGCATGACATTGTGCAGGAAGGCGATCGTCTAGAACTGACGGCGCCTGCCGGCGACTTCACGCTGCGTACAGGCAGCCCGTCTCCGGTCGTGCTCCTCAGCGGCGGCGTCGGTGTCACGCCGATGATGAGCATGCTGCAGGCGCTGGCGAAGCACGAGCCGGAACGGGACGTTTATTTCGTTCATTCCGCGCGGAATCGCCAGGTGCATGCGTTCCGCGACGAGGTTCGGGCCTTGGCGGAAGCGAATGAACGCGTCCAGAGCTTCGTCTGCTATGAGCGCCCCGAGGCGGGCGACGCTTGTGACCATCAAGGATTCATAGACGAGGCATGGCTGGCATCTGCCTTGCCGGCCGATGTATGGCAGCGGGCGGATACGTACTTCTGCGGACCGGTGCCGTTCATGAAGACCGTCTATCGGGCTCTTCCCGGGCTTGGCGTTGCACCCGAGCGGATTCATTACGAGTTTTTCGGGCCGGCCGGCGTATTGGAGAAGGATTAACGGCAAGCCCGCCCGGCGGGGACGGTTGCGCCAAGGGGACGGTCGCGCCGAAAAACGGTGACGGTTCGCCAAAAACGGAGACGGTTGCGCCAAATTCGGAGAGGTTGGGCAAAAAGCGAGGCTGTCCCCATTGGTCGTGCATAACCCCTAGGCGGTGCATAACCCATGGTGGTGCATAACCCCTTAGGTGGCATAACCCCTAGGCGGTGCATATGGATGCGGGGCAAGACAGAATAAAAGAGAAGAAGTGGACGAGAAAAGCGGCAGATGATGGATGAGGCCATAAAATCCTGTGTAAATCAGGCTGGTGGAAAACCCCTGTTTTTTACGAAGGGGTGGAGATGTCCATTTACCTAATCAGAACTTGGCACTCAGAGCGTTTTAAGTCGATTTTTTCTACGGAGAGACGAGATCCACCATCTAAAAAATGAAGTGGCGAAAATTCCCATGGACTTCTCGACGGCCTGATTTTACGGGATCCAAGAGACCGCGTCGGATCCTGGAGGCATCATTGCCTTCAGGAGGCATCGTTGCCTCCAGGGGCTTGAACGTGTGGAGGGAATTGCTGCTATTTTACAGGAATTTCGGCTCAATGAGTCCACATCCCGAGGAATTGCTGCAAATCTACATCATTTGAGGCCCTTTTGCTTCAAGTGGAAGAGAAACGGGTGAAATTCCTGCAGCTTTGCAGGATTCCCTTTCTGGTAAAGTCGTCCATATCGAATTACTGTAATTGCGCAGGATTTCGCTTACCGAATAGGCGTAGAAATCGTGCAGTTTGCGGATTTCGCTTACCGAATAGGTGTAGAAATCGTGCAGTTTTGCGGATTTCGCCTACCGGATAGACGTGTCTAGGGAAATGGTGCAGTTTTCAGGCCGTTGGAAAACCCCTGTTTTTTATTAAGGGGTGGAGATTGTCCATTTTCCTACTCAAAACTCGGCACCCATAGTGTTTTAAATCGTTTTTTCTACTGAGAGACGAGATCCACCACTGAGAGACGACATCCACCACATAAAAAATGAAGTGCAAAAAAACCCCTTGGACTTTCTCAATAGCCTGCTAAATGGAGTGTTTTATGGTATTTCGGCCAAAATTTTATTAAATCGGTGCAAAAAATACATAATTTCGGCGTTTTTTTGATTTAGTACCATTGAATAGGCTGAAATCGTGCAGTTTTGCAGGATTCCCTGTAACGGAGTACACCTCATATTGGAATGCTGAAGTTTTGCAGTTTTCCGGCAAGTCGAGCCATGAGATAAGGGGCTGTCTCACTGTGGGACAGCCCTCTCTTTTCCTAGCAAGCTTCACTTCGTCTGACGGTTACCGCTTAAAATCGATGTGCAGCACTTGCGCGACGAGATGCGGCAAATCCGTATTGTCGTGCAAGCCCCGGAATAAATCCGCTCCCGGACCGAATGCATAGATTTGGACGTCCACGCCGGTGTGCAAATAGGTTGTCCAGGCAATGAGCGCATGTTCGCTAATCACGGCGTTAATGGCATGCACCGCATCTTTGGCGTTCTTGATGTTGGCTGCTTCCGCAGCGGTCGGATCGATGCCGGCATACGTTGTAAGCACTTCTGTGATATTGCTTCTATCCGCCTTCAGCTTGTCTGCCATATAGAGCCCGGATGCCTTGACATGGTGCAGCACCTCAAGCTTGGCATCGGTTTGGCCGTATCCGCCCACCGACATTCCGCCCGTGTCGTGATCGCCAACGATGACGACTAATGTGTTGCCGTCCTTTTTGGCGAAGTCGACCGCCAGCGCGACCGCCTCTTCGAACGCCTGGGTGTCTTTCATCGCCCAAGCGGCGTCATTGTAGTGCCCGGCCGAATCGATCTGGCTCCCTTCCACTAGCAGGAAAAAGCCGGCTTTGTTTTGGCGGAGAACGTCGATCGCTTTCCCGGTCATTTCCTTCAAGCTGGGTTCATTCGTATGCTTCCGATCCAGCTCGGGTGCCATGTCCCCGCCCGCGAACAACCCGAGCAGCTTGCTGCCTTTTGCGGCTTGCAGTTGGGTGCGGTCCTCCACGATAGTGTAACCGCTGCGCCTTGCTTCCTCCAACAAATTGCGTGACTTTTGCTTGCCGCCCATCGATTCGGGAAGGAAGAAGGCCTTGCCTCCTCCCAACAGAACATCGGCATTTGCCAACTGCTGCGGGGCAATCTCGCTTTCTTCGTCACGGGAGGCGATATGCGATGAAAAAGCAGCCGGCGTCGCATCAGTAATGTTCGCCGTCGCGACCAGACCAGTTGACTTGCCTTGTTCCCGCGCCGCCTCGAGAAGCGTCCGGCGCGGTGTTCCGTCCGGAGTCGTCCCGATCATTCCATTGTTCGTCTTGTAACCCGTTGCCATCGCCGTCGCGGCAGCGGCGGAATCGGTTAACGCGGAATTGGCCGAATACGTCCTCACCATGCCTACAAGCAGCGGGTCCATCACGGATAAGTCGCCTTTATACAAGCGGTAGCTGGCGGCATAGGCGGGTGAGAAGCCGTCCGGAACCATAAAAATAACGTTTTTCGCCTTCGCCGCTGAGGCGGCTGCCGAATTGGCCGGAAAACCAAACTGAAAAAAGACAAGCACAGTTCCCAAGACGATCGCGGCAAGTTTACGTTTCATCCTTTATTTCCCCCATAATAAAGCGAATTCTTTTTATCGGTTCTCCTACAGTCCCTGGCACATCAAGTCTCCATTGCACCCGCTCCGGCCGATAAGGCAGCAGAGCTGTCGCACTCCGTCAACAATCGCTTCAGAACGTTGTCGCTAATGCGGGCGACATTGTTGTCATAGTCGTTCCAAGCAAGACTCCCGGCCCAGTTGATCGATCCGACCGAGAAGACCGCGCCCCCGCCGTGAATATCGAAATAGGTCATGTCCGCCCGTACAAGCGAGTTATCGCATCCCCCTTGACCCGGTGCCGTATTTAATTGATCTTCATGAACGAATTGGTAATGGTTGTCGAATCCGGTTGACGTGGCCAGCCACAGCGTATGCGGAGGCGTGCCGAATGTGAGATCGTAGCGATCGATCTCATCGCCGGCGGCGCCGCCGGCCGCATATCCGAAGTCGCCAATGATCTCGTCATCGCCGATGCCTTCAAAAATAAACTGCGCCGCCGGATGGAAGCTGTCTTCCAATCGGCGGTAACCACATGCCGAGCCGCCGCCCAGAGCGGTAACGCCTACCCCGACAAGCCGCTGCGGCACATAACCGAAATGACGCCATATGCCTCCAGGCTCTCCAGTCGTGCTATGAAAGAGTTCGCCCGGCGGAGAATCCGAGGAGCGCGAGCCCGCATTGCCGCGCCGCACTTCCAATAGATGCGGCCGCTCCGGATCCAGACTCGTCACCCAATAAAATCCGTTGCCTCCCAAATACATTAAGCGGCCGCCCTCCGCCAAATACTGCTCCAGCGCTTTCATCATCGGACGCGTCCAATATTCGGGATGGCTGCCGGTTATGACCACCTTGTAACGGCTCAGCAAGCCGGCGCCTTCATGGTGCAGATCTTCGTCCGTCGCGATATCATGGCTCTGGCCCCGCCGCTCCAGCCAGCCGGTAATGTACAGATCTGCGGAGAAATGGCGCACAGCCCGCCAGTTCCGGTAATGAGGCCGGATATTCAGGAGCGGCCGCAGCCGGGAAGAATATTGGACGCCGCTGCCGTCGTTGTGCAGGTCATATATGGAACTGCCCATTTCCGGATGCTCGTCCAAATAAACATCCTGTACAGGAAGAACATAGTCCTCGCCCAAATATTCTTTGGCGTACTTGAACAGCCGCTCGTTCCCATATGCCAGATACGTATTGGTGGGCGCCAGGAACAGGACGGGAGCGGTTGCCGTCCCCTGCGTCGGCCGCACAAAAAACGGAATGTAATCGATGCTGCCTTCAGCCTCCAGCTTCAGCGCATAGATGCCGCTTCGCAGATCCTCCGGGAGCCGCCACGTGATGTCGGCTTCCCAGCCGGCATCCTCGATGTCGTTGTCATGAAAATGAATGGCAGCGTATTGCTCCGGCGCGAGCCGGTAGTCTGTCTGCTCCCCGGTCCAATTGTGACTTGTAACGGCGCGGGTTCCCCCTTGGCGCAAAATCCCATGATGCCCTCCAGCCGAGCGATCGGAGAGACGGGTCGTTGAAATGCCGTCGCTGAAGTCATAATCCGCAATGAGACGCGCGACATCGGGCTCCGTCTGCGTGCCGCGCGCCAAGTCATACAGTTGGGCTTCCGTAAAATAATGTTGGAACAAGCGAGGATTTCCGATTTTCCCGTTATAGTGGCGGGACACGCCGCCCGGCGCCGCGGAGTCCGAATCCGCAGCCAGCAGCACGCTGGAGATGACCGTCTGACTGTAATCCAGCTTCGCAGCCGCCGTGCTGACTTGCGTTCCGTCATCGGGCCTCCAGCCGACCTGCTGACTCACGAAGAGCAGTGCCGCTTCGCGACTGACTGAATATTGAACGGCTACGAAGTGCCACTCATGACCGTGCAGCGGCGCCTCGGAGCGAACGGCAACGGAATGCCCACAGCGGCCGATCAAGGAAAACGTTACATGTCCGTCCTGGTCCAGCGTCACATCCGCCCCGGTTGAACCGTCGGGAGATTTGGCAGACCAGATCGTCTGCGCCTTCTCATATTGCGGAAGCGTCGGGTACACCCACATCTGAAGCGAGAATTCCCCGGCTTGCATCCATTCTTCCGGCAGCGGCAGCTCGGCATAGGAGCCGATCGCGGTCGTCTTCCGCCGTCCCGGGTATTCGCCGGCGCAATCCGCCGGTACCGGTTCCGTCGGCAAATAGGGCGAATGATCCGGATCCGGCATCCCGCCGCATATCCGCACCACACTGGCGGTATAACTCGAACTCGCCGTGTCGATCATAAAATTCAGTGCTTGTCCGGGCTGGACGCTAAATCGATCCGCGTACCCGACCACGTTGACGGCATCTTGTGTCTTCGAATCAGTCTCGCTGGCTGTTCCCTGTTCATTCGGCTTCATTGAAATTCCTCCATTAGTTCAGAATTTTCTTATGCGCCTTGAATCCGTTCCGTCGTAGCTGCTGTTTATGGACGCCGGGCCTTGATAACGGAGCCACCCCCTATTAGCAAAATTCGATATGTTTATATAATTTTTCTCATGATGTTATATATTTCAAAATAATTATAGCATGCTAAGTTTTTCAATTGAATCTATTCTTTTCTTTTTATGTATCCTGCCTTTTTTTATGTACCCTGCCTCTTGTTCTCAAGAGGCCGGCCTTCTTGAACAAATAAAAATCGCGCTCTACGGCAGGCTGAACCTGCCAGAAAGCGCGATATCCATTTCTATGAGATTTCACAACTTATTGAGTAGATAGGCCAACTTAATGACCTGCCTGTTTGCTCTGAATGACCCACTCCGCCAGACGCTTGACGCTGCTTATGGAATCCAGCGTCAGATCGTCTTCATCCAGCGTAAAATCAAACCGCCTCTCTATTTCCGCAAGCAGTCTCATTACCGTCATAGAGTCCAGGATTCCGGTCTCGCCAATTAAGACGGTGTCCGCATCGACGTAAGGCAGTTTGAGCATATTTTGAAGTAGTCCGGCAATTTCCTGTTCGATCGCATCGCGGTTCATCGCTTATTCTCCTATCTCGAGCCAATCGAATGCCTTCCGCGGGAGCGGCAGCTGCAGCATATAGACGGATTGCTCGTCCTCCGTAGTCGTTTTCTTGAAGCCCAGCATCTCCAACAACAGCCTCGCCGGCAAATTCCGCTGCTTGCTGACTAACCGGCAGCGCGCCGTGGCCGCCTGCGGTTGTTGTTGTTCCAGCTGTTCCAGAACGGTGTACAAAAAGGCGGAGGCGATGCCCCGGCCTTCAATCCGGCAGGAAATGCAAAACAGATTGATGTCGATCCCGTCGGCCGCGGCGCTTGCAAAGCAGGTTCCGATCAGCCCGTGCGCACCGAACCGGTCCTCCAGCCGGGCCACATATAAGTAGTGGTTATCCCGGGCGCAGTACGATTCGACGAAAGGAAAATCGATTCGTTCCAACAAGCTGTTCATCTGGTTCGTGCGGCGGGATAATTCAACCACCCGCGGGTAATCCTCTTCCCTCGCCAGCCGGATCCGCAGCTTCATTCCGCATTCCTTCAAAAATTGCTCGCGGCTGCCTGTATGTGCTTTGCGAGCTTCCTCCCGCATGTAGCGCGCCTGCATATACTGCCGCCGGTTGGCCGCTTCTTCGGTCAACTGGCCTGCCTGGAATTCAGGATAACCGGGAAGCTCCCGATAATTCCCAGCATCATAAGTCCGAACCTCCGGCACATAGAAATTCACTTCGAAGCGCTCGAACGGATCATTATCGATAAAGGCCATGGCATCCAAGCCGATGTTCAGTTCCTGGGCAATCCGCTCGATGCTCGCTGCCTTTGAATCGAAATGGCATTGGGGGGACAAGAAATAATGGGCGATGCCCAACTGCTCCAGCTTGTCCTTCACCTGCTCCCAACCGTTGCGGCTGGCGATGCTGTGGAGAATCCCGCGCCGATCGAGCGTATCAAGGACGCTTGCCATCTCCGGCAGCAGCTTGATAGCGGCCTCGTCTTCCCTCAGCGTTCCTTCCCACAGCGTATCGTCCAAATCCCATACGATACATTTAATCATCTGCTTCACCGGAGAACCACTCCATCGTCAGATGCGTCGGCTTGAAGCCGTACTTCTTGTACAGCAGCCTCATCGGCAAATTGCTTACATGCACCTTGCCGATGATGCGCTCGGTTCCTGCCCTTTTGCAATACGTCATGCCCGCATCGAAGAGCTCATCCACATAAGCGGTGCCGCGGTAGGGCTCAGCGATATAGAAGCTTTTGAAATTCGCGTACATCTGTTTCGTGACCGAGTTTTCCCGCGGCGTAATCCACATCCAGCCTGCGACATTCCCGTCAACTTCCAGCACAAACATTCCTTTTTTTTCATAGTGAAGCGCTTTTTCCAGCTTTCTGATATGAAAGCTAGGATCGGTAATCGCTTCATCTCCGAATGAGATAACGGAAATGTCCGTTTCAAATTGAGCGATAACCGCAATATCATCCGGCTCGATCTGTCTAATCGGCATCTTGCTATGACTCCATTCTGCGTTGTTATGCGTTCTTTTTTTGAATAAGCTCGAAGGAGTCATGATGACAGCTCGGGCAGCCCTTCTTTTTCAGCTGTTCAATCGTTTGCCATTGCATTTGAAAGCCAACCTCGGTCACGAGGCTGCACCGTTTGCATTCATAGGCGCGAATGGTGCGCCTTACTTCTCCCGTATAGAGGGCGTCCCGGTAATCACGCGCAATGCTCTCCTTCGTCTCTTCCGTAGATTGTAACACAATCATCTGGCTCGTGTTACCTATAATTTCCGCCCCGAGATATTGGTTGAAGCGCGGGAGCACACTCGTGACAAGCAAGCCCATCCGGGAAAATTCGCGCTGCATCTCCAAAGCAAAGTCGGGCGATTTGTGGGCGAACGATAGAAAAATGGGCAGCCCGATTTCCGGCTTCAGCAACTGGATGCCTCGCGATACGAATAAAGACAGGCCCTGGAGCGTATAGGGAGGATCCGTGAAAACGCAATCAAAACGGTGCAAAAATTCAGACGGGAGCTGTTCGCGAAAATCCGTTTCATAGCAGACAATCGGTAAATTTTCGGATTCCGCAACATAGTTCACGTAGCTGATGATGCGTTTGTCAATCTCGAACACATGAATGCGGGTATTGGATTTATGCGGATTGTCCCGAAACAACTGCTTAAGGAGAAACGCCAACGACACACTGACAAGGTCATCATCCCCCAGACAGACGATATCCCGCCCGATAAGAACTTCGTGCTGAAGCGCCAGCACGGCCCGCTTCATACTCGTCTCCAGCGTGCAGCGGGATTGGTCGATCGTGACATCGACCTGGGGACGGTTCTCAAAGACGCCTTCCAGCTTCGACATCATGTCATGCAGATCGTCCAGATGCCATTGCCCCTGCTTCAATCGCTGATACAAGGTCCGGTTCAGCTGCCCGTAACCCATCGCATGCTCAACGAACCGCATCCCTCTCGGAGTGCAGTTGACTCCCCGGCTTTGTTCGATCAGTCCCGCCTTGATGAACTCTTTCTTGATAGCCGCCACAATCGGGAGCGGCAGCAGCGTCTTGCGCGCGATCTCCTTGGTAGAGATGCCCGGCTTGAAGTAAATATCCAGAAGAATGTTCTCAATCGCTTTTTTTCCATCCTTAATGGACACTTGGGAATAAATTGAATCGAGCGCTTCTTTATTCATATTTTTTCTTCTATCTCCTTTATCGATTACAAATCCCATCAATATGTCTATATGTATGTTCCTGGATGTCTACAACGCAATCATTATCCTATATTTCCCATACAAAAGCAAGGCACCGGCCGCAATTATGCGGCCGATGCCATGAGCAGAAAACAAGAAGGTCCGGTTCAATCCATGACGGAAACACGAATAAACGGGCACAGTTGATGAATCGTCCGATATTTGAATAATTGCTGTCCATCCGCGAAGAGGCCCTGCTTTTCCATTTCCACCTCGACCCGAACGGCATGAAGAGAAGTGCCGCCCAGCCGGAAAAAGTCGTCGTCGATGCCGATGCCGCCGATGCCGAGCACCCGTTCCCAGATTTGCACCATAGCCGCTTCCACCTCGTTGGCCGGAGCGCGGTAGGCGGCTCTCAGCGGCGCTCCTTCCTCGATGTTCTGCACCGGCAATTGGAGAAGCCGGACCGCATTATAATAGTGCAGCGGGAGCAGCTGATGCTGGTGCAGCTGCGGGTAGCGCCCGTCGAGAACCATGTCCCACGACGGCTGCTCGAAGCTTCCCGCGGCCACCGTGACCGTCGCGGACTCGCGCGGCGTGGCGTTGCCTGCATGCTGCGGCTCTTCCCTGACAGGAAGAGGAGCATTGCGGACACATTCGATATGATCGATAGCGTCGGGGATATCCTCGACGGCATACCGGAAGCGCACGGTCCGGTCCGTCTCTTCCATGACACTCCAGCCACCCGATTGCAAAAAGGCCAGCATTGGTTCGTTCTTCCCGGTAAGCGTGCATACCGCTTCGATAAAAGCGGCATTCCGTTCAAGACAGTACGGCTTCAATGAGCTGATCACGGCAGCTTCGATTCCTCTTCCGAGGATACGGCAGCTTATGTGGAAAGAATCCAGATGCATGATGCCGTCCTCGCATCGGGTAATGACAGCCCCGGCCAGTCCGTAGCTTCCGAATCGGTCCGCGGCTTCGATGGCCCAGCACGCCGTATCCGGCTTCGACAGGATGGCTGGCAAGCCGTCCGCCATGCTGCGGTCCGCATTCAGCGTGAATTGATTGGTCCGCTGCATAAGCTGGGCGATGCGCGGCAACTGCCCGGCCTCCGCCTCCTTGATGCTCATCACGAGCTCCAAATCATGGAGAAAGGCCTGCAGCGATGAAGCGGATGCGCGAACTTCGCCGCGCTTGCGCTCCGTTGCATACCTTTCGGTTCTTCGCTCGTCGTCTTCCGTCACGCGAATGCGATCCAGCGCCCATACATGCCGCAGGAATGCCGGCACTTGCCGTTCTTCAGGCAGCTGCAGCGCCAGGACTTCCGGGCAATTCGAGCGAACCTCCGAGCATTCCAGCGAACTGTCATCGAGGAGGATGAAGCTGTCCAGTCCCAACCGCAGCTCCTCCGCCAGCGAGCGCAGATTTTCAGATTTCGTGCTCCAGTTGATGCGCCAACCGGCAAAGTCCTCTTTTGTCAGCAGCATGTCCGGATGTTTGTCGAATACGTCCCACACGTCCCTCTCGTTGTTCTTGCTGACAAGGACAAGCAGCATGCCTTCGCGCTGCTTCTCCAGCAGACAGCGCTGCAAATCGCGGCAAGGCTCCGTAACCGTGACTCCTTCGGCTCCATCTTCGCCGCATACTCCGTTCCACAGCGTATCGTCACAGTCGACCGCAATGACCTTGAACGGATGCCCGTGCCAAGCCAACAGGCGGCGCGCCGTGAACGTCCCAATGGCCGCGTAATATTCCGGCGTGAACGGCATGTGCCCCGCTTGATCGGCGGCGGCATCATCGATGTGCTCCACGCCGAACATCCCGCCAACCTCTCTGAAGTCGATGACATGAACATGCTCCTTCTCTTCCAGCTCCCGCTTCCATCGGTTCGTCAGCTCCTCCAAATAGCTCGCCATGACCGGTGAAGCTCCAAGCGAAGCCGACACCGGAAACACGCCGGCGAACAGCGGCCTTGGGCCCTTCATTGCAGACAAAGCCTGCGCCAGATCGGAGAACGCCCGCTCCAGCTTCTTAATTTGCTTGTCCTCCGGCGAGCGATCATCCCGCAGCCAATCCTCGAACCGCACGAGGAGCAATCCCGCATCGCCCTCGGAGGAGAGCGCGCTGTCCGGATCCAAAAGCTCCTGAAACACTTGATGGTAAGGCGCAAAATGAATGTCAAGGCGCAAGCCGAATTGCTCGCCCCACCATTTGACATACGGACGGATCGGCTCCGCCGTAAAGGTGGAGGCGGCAACCACGGTAAACGCGCTTTCCGGCTCCGGTTTGCGTCTTTTGGCGGCCAGTTCGCTCTGCTCCGCCTCGGAGAGCAGCCGGATCTCCCCCAGCTTCCGCTCCGGATCGGCCAGCACATTGTCGATCAACTCGACAAAGTGCCCCATCAGCCCCGCTATCGTGTCTTCGACGAACAGGGCCGTGTTATACTGCATGACGCAGAGCAGCCCGCCGTCATCGGCAAAGCCGATATCGAGCTTAAAGTCGAGCTTGGAGATCCCCTTCGTAATGTCATAGTTCTCGAAGGTGAGTCCTTCGGCCTTCAACACCGGGTTCCCGTCAAATTCGTTATGGAAAATCATCATCGTATCGAACAGCGGATTGCGGCCGCGCGGCAATTTCGCCGACAATTTCTCCACCATCCGGTCGAACGGGAAATCTTGATTTTCGTACGCGTTCATCATCGTGTCATTCAACACGAGCAACTGGTCGAGGATGGTGCGGTTCTCCTCGAAGCTGACCCGTATCGGCAAAAAGTTGGTGAACATGCCGATCAACGGCTCCACGTCGGCATGCCGCCGGCCTGCGACCAGCGATCCGACCGTCATGTCGCGCTGGCCAGTATAATGGTGCAGCACGAGAGTGTACAGGTGGAACAAAAGCACGTTGATCGTGACGTTGCGGGACTTGGCCACAGCGTTCAACCGATCCGCCGTCGCCTTGGGCAGAGTGAGCTTGTGCGCTCTGCCGATGAACGATTGGAATTCGGGCCGCTCGAAATCGGTCGGCATATTCAGCACCGGGATGCTGTGCCGGAACTGGCTCAACCAGTACTCCTCCTGCTTCCGGATCATGTCTCCTTCCAGCAGGCGGTGCTGCCATTCCGCATAATCCTTATACTGAATCCGCAGCGGCTGGAGCTCCTTCCCCGCATACAGATCGCTGAACTCCTTAATGAATACGTTCATAGATGCGCCGTCCGACACGATATTGTGCATATCCATAAGCAGCGCATGCTTCTCCGGCCCAAGCTTGACGAAAGAGGCGCGAATCAGCGGGGCTTGGCCCAGATCGAACGGTTTGATGAACTTGCGCACGATTTTATTCATATCCTGCTCGTCTGCTTCCAGGCGTTCGACCGCAAACGAGAAGGCTTCATGGACTTGCTGCATCGGCTCTCCGCCAACCAAGTGGAACGAGGTCCGCATATTTTCATGACGGTGAATCAATTTGATGAACGTTTGCTCGAACCGATCGGCGTCAGCTTTGCCATGAACCAGCAAGGCCATCGGCATGTTGTAGGTCGTTACGTCGCCGATCTGCTGATGGATGAGGAACGTCCGTTTCTGAGCGGAAGACACCTGATAATACGGTTTCGGCTCCGCCGGCGAGATGGCGAAATATTGATTTTTCTCCATCTGTGCGATGTGCCGGGCAAGGGCGCTGATCGTCGGCATGTTGAAAATATCCGATAATGCCAGCTCCGCGTCGAGCTCTTTATGGATCTTGGCGATAAGGCTGGTCGCCTTCAACGAGTGGCCGCCCAATTCAAAGAAATCATCATGAATCCCGATCTCCCCGATACCGAACAGATCCCGCCAAATGCCGGCCAGCGTCTCTTCCAGCGAATTCCGGGGCGCGGCTGTTCCAGTCGCTGTCTCCCGCCGGGACGCTGGCGCCGCTGCGCCGGAATGCCCCGCGCCCTCCGCAGCCGAGCCGGAGTGGACGATGCGGATTCCTTCCTCATCGATCCAGAAGCGCCTGCGGTCGAACGGATAGGTGGGCAGCGGGATGCGACTTCTCTGCTCCTCCCCGTAGAAGCGCGACCAATCGATTGTCACGCCGGCGTTCCACAGCCGTCCGACTTGAAGGAGGAGATGCGCCACATCCGACGCACTCTGCTGCGGATGCCGCATCAAGTTCACCAGGACGCGCTCCCCCGTTGACTCCGCGTACCGCCGTGCAAAGGCGGTCAGCGCATTGCCTCCGCCAATCTCCGCGAACGCGGCATCGATCTCGGCGAACAGTGTCGCGAGTCCGTCGGCGAACCGTACCGTGCCGCGCAGATGCCGTGCCCAGTAGGCCGGGCTCACTGCTTCCTCATCCCGAACCCAGGTCCCCGTCACGTTCGAAATGAACGGGATGCGCGGCGGATGCAGCGTCAGCTTGCCCACCTCCTGCTCATATCGCTCCAGGATGGGGTCCATCATGGCGGAATGGAACGCATGGGACGTATGCAGCCATCGGCAGGCATGCCCCTTCTCCTCCAGCAGGGCAGCCAAGGCCTCGACCGCTTCCTGCGTTCCGGACACGACGCACATGGAAGGAGCGTTCACCGCGGCCAGGGACAACCCGCCGGACAGCAGCGGCAGCAGCTCTTGCTCGCTCAGCGGCACGCTCAGCATGACACCGCCTGGCAGACTCTGCATCATTTGTCCGCGCAGCGTGACAAGCCGGATGGCGTCCTCGAGTGGAAAGACGCCGGCGAGGCATGCGGCGGCATATTCGCCAATGCTGTGCCCGATCATCGCCTGCGGACGCACTCCCCAGTCCATCATCAGCTTGGCCAGTGCGTACTCGACTGTAAAGATGACGGGCTGCGCAATGTCTGTCCGGTTGATTAGACCGGAAGCCTCCGCATCAGCCTCTTCGCCAGACGGGTACAGAACCTGCTTCACCTGCTTGCCGATTGCATCCGGCATCAGTTCGAAGCAGCGATCCGCCTCGGCCCGGAACACCGGCTCCCGCTCGTACAGCTCCCGGCCCATGCCGGCGTATTGCGAGCCCTGGCCGGAGAACATGAAGACGACAGGCTTGTCATCCGCCTCGGCCATCCCGCTCTGGACATCGGCACCGTCCGGCTGTTCCAGGCTGGCGGCCGCTTCCTCTGCGCTGGCACAGACGAGTGTGCGGCGATGGGGGAACGCCGCCCGCCCCACGTGCAGCGTATAGGCCATATCGGCCAGGCATACGTCCGGATGCTCTTGCATATGCCGCGCCATTCGCTCGGTCAGCCGTTCAAGCGAGGCTTCCGTCTTGGCGGACAAGGCGATGAGCTGCACCGTTCTGCCCGGGGAGGAAGCGGCCGCGAGCGGCGCCTCCTCCAGCACGACATGCGCATTTGTTCCGCCTATGCCGAAGGAGCTGACTCCGGCACGCAGCGGCCCGCCGTCGCTCATCCAATCTTGCAAGCGGTCGTTGACATAGAACGGGCTGTTCTCGAAGTCGATCTTCGGGTTCGGACGTTCATAGTGAAGCGTCGGCGGCAACTGTTTGTTCGCCAAGGCGAGCACGCTCTTAATGAAGCCGGCCACTCCCGCGGCATTGTTCAAATGTCCGATGTTGGATTTGGCTGAGCCGATGCCGCAGTAGCGTTTCTTTTCTGTCTGAAATGCGGTTTTCAACGCTTCGATCTCGATCGGATCGCCCAGCGTCGTCCCCGTTCCGTGCGCTTCAATGTAGCTGATGCTTTCCGGCTCCACTTCCGCCACATGATGAGCGGCCCTGATGACGGACACTTGTCCCTGCGTGCTCGGCGCGGTATATCCCACTTTCCGGTTCCCGTCATTATTGATCGCCGAGCCTTTAATGACGGCGAAGATATGGTCGCCGTCCGCGAGCGCATCCTCCAGCGGCTTCAGAAGGACGATGCCCGCGCCGTCTCCAAAGACCGTGCCGGCCGCCTGTTCGTCGAAGGCGCGGCAATGCCCGTCAGGCGAATTGATCATGCCTTCTTGATAGAAATAGCCGTTTTTCTGCGGCAGTTGAATCGACACCCCGCCGGCAAGCGCCATGCTGCACTCGCCGCTGAGCAAGCCTTGGCAAGCCAGATGCACGGCCACGAGCGATGTGGAGCAAGCGGTCTGCACCGTGAAGCTCGGCCCCTTCAAATTCAATTTGTACGATACAAGGGTCGCCATATAATCGCGAAGATTCAGCATCGCCGTCTCCAGCGTCGCGGATTCCTCCGCCGTCCCCAGCCCTTTGAACGCCCGCATGAACCAATGGGAATTGAAGGCTGCGCCGGTATAGAGCCCGATGGACCCGCGGTACGTCTTCGGATCGTAGCCCGCCTGTTCGAGCGCTTCCCAGGAGCATTCGTGCAGAAGGCGGAATTGCGGATCCATCACCTCCGCTTCGCGCGGGGTGTAATCGAAAAACTCGGGATCGAAGTACTCGATGTCATCCAGCATCCCTTTGGCCTTCACAAAATTCGGATGGCGCAGCGTGTCCGGATCGATGCCGGCCTCCAGCAGTTCCTCTTCGCTGAAAAAGGAAATGCTCTCCCTGGCGTTGCAGAGGTTGTCCCAATATTCCCGCAAGTTTTTGGCTCCCGGGAACCTTCCCGACATGCCGATGACGGCGATTTCGGATCCGGTGTACTCTCTTCCGCTCGATACGCTCATTGCAAGACCTCTCCTTTGCGTCTTTTTTCTTTTTGCTGCTGCTGCCGTTTCTTTCCTTTGGCCACCGAACCGATCAACTGCTGCTCCAGCTCCGCTTCCTCCGCCTCGTCCTGTCCGTTCCGGGTCAGGCGCTGCGCGAGCGCATGTATGCTGGGATAGGTGAACAAATCGACGACGGCGATGCTTTCGCCCAACGATTCATTTAATTTTCCGGTCAATTGGATCATGTCGAGGGAGCTCGCCCCCAGGTCAAAAAAGTTATCATGGATGCCTACTTCGTCCATACGGAAAAACCGAGTCCACACGTCGGCGATCGCCTTCTCTATCCGGTTGCGCGGCGCGACATACGGATTGGTCAGATTCGGCCGGCCGAGCGAGGCGCCGCTTCCCGCCGGTTCTTCCTGCTTCTTGCCTGCGTGCCGAATCCATTGATCGATGCGCATGTCCAGATCTCCGGTGGAAACGATAACCTGGCTGCTGCCGCAAGGGTTGTAGACGTACCGGAACAGATCCGGCGCTTCGGCAGGCAATATCGCCAGTTCGACGAGCGATTCCCCAATGGTGGAGCTGTGCTGCTCCCAGAACTCCCATGCATCCCAATTGACGCACAGCCACCTCGTCCCCCCTGCCCGATTCTGTCTGCGGGCGAAGGCGTCCATGTACAGATTCGCGGCCGAATAGGCGCTGAAGCCAAGCCCGCCGAGCACACTTGCGATGGAGGAGAACAGAATGCACACATCCGCTTCTCTCCCGGCCAGCAGCTTCGACAGTGTCTGCAGCCCTTGGACTTTGGCCCGGAACTGCTCGTCCGACTGGCCTCCGCCGATATTTTCGATCGCGCGGAACGATTCTGCGCCGGGAAGCCCGGCTGCCTGCACGACTCCGTTCACGCAGCCGTATGCGGCGTCCATATATTCGAAGACGCGGTTCATCTGCGCTTCGTCGGACAGGTCGGCCTGGATGTAAGTCACCTCGGCCCCCAACGCTTCCAACTGCTGCACCCGCTTGATTTTGCGAGAGATCGGATGCGCTTCGCCGTGTTCGGCCAGCCAATGGCCATACTCCTCCCGCGCAGGGAAAGAGGAACGCCCGGTAAGAATAAGCCGCCCCCGGAAATGCCGCGCCAAATACTCCGCCGTCAGCATGCCGATTCCACCGAGGCCGCCAGTGATCAGGTAGATGCCGCGTTCCCGGAATGGCGCTGCCGGAGGATCTGCTTGGCGCAGAGCGAGCGGCTTATACTGCTGCACCCAACGGTATAGGCCGCGGTAAGCGATCAGACGATCCGAAGCCGGAACCGACAGCTCTGCCGCGATACGCTCGGCGGTTCGCCGGTGATGTCCGCTCCCTGTCGGCGCATCGATATCGATGCTCACGCATCTCATGCCGCTGTATTCCTGTTGGATGACTATGCTTGGACCCAGCAGCGTTATTTTGCCGGGAGACAGCCGTTCCAGACCCGTTACCTCCTGCATATCGGTCGACACGACCGCGATGCGGACATCCGCAGACTCCTTTTGTTTGCGAAGCGCTTGCGCGAGGAAGATCAAGCTGTAATACCCGAGCTCTTGCTGACGTCGTTCAGACTCGGCCTCCGCTCCGGAACCGTTCCCATCCGGCAATTCCTCGTCGGCGGCCGTAACATTCCATAAATGGACGACCCGATCCGGCATAAGCTCCCGGGCGCGCAGATCCTCCAATAGCTGCGCATACTGCTCCGCCGAGCCAGGGGACAGCGTGAACGTATCGTCATCGCGCTTCGCGAATGCGGGGCCTGCCTCCACGAGGACGGCCCGATGTCCTTCCTTCCGCACGAGCGCGGCCAGTTCGTCCGCAATTCCGCAGCCGTCCGCGAAGATAAGCCATTCATGCTTCCCGTCCTCGTCCGGCTTGTCCGATCCTTCCTGCAGCACGGTCCGTTCCCACGAAGGGTAGTAGAACCAGTCGGCCATGTTCGGGTTTTTGCCCCCGCTCCGCGGCCCGGTTGGACGCCCCGCTGCCAGCGGCTGCTGCGCCTCATCCAGCCAATAGCGCTGCCGCTCCATCGGATAGGTCGGCAGCTCGACGCGCCTCCGCCGTTCATGCGCATAGAAGCCCGCCCAATCGATATCGATGCCGGCCAGCCAAAGGCGGCCGACTTTGTGAAGCAAGTAAGCAGAATCCGAATCGCCTTCCTGAGGGTGCCGCAGCAGATTGACGGCGACCCGTTCCCGCGAAGCCGCGAGATGCTTGCGTACGAACGTGCTGAGCGCATTGCCCGGGCCCGCCTCGATGAATACGGCGCGCGGATTGCTCAACAGTTCGTCCAGCCCGTCCGCGAAGCGCACGGCCGACCGCAAATGCCCGACCCAGTATTCGGGATCCGTAGCTTCTTCCGGCGTGATCCACGTGCCGGACACATTGGATATAAAAGGAATCTCCGGTTCCTTCAGCCGGATCGAGCGCACTCGGTCTGCAAATTCCGGCAAAATCGGATCCATCATATGCGAATGGAACGCATGGGAGGTATGGAGACGCCGGCATGCGCAGCCTTTGCCTTCCAGCAGCCGGGCAAATTCGTCTATCTCGTCCGACTCCCCGGCGACGACGCATAAGGACGTGCTGTTGACGGCAGCCAGCGCAAGCCGGTCCGGCAGCATGCCGCGCAATTCAGCCTCGGGCAGCGCTACGCTGAGCATCGCTCCGGCAGGCATCCCCTGCATGAGCCGGCCGCGAAGCGCGACAAGCTGCAGCGCTTCTTCCAGCGTGAACACGCCCGCGAGGCAAGCGGCGACATACTCGCCGATGCTGTGTCCCATCATCGCCTCCGGGCGAACGCCCCATCGCATCAGCAGCTTGGCAAGCGCATATTCGACCATGAACAGCAGCGGCTGCGCGATGTCCGTCCGCAGCATAAGCTCGTCCTCCCGCGTGCCGCGGCCTGCCTCGTCCGGATACAGCACGGCCTTCAAGTCTAGCGCCAGATGCGGTTGAATGAGCGCGAGGCAGCGGTCGATCTCCTCGCGGAAGTCAGGCTCGTCACGGTACAGCCCGCGGCCCATGTTGACGTATTGGGAGCCTTGCCCCGGGAACAGGAGCACGACGGAGCGGGCTTGCGTTCCCGTCTCGGCCATCGCTATCCGGTCAGGCTCGGGCGATGCCAGAATAGCGGCCGCTTCCTGCGCCGTCCCGCAGACGAACGCGGCTCTCCATTCGAAAGCCTTCCGCCCTGCTTGCAGCGTATACGCCGTATCCGACAGATTGATATCCGGGCGTTCCGTCAGGAACTTGGCCAAGCGCGTTGTCGCCTCCTTCAGAGCCGTCGCCGTTCTTGCCGACACCAGCAGCAATTTATCGGCTCGCCCTTCGCTCGATGGCTCCAAGACCGGGGCCTCCTCCAGGACGACGTGCGCATTGGTGCCCCCGATTCCGAACGAGCTGACCCCGGAGCGCAGCGGATAGCGGCCGCTCTCCCAAGGCGTCAGGGCGGTGTTGACGACAAACGGGCTGTTGGCGAAGTCAATCTTTGGATTTTCCTGTTCAAAATGCAGGGTCGGCGGAATCTGCCTCGCCTTCATCGCCAGCACCGTCTTGATGAAGCCCGCCGCTCCGGCCGCGCTGTTAAGATGCCCGACGTTGGACTTGACCGATCCGATGCGGCAAAAGCCCGTTTCTTCGGTATGGAACGCCTCCTTCAACGCCTCGATCTCGATCGGGTCCCCCATATTCGTGCCCGTTCCGTGAGCCTCGACATAAGTGATGCTCTCCGGCTCCACTCCGGCCATCAGATGGGCCGCACGGATAACCTCGGCCTGTCCCTTCGTGCTCGGGGCGGTGAAGCCCACCTTGCGCATGCCGTCATTGTTCAGGCCGAAGCCCTTGATGACGGCATGGATGATATCCCCGTCCGCGATGGCGTCGCGCAGCCGCTTCAGGATGACGACGCCGACGCCGTCTCCGAAGACGGTTCCCGCTGCCTGCTCGTCGAAGGCGCGGCAGTGCCCGTCCGGCGACAGAATCATGCCGTCTTCGTACAGATAGCCTTGCTTGTGAGGCACGCTGACGGTGGCCCCGCCTGCCAAGGCGATATCGCACGACCCCGCCAATAGCCCCTGGGCGGCCAGCGCGATGTTGACCAGCGAAGTCGAGCAGGCGGTCTGCATAGAGATGCTCGGTCCGCGGAGATTCAGCTTATAGGATAGCTGCGTGCTGAAAAATTCCCGGTCATTGAGCAGCATGGCGCTGAATCGCTCCGTACCGCCCAAGCCCCCGGCGAAGCGGGAGACCCATTCTAAGTTCGGGGTCGCGCCCGCATAGACGCCGATAAGTCCCGGATAGGCGTCCGGGTTGTACCCGGCCGATTCCAGCGCTTCCCACGCGCATTCGTGGAACAGCCGCAGCTGCGGGTCCATCAGCTCGGCTTCCCGCGGCGAGTAACCGAAAAAGGCGGCATCGAATTGGTCGATTCCATTCAGGATGCCCTTAGCTTTCACATAAGACGGGTGGGAGACGAGCGCCGGATCGACGCCCTCCTGCAGCAGCTCCTCGCCGGTGAAGAACGTAATCGACTCGACCCCGTCGCGCAGATTGCGCCAGAACTCATCGAGATTATCCGCGCCCGGGAAGCGGGCGGCCATGCCGATGACGGCAATGTCGAGCCCGCTCTCCCCGGAGGCGGAGGATCCGCTCTCCCGCCGTTCGCCCTGCTCCACCGGCATTCGTTCCTGAAGCGAAGCCGACCTCATCCGCTCGGTCCGCGCCAGTCCCTCTTCTATAGCGCGGCGGCGCTCTTCATTCTGCGCCTCCGCCTCCTCTGTCGGCGTGTGCAGCCCATCATCCCGCAGGAACGCCGCCAGCGTGCGGACGGTCGGATACGAATACAGCGCGACCACGGGAATGTCCTTGCCGAGCGTCCCTGCCAGCTTGTCGGCCAACTGGGAAATATCGAGCGAGCTCGCTCCGATATCAAAAAAGTTATCGTTCATGCCGAGGTCCGAAAAGCCGAAATGGCGCTGCACCGTATCCGCTATCATGTGCTCGATGGACGATGCCGACACCGGGCGGGCCGTTGCGCCGCCCCGCGCGGCAGCTTCGCGCCCGCTTCCCGCTCCCGGCAGCGCTCCTTCCCGTATGGAGTCTTCCGGAATGACTCCTTCCCGCACAGCGGCTGCCCGCCGCAGGCCGCCCGCGGCCAGTCTCATCCCGTCCACGGAATAGCGCCGGCGTTCGAACGGATAGGTCGGCAAGGCTATCCGGCGGCGCCGTTCCGAAGCATAGTACTCCGTCCAATCGATCCGCACGCCCGCAATCCACAATTTGCCTATCTTCTCCAGCAAGTAGGCATCATCCGCGGCTTGCTCCTGCGGATGACGGATAAGATGATGCGCCTCATGCCCCCCGCCCGCTTTGGCCTGTGCCTGCATTTTGCGGACGAAGCTGCTGAGCGCATTGCCGGGTCCGACTTCGACAAATACGGCCTGCTTCTCCTGGAGCAGCTTCGCCGCTCCGTCGGCGAACCGGACCGTCCCCCGCGCGTGCCGGGTCCAGTAACCCGGATCGGCGGCGTCCTCCGCCGTCATCCAGCTTCCCGTCACATTGGATATGTACGGGATGGTTGGCGCGGACAGCGCGATCTGCTTCACCTTGTCCGCATACGGCGCCAATATCGGCTCCATCATCGCCGAATGGAACGCATGCGAAGTATGAAGCTTCCGGTGCGCCACTTGCCTCTCGGACAGCGCCGCCGCGAACGAAGCGATCGCCGCGGGCGGACCCGATACGACGCATTGCTCCGGCCCGTTAACAGCCGCCAGCGCCAATTCCGGCGGAAGGAGCGCGCTCAAGCTCTCCTCGGAGAGCGAGACGCTCAGCATCTCGCCGGCCGGCAGGCTCTGCATCAGCTTCCCGCGCAGCGTGACCAACTCCAGCGCATCCTGAAGCGATAGCACCCCGGACAGGCACGCCGCCGTATATTCGCCGATGCTGTGGCCCATCATCGCGTGCGGCTGGATACCCCACGACATCAGCAGCTTGGCCAGCGCATATTCGAAAGCGAACAAGGCCGGCTGCGCCGCTTCCGTCCGGTTGATGCGATCCGCCGCAGACAGGCTTGCCGCACGGCCTTCCTCCAAATACAGCAGTTCCCTTGGATCGGGACCGCCCGCCGCGGCGATGATCTCGCAGCAGCGGTCCATTTCCGCGCGGAACAGCGGCTCCTTCCGGTACAAATCCAGCCCCATGTTCACATACTGCGAGCCTTGCCCGGGAAAGAGGAAGATGACGCGGGCCTGATCGAGCTCCGATTCGCCCGTATGTACTTTGCCGTTCGCGGGATCGTCCAGACATGCGATCGCTTCCCGGACATCGGAGCAGACCAGCGCGCGGCGGAACCGGAACCGTTTGCGCCCCGTGTGCAGCGTGTACGCCGCATCCGCCAATGATGTCTCAGGGTGGTCGCGCAGGAACTCGCCCAGGTTGCGGGTCGCGCGTTCCAAGCCGTCCTCCGTCTCGGCAGAGAGCACGAGCAGCTTCATGTCCCGTCCCTCGGATCCCGCAGCTGCTGGCGGCGCTTCCTCCAAGATGATGTGCGCATTCGTGCCCCCGATGCCGAAGGAGCTTACTCCGGCCCGCAGCGGACCGCCCGCTCTGTTCCAGCGGGTCAGCTTTGTGTTGACGGTGAAGGGCGAACGGGCAAAGTCGATTTTCGGATTCGGATTCTTAACGTGAAGGCTCGGCGGGATCTGCTTGTGCTTGAGCGCCAGCACGGCTTTGATGAAGCCGGCGACCCCAGCGGCGGCATCGAGATGACCGATATTGGATTTGAGCGATCCGATTTGGCAAAAGCCGGTTTTCTCCGTGGCGAAGGCAAGCTGCAGCGCCTCCACCTCGATCGGATCGCCGAGTGCCGTCCCCGTGCCGTGCGCCTCGATATAGCCGATGCTCTCCGGATGCACCTCGGCCATATGATGGGCGGCCCGGATTACCTCGACTTGGCCGTTCGTGCTTGGCGCCGTGTAGCCGACCTTCCGGCTGCCGTCATTGTTGATCGCCGAGCCTTTGATGATGGCATGGATCGTGTCGCCGTCGGCCAGGGCGTCAGCCAGCCGCTTCAGCACGACGATCCCGATGCCGTCTCCGAACAAGGTGCCGTTGGCTCCTTCGTCAAAGGGCCGGCAATGACCGTCCGGCGACTGGATCATGCCTTCCTGATACAGATATCCGGTGATGCGCGGCAAATTGATCGACACGCCTCCGGCCAGAGCAAGATCGCATTCGCCCCCCAGCAATCCCTGACATGCGAGGTGAATCGACACGAGCGAGGTGGAGCAGGCCGTCTGCACGCTCACGCTCGGGCCTTTCAAATTCAACTTATAGGAAATCCGTGTCGTGAACGACGGATTGTTCAATTGCAAGATTTGAAAATGATCGCTGGCATGGGGTGCGCTCATAATCTGGTTGGCGACCCAATAGGTATTGGGCGAGGCCCCCGCATAGACGCCGATTAATTTTCCGTCCGTGTCGGGCGTGTGCCCCGCGTCCTCCAGCGCCTCCCACGAGCATTCATGGAAGAGCCGGAACTGTGGATCAACCAGCTCCGCTTCCCGCGGCGTATAGTTAAAAAACGGCGCATCGAATGATTCCACGTCTTCCAGCATCGCCTTTGCCTTTACGTACTGGGGATGTTCGAGCAGCTCGGGCCCGATCCCCGCATCTCTTAGCTCTTCATCCGTAAAGAAAGTGACCGATTCCACGCCGTCGCGCAAGTTGGCCCAAAATTCGGCCAGGTTCTTGGCTCCGGGGAATCGTCCCGCCATGCCGATCACGGCAATTTCCAGGCCGGTTCCTTCGTAATTTCCGTTCGCAGCACTCATCTTACCGCCCCTTTCACGTTCTCTCCCGCTTTTGAAGCCGCTGCTTCAACCGATTTTTTCCGTCATCTATCCGTTCGGAGCGATCCGCCGTTGCATCCGGCGGCACGGTCTCCTTGTGCGCCGCCCGCCGCAGCGATTCTGCCAGCGAATGAATCGTCGGATGGCTGAACATATCAACGACCGCCACTTCCCGCCCCAGCGCGCGCTGCAGCTTCGTATTCATTTGAATGATATCGAGGGATGTAGCGCCGAGCTCAAAAAAGTTGTCGTGCAGACCGACTTGATCGATGCCAAGATAATCCCGCCACAGATCCGCCATCGTCTGTTCCAGCTCGTCCTCCGGCGGAGCATGCGCCGTGCTGACATCGGGACGGGCCGCTTGCGGGCCGGTTCCGTCCCGTTCCTTGTCCATCAAGGAGCGCAATGACGATGTGCGCGCGGTGTGCACCCGCAGCGGCAAATCCGTCGTCGATACCAGTACTTGCGGCCGGCGGCTTGCCAACGCTTGCCGGAAGACCGCCACTCCTTCTTCCGGCAGCAGCCGCGTCAGCTTGTCCGGCCCCTGGGCCCGCACGCCCGCATGCGCCGTAAGCGCCGCGATCTCTTGCTCGGCTGCCGCGGCCATGCCGACGGTCTGCCATCCGTCCCAAGCAATGGCGACGACATGCGTGTCGCCCTGCGCCCGCTTGCTGCAAGCGTAAGCGTCGAGATACGCATTGGCCGCGCAATAGCCCGCTTGGCCGACGCCGCCCAACGCAGTGGTCAGAGAAGAGCACAACACAAGGAAATCAAGCCGCATGCCGGCCAGCACCCGGCCGAGCACCCGCGTGCCGTTCACCTTGGCCGCCAGCGCGCGCTCATCCATCTCCCGCGTGCGCCGTTGAATCAGCGCCCCGTCGGATACCCCCGCCGCGTGGATCACGCCATGAATCGCGCCGAAGCGGGCCACGGCCTCGGCTGCAACCTGCTCCATCCGCGCCTCGTCGCACACATCCGCCTGGCAGATAAGCACCTCGGATCCGTAACCTTCGAATTCATCTATTTTTTTGCGCTTATCCGCCGCCTCTTCGCCTTCCAGTCCCGAGCGGCCCACCAGAATCAGCTTCGCCTGCACCGTCTTGGCCAAATGCTCCGCCAACGTCAAGCCAATGCCGCCAAGCCCTCCCGTTATCAAGTACACCCCGTGCTTCCGCAGGCCGGTGTCGGCTGCGGGCGCCGGCAGCCTAGCATATTTTTGCACCCAGCGATAGGCCCCGCGGTAAGCGACGAATAGGTCCTCGGAAGGGGCGGCTATCTCCGCCTGCAAGCGTTCGGCCAGAGCTTGCTGCCGCTCCGGATCGCTCTGCCTGAGCGAATCCGTAATATCGATGCTGCGGCAGCGCACGTTCCCGTACTCCTGCGGAATAACCAGGCAAGCGCCAATCGCCGCCGCTTGCTCCGGCTGCAGCCGCTCGTCGCCTGTCACCTCCTGCATATTGGAGGTCACGATCGCAAGGTGCAGGTCCTGGTCAAGTCCGCAAGATCCGATGGCCCGCGCCAGTGCGAGAAGGCTGTAATAGCCTCTGTCCAACACCCTCTCTCCGGCGGAAGGGATTCGCGTATCCGCTTTCCCGAATTCCGCAGATTCCCTGGTTTCCGCGACTTCTATGGTTCCCGCAACTTCCCCGGTTTCCGCGGCCAGCCACGCGTGAACGATTCGGTCAGGCTGCGCCCCGGCTTCCGTCAGCGTCCGCAGCAGCCGCTCATAATGCTCCGGTTTCCCTGGATCAATCCGGTATGCCCTGTCGTTCAATTGCGAGAATGAATCAGAAGGATGCACGGCGACGACATCGCGGCCAGCCTCCCGCATGCAGGCTACCAGCCGCGGGATCACCCCGTCCTCTGGCGAGAAGACGACCCAGAGGCTTCCAGAACGCTCAGAGCCCGTCTCCTCCTGCAAAAAGGAGCGTTCCCATACCGGGGCGTACAGCCACTCGCCGACCGTGTTCTTTTTGGGGAACCCGGCGCTGTCTTGCGGGCGCGATTCTGATGCCGGCTTGCGCGCCAGCCCCTGCTTCAGTACATCGATCTCGAACGGCGGATCGATCCAATAACGGCGGCGTTCGAACGGATAGGCCGGCAATGCCGTCCGCTTGCGGCGCTCGCCCGCATGGAACGCTTTCCAATCCGGCCGGGCTCCTTCCAGCCACAGCCGTCCCAACTGCTGCAGCAAGTAGTCGTCGTCGCGGGCTTGCTCCTTCGGATGCCGGACGAGATTGACGGCCGCGTGGCGCGCGGTCTTGTCGGGATGCCGGCGCACAAATGCGCTTAACGCATTGCCCGGCCCTACTTCCACGAACACGGCCTTGCCGTCCCGCAGCAGTTCGCGGAGACCGTCCGCAAAACGGACGGTACCCCGCAAATGCCGGACCCAATACTCAGGCTCGACGGCTTCCTCCGCCGTGATCCAGGTTCCGCTTACATTTGAAATAAAAGGAATGGCCGGCGCACGGAGCGTCATTCCGCTGACCTTCCGGCGGAACGGCTCCATGATCGGCTCCATCATCGCCGAATGAAAAGCATGGGAGGTATGCAGCCTCGAGCAGGCATGACCCGCTTCGGCAAGCTGCCGTTCCAGCCTGTCGATGCCGTCATGCGTTCCCGATGCGACGCACAGCGACGCCCCGTTCACTGCCGCGACCGAGACGCCCTCAGCGAGAAGCGGCTTCAGCTCTTGCTCCGGCAGCGGCACGCTGAGCATCGCTCCCGGCGGCATGCCGTGCATCAATCTCCCCCGCAGCGTAATCAGCTCCAGCGCTTCTTCCAGCGTCATCACTCCCGCCAGGCACGCGGCCGCGTATTCGCCTGCGCTATGGCCGATCAACGCGCTCGGCTTCAAGCCCCATTTCATCAGCAGCTGCGCCAACGCATAGGAGAATATGAATATGACCGGCTGGGTCACGTCGGTCTGCTTCAGGCGCTCAGCGCAATCGGCGGCCGCGTCATTCCCGGCCGGATATAGCAATTCCTTCAGATTCACGTCCAGCAGCGGACGAACGATGTCGCAGCATCTGTCCACCGCCTCGCGGAAGTCCGGCTCCCGGTGATAGAGGTCCAGCCCCATGTTGACATACTGCGCGCCTTGACCGGGAAACATGAACACCAGCCGGGCCTGGCCGTTGTCGCAGCTCCGGCTGTGAACCCGCTCGGGGGGCAAGGTCTCCAGCAATTCCCGCGCTTCCTCCGCAGAGGAGCAGACGAACATGCGCCGATGCCGGAACGCCCGGCGGCCGATCTGCAGCGTGTAGGCCACATCGGACAGCGGGATGCTTGGATGCTCCCGCATATACGCGCACAGGCGGGCCGTGGCTTGCTCCAGTCCGGATTCCGTCTTGGCGGACAACAGCACGAGCTTCGCCGCTCTCCCCTCGTCTCCGTCCGGCTGCGGCGGGGCTTCCTCAAGCACGACATGAATATTGGTTCCGCCGATGCCGAATGAGCTGACGCCGGCCCGCAGCGGATAGTGCTCATTCGTCCATGGGATCAGCTCCGTATTGACGACGAACGGGCTGTTCGCAAAATCGATTTTGGGATTGGGCGCATCGAAATGCAGGCTCGGCGGTAACTGCTTGTGATGCAGGGACAGCACGGTCTTGATGAACGCTGCGACACCGGCGGCGCTATTCAGATGGCCGATGTTCGTCTTGACGGACCCAATGCGGCAAAACCCTGTGTTCTTCGTCTGAAAAGCCAGCTTCAACGCCTCGATCTCGACCGGATCGCCGAGCGCGGTGCCTGTGCCGTGAGCTTCGACATAGCTGATGCTCTCCGGCGCAATCCGGCCCATGCGCTGCGCCGCCCGAATGACCTCCGCCTGGCCCTCGATGCTGGGAGCGGAGAATCCCACCTTGCGCGTGCCGTCATTGTTGGACGCCGAGCCCTTGATGACCGCGTAGATGCAGTCGCCGTCAGCCAGGGCCTGCTTCAACGGCTTAAGCACGACGATTCCCGCGCCTTCTCCGCCGACAGTCCCCTTTGCCTTCGCGTCAAAAGCCCGGCAATGCCCGTCCGGCGAGCTGACCATCCCTTCTTCATAGAGATAGCCTTCCGTACGGGGAACCGTCACGGTCACTCCTCCGGCCAACGCCATTCTGCACTCGCCCGTCAGCAGCGCCCGGCAGGCCATATGGATCGCCAGCAGCGAAGTGGAGCAGGCGGAGTCGACGTTCACGCTCGGACCTTTCAAATTCAGCTTGTGAGAAATTCGCGTGCTCAAAAAGTCTTTGTCCGATAAAGCCAGCGCCGCGAATTGCTCGGCCGTGCTCTCGCTCCGCGACAGCATGGCCACCAGCTGCCAGTAAATGCTGGCCGAAGCGCCCGCGAACAGCCCGATGGCGCCATTCGTCTGCTCGGAATCGTAGCCTGCATGCTCCAGCGCCTCCCAAGCGCATTCATGGAAAATGCGAAGCTGCGGATCGATGACCTCCGCCTCGCGCGGCGAATAGTCGAAAAAATCGGAATCGAACCATTCCGCATCAGGCACAACCGCCTTCGCTTTCACATATCGCGGGTTGCGGATCAGCTCGGAATCAACCCCGGCCGCCTCAAGCTCTTCATCGGAAAAGAAGTGGACCGACTCTTTTCCGCTTTTCAAATTATCCCAGTATTCCTCTATATTCCGCGCTCCGGGAAATCGTCCGGCCATTCCGATAACGGCAATTTCGAGTCCGGTCGCCGCTTGGGTGTGTTGGCTCTTAGTCATCGTGCGCCCCCTCCAATATGAGCAGCGTCTGCTCCATCGCTGCGAATCCCGCATCTATTTCTTCATTGTCCGCCATGTCTTGCGGCCTGTGCGCTTCGCCGCTGTCCAGCCGCTGCAGATAACCGCCGAGCGCCGCAATGGTCGTGTACTGGAACATCACGGGCACAGGGATGTCCCGGCCGAACGCTTCTGTCAGCTTGTTGACCACCTGCACGAGCTGGAACGAGTTCCCGCCCAGATCGAAAAAGGTATCCTGCGCCCCGACTTTGTCCTCGCGAATGGACAAGACTTCAGCCCAGATTCGGACCAGCGTATTCTCGATGTCGCCCTGCGGCGCGACATATTCCTTGCCGGTATGAACGAACTCCTTCGGATTGGGCAGAGCCTTGGTGTCCAATTTCCCGTTCGCCGTCACGGGCAGCCGTTCCAGGCGGACAAAATAGGATGGAATCATATAAGCCGGCAGCTGCGGAGCCAAATAGTCCCGCAGCTCGGCCGCGGACAAGCCGGCCGGGCCGGTATAGTACGCGCAGAGCATGTTTTGGCCGTTCTCGTCCTCCCGGACCTGGATCACCGCCTCGCGGACTTCCTCATGCGCGCGCAGCAGCATTTCGATTTCCCCGGGTTCGATGCGATACCCCCGCACCTTCACCTGATCATCCTGACGGCCGCAGTACTCCAGCATGCCGTCGGGGAGCCAGCGCCCCAGATCGCCCGTCCGGTACAGACGCTCCCCCGGTACCAGCGGATGGGGCACGAACCTTTCCGCCGTCAGTTCCGGCCGGCCGAGATAGCCGCGGGCCAAGCCTGCACCAGAGACGCAGATTTCGCCCGGCACGCCAGGCGGAAGCAGCTGAAGGTCGCGATCAAGCACGTACACTCTCGTATTGTCGATCGGCCGTCCGATCGGAATGCCGCCCTCTTCCGTCCTGATTTCGGCAAATGTGGTCACCACCGTATTCTCAGTCGGCCCGTAATTATTGAAGAGCCGGAAGCTCCCTGGCGCGTATCGCTTCAAGCGGTCTCCGCCTGTTAACAATATCCGCAGCGTCTCCGCTGTCCGATCAGGCAGTTCCATGAACTGCTCGCACATCATGGTCGGCAGAAAGGCGATCGTAATGCCCTGTTCCGCAAAAAAATCGTTCAGCTTGCGCGCATCCAGCCGGATGTCCGCAGGCACGATATGAATGGCCGCTCCCGCCAGCAGGTACGGGAACACCTCCCATACCGAAGCGTCGAAGCCGAATCCGGCGTATTTGATGCTGCGGTCGGATGGCGTCACGCCGAAGGCCCGCTTATGCCAGAACGCCAGATTGACGAGCGACCGATGCTCGATCAGGACGCCCTTCGGCTGTCCGGTAGAGCCTGACGTGTAGATGACGTAAGCCAGCGCCTCAGGATCGTCAGCCTCCGCCCCGTTCTTCGTCCCCCCGGCGAACAGCCCCGCCTCATCGAGGCACAGCGCTTCGCGGCCAGCCGTTCTTCCGGCCACAGGCCGCTGCGTCAGCACCACGCGCGCGCCGCTATCCTCCAGCATGAAGGCGATGCGCTCGTCAGGGTAATCCGGATCTATCGGCAAAAAAGCGCCTCCGGCCTTCAATGCCGCCAGCATGCCGACCAGCATGTCGGCGGAAGGGGCGAGCAGCAAGCCGACGATCTCGCCCGCCTCCATTCCGGCCGCCCGCAGCCTCCAGGCCAATTGGTTGGCCTTTGCGTTCAGTTCGCCATACGTCAGCTGTCCTTCCCGGCTGACGACAGCCGGCGCGTCCGGCGTGCGCGCCGCCTGTTCCTCGAACAAGCGGTGCACGGTCTGTTCCCGCGGATAATCGGCCGAGCATCCGGCCAATGGGCCGAGAAGCCGCTCCTTCTCCCCGGGCAGCAGAATATGAATGCTCCGCAGCGGCTGATCGGGATTCGCCAGCGCCTCCCGCAGCAGCAGCGTGTAACGGGAAGCAAGGCTTGCCATGGTGCCGCTGCGATACAGCTGTGCATTATATTTGATTACACCGTCAATCCCGTCCTCCGTCCTGCGGAAGCAGAATAATGTCTTCCATTTCACGTCCCGGAGATACCGCTCATCGTGAATGTTGTCCAGCAGCAATGCCGTCTCGAAGAGCGGATGGGCGAGCGGATCGTCAGCCGGAAGGCCCAATTGCTGGGCCGCGAGCTCCATCGGATAGCTCTGATGCTCCACCGCTCCCACAATCGTCTCCTGCATCTGAAGCAGACATTGCCTGAACGAGAGGGAGCCATCCAGCTTCGCCCGCAGCGGAAGCACGGCATTGATGAATTCAGCTTCCTCCCGCTGTCTGTAAATCGGAGTCCCGATGACGACATCGCTCCGGTTCGCCAATCTCGCCAGCAAGGCCGCGAGCGCGGCGGATAACACCACATGCAGCTTCGAATCCGAACCGTTGCTTACTTGCAGCAAGCGAGCCGTCAGCTCCAGCGGCAGGCAAAACGGGGTTTCTTCCGCCTGCATTCCGGTTCCGCGCACATCGTCGCAAGGAAAGCCGCTCTTGTCGTATTCTCCGGATAAGGCGGTCAGCCAGTAATCGCGCTCCTTGCTTTTTTGGGAAGCGGCCACCGCCAATCTGTCCAATCCATTTGCCAACCCCATCGCCATACCTCCCTTATTTCCGCGTAATCCGCTCATAATCCGAATTCCCCCTGGGCGCCGGCAAGGAATACGGCCTCCGGCTCGGCCAGATGATGCGCAATCTTAATCTCTTGTATCTTCTTGTCCGGATGGGCCAGCACGTCAAACACGATATCCTGCAGGTATGCAGCAAAACGATCGATTGTGTCACGCTGAAACAGACGGGTGCTGTATTCGAACTTGAACGCCAGCCGGTCTCCGTCCTCTTCCGCGATAAGCGACAAGTCGAAATGGGACGCGTCGTGAATGAACGGGAATGGCTTCAGTATCAAGCCAGGAATGCTCATCTCCGGATTCTGCATGTTCTGCAAGGCGAACACGACATCAAAAATCGGATTGCGCCCCAGTTCGCGTTCCCTTCCCGCCTGCTGCACCATTTCCTCGAATTGGAAATCCTGATGAGCGAAGGCGTCCAGTGTCGTCGATCGCACGGCTTGAAGCAGATTGCGGAAGCTCATCTCTTCCTGCAGCCGGTTGCGCAGCGGAAGCATGTTGACGAACTTGCCGACAATAAGCTGCAGCGCTTGCTGCTTGCGGCCGACTACCGGCGTCCCGACCACGATGTCGTCCTGCCCGCACACTTTGGCCAGCAGCAGGTTGAAGATGGCGAGCAAGGCCATGAACAACGTCACGTCTTCCTTCAGGCAGAGCGACTTCAAGCCTTGGGTCCGCTCTGCATCCAGCTCGAACGGAACGAGGCTGCCGGCGAAGCTTCTCGTGTCCGGACGAGGATAGTCCGTGCGCAACGACAGCCGCGGAGCGTCCTTCAGCCGCTCCAACCAGAACGCCCCCTGCCGTTTCATCTCGTCCGTGTCCATCATCCGGTTTTGCCATTCGGAAAAATCTTTGTATTGCAGCGGCAGCTCTGGCAATTCCCGTCCGGCATACAGGGCCAGGAAGTCGTTGACGAAAATATCCTGCGACAAGCCATCGGAGACGATATGGTGCAGATCGACCATCAACACGTGCCGCTCTTCCCCGAGCTTGATCAGTCCGGCGCGCATCAGCGGCGCCCGGGTCAAGTCAAAGGAACGCACGAATGTCGCCACTGCGGCACGAATTCGGTCATCCATCTTCTCCTCGCCGTCAAGGCTGTCGAGCGGCGTGACGGCGGCGCTGTAGTCCTCGTATTCCAGCTCGATCGCGACGGCTTCGTTAATTTTCTGCATCGGCTTGCCGTTAACGAGTTCGAACGATGTGCGCAGGCTTTCATGGCGCTCGACCAGCCGCCGCAGCGCCGCTTCCAAGCGGGTCCGGTCCAGCCGTCCTTCCAAGACGCCCGCGACGATTTCGTTATATCCCGTATGCCCCTGCTCCATCTGCTGAATCAAATAGAGACGCTTCTGCGCCGAGGACAGCTCGTAATAGTCCTTCGCCTCGGCCGATTCGATGTCGTGATAAGCGCTCCGTTCCGCCCCGTCGATATAAGCGGACAACTGCTGAATCGTTGGCATATTGAAAAAAACGGGCAGGCCGATCTCGACACTCAGCTCTTTGTGAATCGCGGAGACGACCGTAATCGCTTTGAGCGAGTCGCCGCCCAGCTCGAAAAAGTCGTCCTGCACGCCGATCCGGTCGATGCGGAAAAACTGCTCCCACATTCCGCACAGCTTCCGCTCCGTCTCCGTGGCAGGAGCCACATATTCGCCGGACAGCGCCGGCCGGGAGTAATAGGAACCCTCTCCGTGTCGGAATGCTTCCGGTTCCTCTTGCTGCCCCTCCCGTCTTACCCACTTGTCGATCCGCGCGCCCAGATCGCCGGTCGAGATGACGATCTGGCTCATGTCCCGCACAGACAGCAAGCGCCGCAGCAGCTCGACTCCCTCGGCGGGCGCAATGAGCAGCTCGGAAATCGAAGCGCCCGCTTGCCCGCGAATCGTCTGATCCGCCTCCAGCTGCCAGCCGTCCCAGTTGACGCTCGTCCACGGAATGCGCTGGCGGCGGTTGCGATCATGTACAAAGGCGTCCATGAAATGGTTCGCCGCCGCGTAGGCCGAAAAGCCCAAGCCGCCCAGCATCGGAGAAAGCGATGATGCGAGCAGGCAGAAATCCAGCTCCTTGCCTGCCAGCACCTGCTCCAGGACGAGCAGGCCATACATTTTCGCCCGGAAATGCTGCTCGCATAACAGTTCGTCCGTCTCCTCCAGCATCCGGAAGGCGGCATCCCCCGTCATCCCGGCCGCGTGAATGACCCCGTTCAATGGGCCGAACGCCGCTTCAGCCTGCCGGATGACCGTCTCCATTTGTCCTTGATCGGCTGCGTCCGCGGACAGCACGAGTACTTCCGCCCCCTGGGCTTCGAGCTGGCGCAGCTTGCCAATCTGGACGCTGACGGCATCTTCCTTCCCATGGACAGACAGCCATGTATCCCACTCCGCGCGGGGCGGGAACAGGGAACGGCTGGTGAGCGCCAGCTTCGCCTGTACGCTTCTGGCCAGATAACCGCCAAGCGTGTGGCCAATATATCCTAGCCCGCCCGTAATCAAATAGACTCCGCCTTGACGCGGCCCCTGCGTCTGAGCCTCGGGCTCGCTTATTGTGAACGGCTCATAGTCGAGCACCCACCGCGCGTTATCGCGATAGGCTACCGCCAACTCGGTTCCGGCAGCCCCGAATTCGTCCAGCAGGCGCCCAACAAGCCTGTCCCGCTGCCAGCTCCCCGCTTCCGGCAAGACGATATCGATGCTGCGGCACTGAATATGCGGAAGCTCCTGCGGAATCACCCGGCACGGGCCGAGCACCGTCGCCTTCTCCGGATACAGGACGGGCTCGCCGGCGATAGCATGCATGCTGTCGGTTACGACCCACATGCGCATTTCTTCCCGGGCCTGCTGCTGTTTCAATGCTTTGGCCGTGTACAGCACACTGTAGAACCCGAGATCCTGCGCGGTCCGTATCCACTGCTGGTCCGATCTGGACGGAGCGGATACGCCCCAGGCATGCAGCATTCGGTTCGGCAGCCGCCCGTCTGCTTGCAATTCCGAGAACAGCTTCGCGTAATGCCGCTCGTTCCGCGGGTGAACCGTATACTGCATCGTCCCTTCTTGCTCAAACCTCTCTCCTGCCCGTACGGTAACGACTTGGGCTCCTCGTTCGGAGAGATGCTTGACAAGGTCTGCGGCCAATCCTGCGCCGTCGGCGAAGACAAGCCAATTCCCCGCAGTGTCTTCCTTCCAGCTTGCGGCGGCGTCTCCCTTCCGGCTTGCGGCGGTTGGAGATTTCTTCCATGTCGGCACATAGAACCAATCGGACATGTCGGTCTGCTTGCCCATCTGTCCGCTTGCTGGCCGTCCCTTGCTCCGGGCCGTTCCCGGCGCCGCCAGCGCGCCTCCGGAGGCTTGAGGCCAATAGCGCTCCCGGGCGAACGGATAGGACGGCAAGGAGATAATGGCGCGGACTTCCCCATGGAACGCTTGCCAATCGATGGACTGGCCATGCAGCCACAGCCTGCCGATCCGGTTGACCAGCAAGGCGCTGTCCGATCCGCCGCGCTGGGCCGGACGCACAAGGTTGAGAGCCTGTTGTTCGCGGCCGCTGCCGAGATGCCGGCGCGCGAGCAGCGTTAAGTCGTGGCCGGGACCGATCTCGACGAACAGTCTGCGCGGCTCTTGAACCAGCAGCGCCATGCCGTCGGCAAAGCGGACCGTATCCGTCAAGTGCCGAATCCAATAATCCGGGTCAGCCGCTTCTTCCGCGGTGATCCAGGTGCCCGTGGTCGTGGAGACATACGGTAGGGCAGGAGGACGCAGGCGCACTTGGCGCATGGCGGCGGCGAACGGTTCCTTCACCGCGTGCAGCAGCGAAGAATGTCCTGCCGTCGCTACCGGCAATCTCATGCACATGATTTTCTCCGCCTTCATTCTGTGCTCGAACGCGGCGATCTCTTCCTCCGTGCCCGACACAATGCACGACGGTCCGTTCACGACGGCCAGCGAGAGGCTGCCGTCAAGACGGAGCCTTACCTCCTGCTCGGGCAATGGCACGCTGAGCATCGCACCCGCCGGCACCTGCTGCATCAGCTCCCCGCGCAAGATGATGAGCCGCATTGCATCTTCGAGCGACATGACATCCGCGAGGCAGGCGGCTGTGAACTCGCCGAAGCTGTAGCCGATCATCGCTTCCGGCTTCACTCCCCACGCCATGACAAGCCGCGCCAGCGCATATTCAAACATGAACATCACCGGCTGGATATGCTTCGTCTGATTCAGTTGCAGGGCTGCCGCTTCCGCATCCCCGGACGGGTACAGTATTTCCTTCATATCGCGGCCGGCAATGTCCCGGTACAGACGGAAGCAGCGATCCATTTCTGCGCGGAACACCGGCTCGTCCCGGTATAAGTCCGCTCCCATATTGACGTATTGCGAGCCTTGCCCGGAGAACATGAACACGACTGGACTGCCCCCATCGTCCGCGGCGAAGGTGACTACTTTCCGTTCATCGAAGCTGTTCCTGCCTTCAACTGGCGTCAACGCCTCAATCGCTTCCCCGATCGTGTCGCAGGACAGGATGCGCCGATACTTGAAATGCCTGCGGCCGCTCTGCAGCGTGTACGCGACATCCGCGAGACAGAGCTCGCGGCGCTCGTCAAGATAGGCGCCCAGGTTGGCCGTCATCGCATCCAGCGCAGCCGGCGTCCGGGCCGACAGCGCCAGCAGTTGGCTCGACCGCCCATCTCCTCCCGCTTCGCGCGTGGGAGCTTCCTCCAGAATGACGTGGGCATTCGTCCCGCCGATGCCGAAGGAGCTCACCCCGGCCCGCAGCGGCCCCGCGTCGTTCCGCCATTCGGCGAGCGCCGTATTCACGACGAACGGGCTGTTGGCGAAATCGATGTTCGGATTCGGCGTCTCAAAATGAAGGCTCTGCGGAATCCGCTTATGATGAAGCGCCAACGCCGTCTTCATCAAGCCGGCTACGCCCGCCGCGGCGTCCAGATGGCCGATGTTCGTTTTGACGGAGCCAATGCGGCAAAAGCCGGTTCTATCCGTCTGGAATGCCTTCGTCAGCGCTTCGATCTCGATCGGATCGCCCAGCGGCGTTCCCGATCCGTGCGCCTCCACGTACGTGATGCTATCCGACGGGACTTGCGCCGCTGCCAGCGCTCTCTTAATGACGTCCATCTGGCCCTCGACGCTCGGCGCCGTATAACCGACCTTGCGGCTGCCGTCATTGTTGATGGCCGATCCCTTGATGACCGCATAGATCCGGTCTCCGTCCTTCTTCGCGGCCTCCAGCGGCTTGAGCGCGACGAAGCCGACGCCGTCTCCGCCTATCGTCCCTTTCGCTTGGGCGTCGAAGGAGCGGCAGTGCCCATCCGGCGACTTCACCATGCCTTCCTGATACAGGTATCCCGATTTATGAGGAAGCACGATGGATGCGCCGCCGGCCAGGGCCAGATCGCAATCGCCGCTCAGGATGGACTGGCACGCCACATGGACGGCCACCAGCGAGGTGGAGCAAGCCGTTTGCAAGCTGATCGCGGGCCCTCTCAAATTCAGCTTGTGGGAAATACGGGTGCTGACGGTATAGGTATCGTTCAGCGAATCCACCTCGAACATGTCCGACAAATTCCCGTGCAATCGCTCGGACAACTGCGACAACCAATGGAAGTTGTTCGTCACGCCGGCAAACAGTCCGATCGACCCGCCATAGCGTTCCGGATCGCAGCCCGCATCCTCCAGGGCATGCCAAGCGCATTCATGCAGCAGCCGGACCTGCGGATCCATAATGGCGGCCTGATCGGGAGTATAGCCGAAGAAGGCCGGATCGAAGTGATCCATCTCATCCAGCACGCCCTTCGCCTTGACGAATTCCGGCCGCTGCAAAAGATCGCGGTCAAAGCCGTACTCGGCCAGCTCGTCATCCGTAAAAAACGAGATCGACTCCTGTCCCTGCTGCAGGTTGCTCCAGAATTCGGCGATGCTGCGCGCGCCGGGAAATCTGCCGGCCATCCCGATGACCGCGATGTCGCGGCTGCCTTCATTCCCTGGCCTTGCCGAACCGGCGGCAGCTTGGGAATGCGGCTCATCCTCACGGCTTGCCGCTGCCTGCTCGCTGGCCCGGCCCCGTGTCCCGTCCGCTTCCCCCGCCAAATGGGCCGCCAACTCATGCACGGTCGGGTATTGGAACAGCGTGACGATAGGCACTTCACGCTTCAACTGCCTTTGCAGCTTGCTCTGGAGCTGAATCAGATTGATGGAGTTGCCTCCGACTTCAAAGTATTTATCGTGGATGCTTACGCTCTCCAGCTCAAGCACGGCCTGCCACGCTTCCGCAATGAGCCGTTCCAGCTCTGTCCGCGGCAATGCCGCATCCCGGGCGGAACGGACGCGCTCCGCAGGCGCGGGCAGGGCCTTGCGGTCAAGCTTCCCGTTCGGCGTAAGCGGAATGTGCTCCAGCGGAACGACATGGGACGGGATCATGTAATCCGGCAATGTGGCGGCCAGATAATCCCGCAGCTCGGACACCGGAGCCTGCCCGGAAGCAACCACGTACGCGCATAATTCGGTGTGGCCGCCCCGCTGCAGCGCCGTTACCGCCGCTTCCTGAACCGATGGATGCCGGAGGAGCATCGTCTCGATTTCACCGATCTCGATGCGGTGGCCGCGAATCTTGACCTGCTGATCGATCCGTCCCATATATTCAAGGCTTCCGTCCTCCTGCCAACAGGCCATATCCCCCGTCCGGTACATGACGCCCCCGGGACAATACGGATCGGGAACGAATTTCTCCGATGTCAGCTCAGGCTGGTTCAAGTAGCCGAGCGCCACCCCGTCCCCGCCCACGAGCAGTTCGCCGGGAACGCCTATCGGCAGCAGGTTATCGTGGCGGTCCACAATATAGGCCGTGGAGTTGCTAATCGGCGGGCCAATCGGAATATGCTCGGCATACTCGCGATCGATGCGGAAGCAGGTCGAAATGACCGTATTCTCGGTCGGACCGTACGCGTTCCACATCGCGAGCCCCGGGCATGCCTGCCGGACCGCTTCGATGTGCTTCGGCGACAAGACATCGCCGCCGACAATAAGATGCCGCAAGCCGGCGAACATCTGCGGCCGCTGCTGCGCCAGCTGGTTGAAGAGCGCCGGCGTCAGCAGGGCGACCGAAATGTTCCGCGACCGCAAAAAGGCATCCAGTCTGCTGCTGTCAAGCAGTGTATGCTTATCCGCAATGTGCAGGCTTCCCCCATTCAGCAGTGCCCCGAATACCTCGAACGTGAGAGCGTCGAAGCCGATGGCCCCTGCCTGAAGCATGCAGTCGCCCGCCTCCACCTGCACGTAATTCGTATTGCGGACCAGCCGCACGACATTGCGGTGGCCGACCGCCACGCCCTTGGGCGTACCGGTCGACCCTGAGGTGTACATCACATAGGCCGGGTGCTCCGGCCCGTTCACCGATGGCATGTCGGTTGCTTCGCCGCAACCAAGCAGCGCTTCGTTCAACACCCATACCTTCGTCTGTTCCGGCACAAGCGGCTCAAGACCGGCCGAAGCCAGTACTGTGCCTACTTTCCCGTCTTGCAGCATATAGGCGATCCGTTCAGCCGGATGAGCAGAGTCAAGCGGTAAATAGACGCCACCCGCTTTGAGAATCCCGAAAATGCCGGCGATCATGTCGATGGAGCGATTCGCCATCAACCCGACAACTTGGCCGCGTTCCACTCCATCCGCCCGCAGCGCGCGGGCAATCCGGTTGGCTTGCTCATTGAGCTCCCGGTAGGTGCAGGATCTCTGTTCATCCGTGACGGCCGTGCCTTCAGGCGCTAGCCGGACCTGTTCCTCGAACAATTCGTGAATGGTCTTCTCACGGGGATAGCTGGCGGTTGTCAGATTGAAATGCCGAATTTGTTCCCGCTCTTCCGCGGTAAGGATGCCGATATCCTGCAGTCTCGTCTCGTGGTAGGCCGTAACTTGGGTAGAGGTTTGAATGATTTGCTCGATGATGTAGAGGTAATGACAAGCCAGCTTGGCCACTGTGTCGGATCGATGCGCCTGCTCGTTATAAGCGAACGTCATCTCCAATTCCTCGGCCGCCGTAATGCGGACTGTCAGATCGAACTCGGTTTCTTCTTCAATATGATGGGAAGCAATCGCAAGCGGCCCCTCGGCGCTGGTAACCGCCTTATCCAAAGGATAGTTCTCCACCACCAACAGCGAATCGAACGGGACGCCTTCCGTCCGCATCCCGCCGTATCCCTTAATGTCCGTCAAGGAAGTGCCCGCATGCTCCTCATGCGCTTGAATGGAACGATTCACATCGGCGAGGAGATCGGGCAGGCCATGTTCGGGACCGGCCTTCAGGCGGAGCGGCAGCGTGTTGATGAACAAGCCGGCCATATCCTCCATTCCGGAAATGCTTGTGTTGCGCCCGGATACGGTAACCCCGAACAATACGTCATCACTATTCGTATAATGCTGGAGCAAAATGCCCCAGGCGGTATAGAAAAGCGCCGCTTGCGTCACTTGCGCTGTCCGCGCAAACCGGTGCAGGTCCGCAACATAAGTCCCGCTTCGCTTTTCCGTATGCACGGCGATAGACGCCTTTTCCGGGCTGGCTCCGCCTCTGGATACCGGAATCGGCTTGGCCTCCAGCTCATGCAGATACCGGCTCCAATAGCTCGCTTGCTTCTTCTTGTCCTGCTGCTGCAGCAAGGCGACGAACTGCTTGAACGGCGGCTTGCGCCGCAGCTCCGGCTTCATCCCTTGCGCCAGCATGCGATAGGCGCCCAGCCATTCCTTCAACAGAATGCCGGTGCTCCATCCGTCCAATAAAATATGGTGGAAGCTGATGAGCAGCGTATGATTCCGTCCAGTCTGCTTGCATAGCGTCAGCCGGAACGGCACCTGATCCAGCTTGAACTTCTCCTGTCTGTCGGCGGCAATCCGCGCCGCGATCTGGCGCGCCCGGGCCTCCTCGTCCAGTTCGGAATAGTTCTCGTAACGAATGACGGGCCGATGCTGCTTCAGCACAATTTGAACGGGCTGGTTCACCTCTTCCCACCGGAACAAGGTACGCAGCGCCTCGTTCGCCTGAACGACGCATGACCACGATTGCTCGAACAACGAGGTGTCGATGTCACCGCTGATGCCCAATTCAATCAGCTCTACATACTGCGTCGTATCCGGATCCTTCAAATATTGGAGCAGCATGCCTGACTGCATCGGGGTTAAGGCCAAAATATCTTCAACATTGCTTTTGTCCAGTTTTTGCGGCTCCTGCACGCCTTCACGCCTCCCTTCCCGCTTGACCTGCCCCCTGCTTCTTCACCGCGTACTTCCGCAGGCCGTATTGGGCAATGACCTGTTGTTGAATCTGGCTCGTGCCCTCGATAATTTCAAGCACCTTGGCTTCGCGGAACAACCGTTCTGCCGGGTAATCGCTGCGGCAACCGTTGCCGCCATGAATTTGCACGGTGTCGTTCGTCACTTCCACCGCAATTTTCGATGTAAAATACTTGGCGATCGTCGTCTGGTGGATTGCGTCCTCCGCCCCGTTACGGCGCAGTTCCCCCGCGCTGAGACAGAGCGATCGTGCGGCATGAACCTTGGTGACCGCATCCCCTATCATCCCCTTGACCAACTGGAAATGGTGCAGCTTCTCGCCGAATTGCGACCGCGACCGCGCATACGTCACCATCGCCTCCAGCGCTTCCGCCGCGATGGCCGCCCCTGCCCATGCAATGCTGTAGCGGCCATGATCAAGAGCCGTGGAGACGACATAGGTAAAGCCTCCTCCAACGTTGCCGAGCACGTTGTCAGCCGGAACCTCCACTTCATCGAACTGAATCTCGGCGATATGGACCGCGCGGTTGCCAAGCATGCCGCCCATCGGGATGACGCGCACCCCCTCGCGCTCGCGCTCGACGATGAATGACGTGATGTGTCCGGCCGCATCTGCGGCGATGACGACAAAAAAATCGGCGATGGCCGCAAACGATATCCATTTCTTGCTGCCGTTTAATATGTACCGCGCGCCCTCTTTCCGGTAAGTCGTCTGTACGCTTTTGGCATCCGAGCCCACAAGCGGCTCGGACAGGGCAAACGCCCCCAGCTTCTCCGCCCGCGCCATCTGCGGCAGCCAGAGCTGCTTCTGCGCCTCGGTGCCGAACCTCAGCATCGTCTCTCCCAGCAGCGAGGTTTGCACGGTCAGCAGCGCCCTCGTGTTGCTGCACGCTTTGCCGATCTGCTCCGTCAGCAGTCCATATGCCACCGGATCCAGCCCCAAGCCGCCGTACTCCTCCGGCCAACTGGCCGCCAAATACCCGCGCTCGCCCATCTTGGCAATCAGGCTGCGGGGGAGTTCCCCGCTGGCGTCAATCTCTCCGGCTAGCGGCCGAACCTCCCGGGCAGCGAACTGTCTGGCCTCCTCTACGACTTGATCGGCAGACGAGCATGTATGAGCATTCATCCCTTATACCTCCTGCATATGCTTTGCGATGAGACGGACGATGTTGTTGAGTGTGCTGAAATTGGCGATATCCAAATCCTCGTTCCCGACTGTAATCCCGAACTCTTGCTCGATATAGCCAAGCAGCTTCATTGCGAATAAAGAATTGACAAAGCCCATTTGAAAAATATTATCATCGTCGGAGAAGACGGCCTCATCCTCGAATACAACCAGATTGCTTTCAATGAACTCGCGGATTTTTTGCTTGATTTCCATCGCGTTTACCCCTTTCTCCCTGCAACCGTCACCTTCACCTCAATGTAAGGCGGGAACGGTTGAATTTGATTCAACTCATTTTTGAATAAAATATTTCCCTGGCCGTCGTTGGAGACTTCGACAAAATTGGCGAACCGGTACGTGACATACATCATCTTGTTGCGATCGGTCTGTTTGAAGTCTGCCAGCAGCGTTTTCCCTTCCATTTTGGCCTGCTGCATAATATGGGTCAGCATGACAGTGCCCACGCCGCGCGACATCACTCTGCAGGACATAAGCAGCAGCTTCAAATGCCAGCAGTTCTCCTTCAACTCGATGAGAGCGAGACCGATCTTGCCGTAGGATCCGTATTTATCCGTCAGCTCGCACACCAGCAGCATATAGTCCGGAGACTGTCTGATCCTGTCCAGTTCCTCGTAGCTGTAGGTATAACCCGTCGCATTCAACTGATTGGTGCGGACGGTCAGCTCCTCCGCCCGCTTCAAGTCCTCCTCCCTGGCCTCGCTGATGACGAAGCGCATGCCGAGCGATTTCAGGAACGCATCCTGGGGACCTGTAAACTCCTCTTCTTCCTGCTTGCGCTGCATGTCCTCGATATACATGGCGCGGCGGCGCTTCGAGTCTTCCGTGATGAAGCGGGGGTTGAGACGCGGATGATCAAGCAGCGTGCCGTATTCGGCCGCATCTATGCAGGCCACTTCCGGATGGACGCTTTGCACCTCGTCGCGTTCGAAGGGCTGATCGTCAATGAACAGAATCGTATCCTTGCCGATGTTCAAGTTGCCGCATATTTTCTCGATCGATGCCGACTTCGCATTCCAGTTGATTTCCGGATACAGGAAATACGATTCAACGCCGAATTCCCGCAGCTTGCTCATCGCGTGCTCCGCATCGTTCCTGCTCGCAATCGAATGCAGGATGCCCCGCGAGTCCAGTTCCGCCAGAATCTCCCGGATGCGCGGCTTCAGCGCGACCTCGCCCGACTCCAGCAAAATGCCGTCCCACATCGTATGGTCGAGATCCCATACGACGCACTTCACTTCCTTGACCTTTTCCGCGGCCTGGTCCATCGCCTTTTCCTCCCTACTTGTCATAATCGAAAAATCCTTTTCCCGATTTTTTGCCCAAATATCCGGCATCCACCATCTTCACGAGCAGCGGGCAGGGCCGGAACTTCGGATCCTTGTAACTGTCATACAGCACGAGCAGGGAGTTCAGGATCGTATCCAGGCCAATCAGATCGCAGGTGGCAAGCGGCCCCATTTTGTGACCGAAGCCGAGGCGGAAAATTTTATCCACATCCTGCGGCTCGGCTACCCCATCCTGAACCGCCCATACGCATTCGTTAATCGTCAGCATGAGAACGCGGTTCGTCACGAAGCCGGGAAAATCGTTGACGACTACGGGGACTTTATCGAACGAGCGCAAAAACTGTTCTCCGCAAGCTACGGTCTCATCCGACGTGTGCTCTCCCCGAATGACTTCCACGAGTTCCTTCATCGGGACCGGGTTCATGAAATGCATGCCGATGACCTTGTCCGGTCTGGGCATCAACGCGCCTACCTTCGTAATGGAGATGCAGCTCGTATTGACAGCAAAGTACGCATCGATGCCGCATACCTCCGCCAGTTCCGTGTACACCGTCTTCTTCCGCTCCCAATCCTCCGTAATGTTCTCGATGACGAACTGGACGCGCCCGAAGCCGTCATAGCTCGTCGTGAACGTAATCCGGCCGAGCACATCTTCCAAGGCCAACTGCTTCGCCTGCGGCTTGACCATTTTCAACAGCCGGAAATCGGTTCGTATCTTCTCCTGCGCCCGCCGCACGGCGTCCTCGCTGATATCTTTCAGCACCACCTCGTATCCGTAGCAAGCGAGATCCAGGGCGACATCGCTTCCCATTACACCTGCTCCGACGACTCCAACGGTTTGTATCATGGTTCACGGCTCCTTTTTTGCGGACATCTGAAATTGTGGACTGCATAATGCCTCATTGATGAGCGACACCACCTGAACGACATGTTCATTAATGAAAAAGTGGCCTCCCTCGAATTCATAAAAACGACAAGCCCGGCTGCCATATCTGGACCACTCCGACAGGTTGTAGCCGGCGGTGGCCCTATCTTCTGTGCCGCTCAGCACGGACATATTGCAGTGAATCTGATCCGGCTTATCCTCAAAGCGGTGCGTCTCGACCAACTCCAAGTCTCTGCGCAGCACCGGCAAAAACAGCCGCAGCAGATCTTCCCGCTCGAGGAGTTCTCCCTCGGTTCCTCCCAACCGCTTGATTTCCTCACGCAGCCTGTCGTCAGACAGCGAATGGAGGATGTTGATCTTCTGGGCATGGGGAGGATAGGTTCCCGATACGAAAAGATGAACCGGTTCCCGCCCCCTTCTCCGCTTGATGGCATGCGCCAGTTCGTAACCGACAAGCGCTCCCATGCTGTGACCGAAGAGAGCGAAGTCGGAGCCGTCCAATTGCTGCTCCAGGCATCCGCATAAATCGTCGATCATTTCATCCAGGCTGCCGTAATGGGGCTCAGCCAATCTTTTTCCCCGGCCGGCCGGCTCAAGCGGATGCAATTCAATGCCGTCGCGCAGGTAACGCTTCCACCGCATGTAGATGGTAGCGGAACCGCCGGCATGGGGCAGGCAAAACAGCTTGCATTTCATTTACTTCACCTCCTCAGCGGGGATGGGCAGGGGCGGACGCCTCACCTTGGGCATCAGCCAGACCGCGGCAAAGAACAGGAAGGCGATTCCAACGGCAAGGTAGAACGCATAGATGAACCAGATGACGCTGACGGGAGACCATACCGCAGCTACATCGAGCGGCAGGCCCGCCAAAACCTTGTCAAGCAGGTTCCCGATTCCCCAGAAGCATGCGCCCGCTATCAGTGTTGCGGCGCCGATGACGACGAGCCGCCTTCCCCGCGGCGGGATGAAGGCGCGCCGCTTGCGGCGCAATTGGAGCGGGATGCGAATCGCAGACGCTGCCGTAACAACCAGGCTGACGGCAATGATCGCCAGCCCAACCATGGCCATCCTGTCGAGCTGCGGGTAGAAGTCGGCCTGGGCAGGCGGCGGCTCCCGTTCCCGCAGCAGACTCATCAAGCCGGTGCCAATGTGAAACGTGTACGCGGAATTGATATTGGCAAGCACGCCTACGCCAAGCCGCTCCTGCGGCCGGATGATGACATATGACGAGAAGTTGGGGTTGGAGCCTTGGTGCGAAAGTTCCATCCCGTCGGTTGACACGAACCACCCTGCGGCATAATAAGCGCCATTCTCATCCGGCCCCACGGTCGTATCGGGCCGGTGCGACCGTTCGATTAGCGCCCGGTCGCTTGCGGATATGCCGGCCGCTCCCAGCTGAAGCAGCAGCCACCGCCCGATATCGTCCGCATTGGAGATCAAGTAGCCGGCAGGCGTGTTCCCCCTGTACTCGGGAGCCTCATACCTCCGCGGCGAACCGAACCCGATCTTGTAGCCTGCGGCCAGCTGCTGGCGATCGTTCAGCTGCGCCAACGGTACGGTGTCATTCAATCCAAGCCGCTGCAGCATTCGGGACATATAGGCCTCATAAGACATGCCTGATACTTCCTGGATAATCAGGCCCAGAACATCATAATTAATGGTGGCATATTGATACTTGGTTCCCGGAATGGTATCCAGTTCGGTTCCCGACAGAGCCCGCACCGTGCGTTGCAGCGCTTGCTCTCCCGAATCCGCCGGAATCGACGCGATCGAGGAGAACGGCACCCCGCTCGTATGATGCAGCAGTTGGGCGAGCGTCACCTTGGCCGGCTCCCCTTCATAATTCAATTGGAGCCACGGAAGGTAGCGGGCGATCGGGTCGTCGAGCCGGAGCGATCCCTGCTGCTCCAGTTCCAGCAAGGCCAAGCCGGTAAACGCTTTGGAGGTCGAGCCCAATTGAAACAAAGTCGAGCTTGTTGCCGGAATTCCGGCCTCCCGATCGGCCAGCCCGAAGCCCTTCGCATAGACCACCTGATCTCCGCTCACGATGACAACCGTGGCGCCGGGACTGTGCGCCTTCTCCAGCTCGGCCTGCACGAACCGCTCAATAGCGGCTTCGTCCGCAACCGGCCGCCCTGGCGGAGAAGGAGCTCCCTCTTCGGCGGCTAGCACTGCCGGACTGATAAGCAGCGCCGCGATAAATAGATAAACGGCAAGCTTCTTCATCACGTTCCTTCTCCCCTCATGAACTGAAGAGAACGTTCAGCTCGTCTTCGGTGAGCTTCACCGTCTCGAAGTCGGATGGCGTAAAGTAGGACTGCCCCGTCTCCGCACACAGGCTAATTACTCCAATCAGCCGCTGCATCAGAGCATCCATGAACGCCTCCATCGACTGCGGCTTGAACTTGGCCGTACTGTATGCCAGCCGGACTTGGAGCTTGTTGTCAATCACGATGGCCACGACATCGGCCAAGCAAGTCAGCCGGTTGCTCGCACAGCTATCGCTTCCCGTGTCCTTATCGGCAATTTCCAGCACGGGGCTCTGCAGATGATTGTCGATCTCCCCCATGTAATTGAAGCGAAGCAAGCTCCTGCCCCCCTCCGGGATGAGGCCGGAGATGTATGACATGATGCCATAATCAATTCCCTTGTTCGGAATGGAGCGAAGCTGTTCCTTGACGCTCTTGATGATGCCGGCAAGCTCTGTGCCAGGCAGGCGGAGGTTGACCGGATACATCGAAGTGAACCAGCCGACCGTTCTGGACACGTCCAGGCTGTCGAACAACTCCTCGCGCCCATGTCCCTCCAGCTCGATCGTGATGTTCTCCTTGCCGGTGAAGCCGCCAAGCGCCATGGCCAAGGAAGCAACCAGCAGCTCGCTTGTCTGCGTGCGGAACGGGGCATTGGCCTCCCGCAGGAGCCTGTGCGTCTCTTCCTTGGACAGTTCCCTGACCAGCGTGCCGCATACGGCATGCCGATCGTCAGCTGCGGGGAAGTCGGCAGTCAAGCTGTCTTCCGCCTCGGCGGAGACCGACTGCCAGTATGCCAAATGCTCGAGTGCCCGATCGCGGCTGTACGCTTCGATGGCGTCTGCCCACGCCTGGACGGAATGCGTTTTGTCCGGCAATGGCAAGCGGGGGCCGCCGAGCATCGATTGCAGCAGCCGATCGAGGTCCTCCAGCAAAATACGCCAAGATACCCCATCGACGACCAAATGATGCGCCGTCAGCAAAAGTGACTGTCCCTGTACGCCTTCATCGAATAAAAGCGATTTAAATAGCAGACCTTGTCCGAGCCGCATACTCGCTTTGAACGACTCGGCGCGCTGCTTCAACTCCGCGGGCCGTTCCTCCTCCGAATGACAGGCAAGATCGCAGCAGGCAATCTCCACGTCATCCCGCTCGACAGTCCGGTATTCCAGGATTCCGGCCGCTTCGTCAACCTGCAGCCTCAATGCGTCATGATGCTGGATTAGCTCGTATAACGCGTCTTGCAGCTGCGCCGCCGTGACCGGATGCTTGAGGCGAACGAGAATCGATTGGGCATAGTAGTGCGGGTTGCTCCATGGCTGGCGGAAAAACCAGGACGTGATCGGCAGCGGCTTGACCGCCCCTGTGCACGGGCCTTGCGCAACCGGTTCAGACTGATTCATGTCCATCAGCGCGGCCAGCTCGTGGATAACCGGGTAGCTCAAAATCTGCTGCACCTTTAGCCTATAGCCGGCTGCGGTAACTCGCGATGCAATTTGGATCGCCTTGATCGAATCGCCGCCCATATGATAAAAATTGTCGTGAACTCCGATATGATCCGCCTGCAGCACGTCCTTGAAAATATCCGTCAATAACGCCGCAAGAGGACCGGATGCATCGGCATCGTGCTGTTCAGGCGCCTGCTCCGGAGCAGGCAAACGCTGGCGATCGACTTTGCCGTTCGGCGTAAGCGGCAGTTGATCGAGCCGGACAAAATAGGCCGGAATCATATAGGAAGGCAGTACCTCCGCCAGCTTCATCCGCAGTTCCAAAGCGGTAAGCCGCCCCGCCGCAACGAAATAAGCGGCGAGATGCTGCTGCCCGTCTTCCCCGGTCCAATCCACCACGACCGCTTCTTCAATCGGGGGCAGGGCAAGCAGCTGATGCTCGATTTCCCCCATTTCAATGCGGTACCCTTTTATTTTCACTTGGTGATCGCTTCGCCCCAGATATACGATATCGCCATGATGATGCCGCATGGCCAAGTCACCGCTCCGGTACATTCTCTTGCCGGACAGGAACGGGTTGTCCACAAAACGCTCCTGCGTCAGTTCCGGTCTATGCAAGTAGCCGCGGGCGACGCCGTCCCCCGAAATATATAGCTCGCCCATTGTCCCGTTCGGGACCGGTTCCAGCCTCTGATCGAGCAAATAAATTTGCACATTGTCAATCGGCTGCCCGATCGGCACGGATGATCCCTTGTCCCGTTCCGGATCGAACTGGTAAATCATGCAGCCGACCACCGTTTCGGTCGGTCCGTACTCGTTGTAAATAGCAATTCCGCCGCAGGCCTGTTCATGAATGTGACGGGCGAGCGCGCACTTCAAATCCTCGCCACCCACAATGAATGTCCGGACGGCGGATGCGCTCAAATCGACGTCTTTGATCAGTGCCAGATGTGCCGGCGTCAGCTTGATGACCGTTGCCTTGTTGTCGCGTAAAATACGGTGAATAATGAATTCGTTCCCGTTATCCTCATAGATTTCGATCCGGTGGCCGCTAATTAACGGCATAAAGATGGAAGTCACCGTCAAATCGAATGCAATCGAAGAATACAGGGCAACAACTTCGTCGGGGGCGCGAAGATATGTCTTGCTGGCCCACCAAATATAGTTCACCAAGCCGCGGTGTTCGATCATCGTCCCTTTCGGGTTCCCCGTGGAACCCGAGGTATAAATGATATAGACCAAATCGTCTGCCGCTCCCTGTCCCGGCAGATTGCTCCCGTCGGCTTCGTACATTCGTTCGTCATCGAGGTCAATAACGGCGCCGTCATACGACAAGCGCTCCCATTCGCTGCCGTGCGTCAGCAGATGCGCAGCCCCGCTGTCCCGCAATATATATTCGATCCGTTCCTGCGGGTAATCGGGGTCAATCGGAAGATACGCAGCTCCCGCCTTGATGACCGCCCATATTCCGACCACGATCGAGAGCGAGTGCCGCCCCATGACGGCCGCTGGCGTATGCGGGCCAATCCCGCTCTTCAGCAGCATGCGGGCCAGCCGATTGGCCCGGGCATTCAATTCTTCATATGTGAGTGTTTGCCCGTCGCAGGCGACGGCGATGCGGTCCGGTGTCCGTTCGACTTGTTCTTCGAACAGCTGCAATATCGTTGCGGACACGGGATATTCACGATCCGTCCGGTTGCAGGCGTATAGCAGCTCCGTGCGCTCCCCTGGCAGCAGCAGCTGCACATCGCGGATGGCGGCCTCCGGACGGCTTACGACTTGATCGGCTATATAATGCAGGCGACGGTACATCTCTTCGATGTGCGAATCCGTATAATCGCCTGTTTTATAATCGAAATACAGCTCCAGCCCTTCATTCGGCGACCATTCGGTGACGATGAGCTGCAAGGGATACAATTGGCTGCCGTTATGCGCTTCGATTTGCTGCATTTTCCATCCGGGGCCGAAGCTCTGATCGAATGCGGTATTGTAATAGTTCACGCATACTTGAAATAGTTGATCCAATCCCCGTTTCTGAAGCTGAAGGTCCTGCACGAGCAAATTGTAAGGATATTTCTGATGAAAATAACATTGGATGAGTTCATGATTGATGTTATGTAGGAACGTGGAGAATGATGTATCGCGTTCGATGTCAGCCAGGAACGGCATCGTACTGGTAAACATGCCGAATGTGTTTTTTTCCTTGGCTCCGGTACGATTCAATACAGGTGTGCCTATCATGATGCGGTCTTGGTGAGTTGCTTTGTGGAGGTAAATGAGCATCGCTGCTATAAAAAAGGTGTTCAGCGACATTCGATGCGTATGGACGAAGGAGCGAATGGCTTCTGAAGTGTGCGGGCTGATCAGGAATTTTTGACGTTGGCCTGTGGTACCGCTTGCCGTCGTTTGCAAGGCAACGTCATGGACGCTCTCGAATTTTTGTTGCCAGTAGTGTTTATTTTTCGTGAAGCGGGAAGACGACAAATAGGCATGCTCTCGTTCGATATAGTCTACATAGCTGGGCCGGTCTTCCTGCTGAACTGCTTGCCCTTGCATCAACTGCGTATAAATTTGGTTGATGTGCGTGGTCATCAATTGAAAAGACCATCCGTCGGAAATGATATGATGGACTTTCGTCAGATATGCGCTTTCCGTCTCGCTAATTTTTACGAGGGCAAACTCATACAGAGATTCCCCGTCCAGCGGCAGCGGCTTGGCGAACTCCGCGCTGACCCAGGCATCGACATCGATACCGGAGGAACGATCCGTGAAGTCGATGAACGGAAACGTTCGTCTTCGATACGCTGTCACGGTCTGCCACACTGCCTCGTCCCGTTCGATTAGCCGGATGCGGATGGCGTCGTTGTGCTTGACGAACAGATTGATGGATTCCTCAAGCAACTGAAAATCAACAGGGCCGTAAATTTTGATAAGTCCTCCGATGTTGTGAATGCTCGTGCCCGGGTATATGTTTTCCACATACCAGATTCGCTTTTGCGGATGTGTCAACGGGTACAGCGTGGACGCTTCCAGAGAAATGACCTCCAATCGGTTAAGTTACGGATGGTTGAGGAGCAATGCGATGTTCCAGCGCTTCGGCCACGGACTCCAAGATCTGCTTTTCGCTGTCCATAATGGAAGTCATCTCATTGATTCCTTGCTCCAGAATGGCATCGTCTCCGGTCAAGGCGTACTTCATCAGTACATGCCGCAGAGCAAAAGCTTGCTCCTCTATCGGCCGGAAGCACCCTGTAAATGCCGGTGGAAGAAGCTGGCGTTCGCTCAAATAGTCGATGCGCATTCCCATCGTCTTTTTATGTTCCCACAAAATGTGGATAGGCCGAATATCGCGTTTGCGCACCAGCGCCGGCATATTGCGAATTAATGCGGGATATACGTTGACGCCGAATGCCCGCTCCCATGGATCGGCCGTCCCCCGGTGGCGCCAGGAGACATCGCAGCCGGACAGATATTGTTCCAGCGATTCTTGGATGAATGCGGGATCAAGGCTGTAGCTTCCGGTTCTATTGAATTTGTATAAATAGATTTGCTCTTCGTAGCGGTCCGTCCATTCGAGATGCTGGAAGCCTTGCTCCATTTCATGAAACGGCACGAGCGTCTTGCGGAACTGCATCTCCTCGTCATAGCCGAGCACGAAGAATACTCTCTTGCCGTCATCGTAACCATACACCAGAATATCGTGGGCGTAGTGTACCTGGCGATATACACGTCTGCGGGGGATATAGAACTCGTCGACATAGAGAGAAATCGTGTAGCCGGAATTGATACTATTTACTAAAAAATCGACAATTTCTGGATGCGAATCAATCACGTATTCCCGCTCCAGTTTTTGTGTAGTTAGCCACGGACACCGCAGGAAATCCTCTCCGTAAAATGTCAGCGGCACGGATCGGGAAGCACGTTCTCCTTCAAGATCCTGATGGCAATAAAGGTGAATGAAATTGCTGTAAAACCACGGCAAGGCCTCTTGGCGGGCGAGCGCCGTGCATAGGGGGTAGGCCACATACTGATACCCAACAATGGGCGGAATGACGAGTTCCAGTTCCTTGACACCCAAACCGGCAAGCCACCTCTCTCTTAAATTCAATATTATGTAATAAAATGAAACATAATATAATTTTCTTCAATATCGTCGGTTTTCTACTTTTTGTCATGTGCAGAAATAATATTCCCATAGATGTTTATTCTTGTCAATATAGACTAACTATTTTAACATTTATTTCACATCATCTCTTGACGTTATTGTGTCCGTTGCGCCATAAACAAAAAGCCGGCGTCCTTGGCGGCACCGGCTTCACCTTATCGTGTTAAAATATCTTCTTCGCATCCCGCTCTTCCTTCAAAATCTCCACCGCTTCCCTGAACCGGAGCGAGTGAATGACTTCCCGTTCCCGCAAAAATTTCAGAGCGTCCTGCAAATCGACATCATCCGTCATATCGATCAGCCATTGATACGTCGCCCGCGCCTTCTCCTCGGCAGCGATATCCTCGTACAAGTCGGCGATCGGATCGCCCTTCGCCTGAATATAGGCCGCCGTCCAGGGCACCCCGCCCGCATTTTCATAGAACAGCGCGCTGTCATGGGAGACATAATGCGCCCCGAGTCCGGCCGCTTCCAATTCCTGCGGTGTCGCGTCCTTGGTCAGCTTGTATACCATGGTGGCAATCATTTCCAAATGGGCGAATTCCTCTGTCCCGATATCGGTAAGCAAGCCGATGACCTTATCCGGAATCGAGTAGCGCTGATTCAAATAGCGAAGCGCCGCCGCCAGCTCCCCGTCGGCTCCGCCGTACTGCTCCAGCAGCAGCTTAGCCATGCGCGGATCGCATTTGCTGACGCGAACCGGATATTGAAGCTTCTTCTCATATACCCACAATGCCGCTTCCCTCCTCACGTTGCTTCCCCGTCTTCCTCGAGACTTCCGTTACACCTGCCACGGCCACGGCGTGTCTGTCCAGGACCAAGGGCATTTCGAATAGAAGCCGCCAGCCTGCAGGGGGCCGAACCTCTCCTGGAAATGCCTCGCCACCTTCATTCGTTCATGAACATAGTGATTGAACTGCTGGATCGCCTGATTGTCTTCGGGATGCGTATCCAGATACAGATTCAGCTCGATCAGCACAAAATCGATTTCCTGCAGCTGCAGCAGGCTGTCATAGTACTCCTGAGTGCAGAACGGGTGCGTGCCATGTGTGCTCAAGCCGTTCCCTCCTCCCGTCTGCCCTTCGGCCGATAAGGGCTGAATAATGCCGGCCACAGCGTTCCGCACCGCAGCGCCTGCGGCGGCGGGAATTGCGGCAAATTCGGGGGCTGAAACGTAATGAACAAGTTCGGCGGCACGACATAGGTCTTGTAGGGCAGCGGCGGGCAAGGATCCCATGGCCCCCGGAACGGTATATAGTACCTTTCCTGCGAATGCGCTCCCGGCCCGCATGCGGACGGCATCGCTGCCGGCTCGGCCCAGCCACGCGCTTGCTCGTTCTCCATGATGCTCGGTAACCTCCTTTATCAAACGGATAAATAACGCTTTACTTCCTACTCATATGAGCTATCTGGAATGTCCCATGACAGGAAATAAGCCGCTCAGCAGCAATGGGGCTGCTGAACGGCTTGCCCGTTCATCGCTTCGTCATGGAATTGTCGCCCTGCCGGAGCAGACGGTTGACCGTCTCGCGCCGCACTCCGATCAGCTGCCCGATCTCTTCTTGCGTCAGCATATCGGTAAGCGGGGTCTTGTTCGTCATGCTGTCCAGCCACCGGGTCAGCAGCGCCAGCCGCTCGGCGGGCGATCCAATCGTCAGATGATCGAGCCGCTGCTGCATGAAGCGAAGCTTCTCCTGCAGCAGCTTGGCGACTTCGAGCGCTTTCCCGGAATCGTTCCGCAGCTCCTCATACCACGCCTCCGCTTCTATCCGCTCGACCGTGCCGGTTACCATAGCCGTCGCCGTCCCATGGCAATCCTTCGGGGAGATAAGGGAATGATGCGGCACCATCTCGCCCGGATACAATATATTGAACAGCACGATGTTCCCGTTCTCATGCAGCCGGGTCACTTTGAACAAGCCGCTCACAATCCGGTACAGATACGTGCCCGGATCGCCTTGGCGGAATAATATCTCCCCGCGATGCAGTGTAATCTTCATTCCTGCTCACTCCTTCTTCCATCCCGGCTCTTTCCTTTTCCTCTGTTTTTATTGTAAACCATTTTGACCCCTTCCACCATCATTTACCCATTGAAACCAGAATGTTTGTTCGCTATATTAGTTATAAAATAGAACGCAGGTTCGTATAATGAGGTTATAAGCAGATCCGCGCTCCCCTTCCCAATCCGGGGGGGGCCGCATGGATGGATGTTACCCAAGGAGGAACCCGGTATGACTTTATTGTCCGCGACAAGCGGGCCTCCGCCTCATGACGGGGAAGACGCCCTGCTGGTGAAGCAGTATACCCTTCAGACCCTCGTCCTCGACGTGCTTGAGCGCGATATCAGCCGCATTGCCGTCTCGGGGCTGAAGATGGGAGAAATTTATATCCAGGGGCTGCGCCAGGCGCAGGATGACGCCGCCTCCGATCTGTTCCGCATCCGGAAGCAGTTCCGGCATCGCGGGATTAAGATCGTGTCCGAGGAGCGGCTGGAGCACGGCGTTCGCGTGCAGTACGTGTGCCGGGGCTATCACCGCTCCTTCTACATGCTTCGCGGCCTGATCCGGGCCGAGGTGAAGAGCCTGCTGCAGCGCTATTTGCACATCTGTGACCCGGGGGAACCGGAGGGGAGCGCAGACAGCTAAGCCGCAGCACAGGCGGCGGAACGGCATCCGTTCCGCTCCATAGCACAGCCCCATACCGCTGCTTATCGGAACGAAGCTCCGGCAAGCCGGCGGTCTTGTTTTTATAAGCGCGAACCGCCATCCGATTCCATAAACTTCATTTGCATAGAGAATATATGTTCGGTATATAATAAATACGAATGCACGTTCTTATTTTTAGACTCGATTGGTTGAGGTGGTTACATTGAGCGGAAGCAAGGAACGGATTATCTTTTTGGCGGACTGCCAAAGCTTCTATGCCAGCGTGGAAAAAGCGGAGCACCCGGAATATAAACATATGCCGCTCGTTGTGTCCGGGGATCCCGCGCGCCGATCGGGAATCATTCTGGCCGCTTGCCCGATAGCCAAAAGCTATGGAGTAACAACGGCGGAACGGCTTGGGGAAGCCCTGAACAAATGCCCCCGCCTGATCGTGATGCGCCCCCGCATGCAACATTATATTGACGTCTCGCTGCTCATTACGCGAATTTATGAACAATTCACCGATCTCGTCGAAACGTTCAGCGTCGATGAGCAATTTCTCGATGTGACCGGCAGCCGGGCGCTGTTCGGAGACCCTGTCACCATGGCCAGAGAGATTCAGCGCAGCGTGCTCGACCAGACCGGAGTATGGATCCGGATCGGGATCAGCTCCAATAAAATACTGGCCAAGATGGCAACGGATATATGGGCCAAGAAAAACAAAGAGGGCATCTTCGCCCTGACTCCCTCCGACATCGAGACGCTGCTGTGGTCTCAGCCTGTCAACAAAATGTTCGGTGTCGGCTCCCGCATGACGGCCCATTTTGCCCGCCTGGGCATGACGACTATCGGAGATATCGCCAGAACCCCGCTGCCGCAGCTCAAAGACAAGTTCCGCGCCCGCTTCGGCAAGCAGTCGGATATTCATGCCGAAGTGATGTGGCGCACCGCCAACGGCCTCGATGACAGCCCCGTCTCCCCGGATACGTTCCGTACGCCGCCGCAATCGGTCGGCCATATGATGACCTTGCCGCGGGACTACGCCACGGAATCGGAAGTGAATACGATTCTGCTCGAGCTTACGGAGGACGTGTGCCGGGATTGCCGGCGCAAAGGATATATGGGCTCGGTGGTCACGGTCAGCTGCATGTGCAGCCCGTACGAAGCGCCGACGGGGTTCTCCCGCCAAATGACGATGCCGGATCCGACAAATAATACGAACAAAGTCTTTGCCGCGGCCAAGCAGATTTTCTATACGTTCTGGAACCGCAGGCCAGTCCGCCGCGCCGGCATCACGTTAAGCAAGCTGGTGGACGATCAACTGTATCAGCTTACCTTGTTCGAGGATCAGGAAAAAACCAGAGCACTGGAGAAGGCTACGGACGGCATCAAGGAACGGTACGGCAATGCGGCGATCGTTCGCGCCTCCTCCCTGACCGACGCCGGTCAGGCAGCAGACCGGGCGGCCAAAATCGGGGGGCATTATAAATGAGCAAAAAACTCCAAAAAAACGGTCTGTGGGAATCGAGCAGAATGATGCTTCCCCAGCATAAGGAAGCCTTGTTGAATCGCCGCCTCGACCTCGATCAGCCCGCCCAGCCTGCTCCCCCTGTTCCGCCCTCCCCTCCGAAGCGGGAAGAGCTGGAGCTGATGAAAAATTATGTCATGCTCTCCCATCTGCAGACGATGGTGACCCGAAAAATCCGGGATATCGAGCGCTCCTCCGAAACGCTGAAGTCGCTCTATTCCCAGGCCGCCCAGATTCTCGCCCTGCATATTGACCGGGATTTATCCAAGGCAGGACGCGCCATGCTGGACAAGAACATCCATCTGTTCGCAGGGGAGCACGACGGCCAGGCGATTACGTACCCTTATACATGCCGCGGCCATAAGGGCAGCTTCCTCATTACGCGGGAATATATGCGGGCCGATATGAGCAAGAGGCTGGGCAGATATACCGATCATCTGGTCGCGGCTCTCCGGAATTCCTCCATCCGGGCGTGACTAGGGACCGGCAACGTCGAGGCTTGGCTGATCCGGGGACGGTCATTGGAGGAGGCGGCGGCCATCGGGTATAATGAAGTCGTTCTAGAAAAAGGGAGGGAGAAGCATGTGCGGGAGATATTCATTGACGGTGAGCTTGGAGGAGCTGCTCGCCTATTATGCGCTGGAGGAGGATGCGGCTGCGGCCCTGATCTCTTACGGGCCCCGCTTCAATATCGCCCCGGGCCAGCCCATCCCGGCCGTCATCCATGACGGGGCGAAGCTGAGAATCGGCCCGCTCCGCTGGGGGCTGATCCCCTCCTGGGCCAAGGACGAGAAGATCGGCTGGCGGACCATGAACGCCCGCGCCGAGACGCTGCGCAGCAAGCCGGCCTTCCGCCTTCCGTTCGAGCGCAAGCGCTGCCTCATTCCGGCGGACGGCTTCTACGAATGGAGAACGGAGCCGGACGGCACGAAGCAGCCGATCCGGATCGTAAGGCGGGACGGCGGCCTCTTTCAGTTCGCCGGCCTGTATGACACCTGGTTCGATGCCGAAGGGCGCAAGGTAAGCACCTGCACGATCATCACGACCGAACCGAACGAGCTGATGGCTCCGATACATGACCGGATGCCCGTCATCGTGCCGCCCGAGCAGATGACGATGTGGCTCGATCGCGGCACGACCGACACGCTGCGGCTGGAGCCGCTTCTGCGGCCCCGTCCGGCCGATGAGCTTCGCGCCTATCCGGTACACAAGCGGGTAGGCAATGCGAAGACGGACGATCCCGCTTGCATTGAGCCGCTCTCTTGACGATACTCGATCCGGCAAAAGGCTGTCCCATAGGCAGGCCGTGCAAAAGGATACGGGGCCGCGAGACGGGATTTACCGATAGAGGCAGGACGGGCGCTGGAGAAGCGGCGATAGATCCAGATGCCGCAGCTTCTCATGGCGCTGGCGGTGGAAGAAGGAGAAGGCAGTAAAATCCTGCGTTACTACAGGAATTTGCGCCATCCGATCCGATATTTTATTATATTCCTGTAAAAGTGCATCATTTCCGCCGATTTTCGCTTTTTATCTATTGCACAGCCTGAAATTCCTGCGGTTTTGCAGGAATCCCTGCAACGGGCGAAACCTCATAATAGAAAGCTGTATTTTTACAGCATTTCGACGTTTTGGCAAGCCGGGCTTTGAGAATTAGGGGCTGTCTCACTGTGAACTGCACCCCGTCAAGTAGACAGTACAAAACATAAAAATCAATTAAGCGGCTTTAGTCCTGAATTCCATCGGACTGAGGCCGTTTAGTTTTGCTTGTAATCGTTCGTAATTGTAAAAGTGGAGTAGGCCTGGATGTCTTTTTCGAGCTCCTCAAAGGTATGGTAGGTGTGTAAATAATACTTCTCGCATTTTAGGGTTCCCCAGAAAGATTCCATTGGACCGTTATCGATGCATCGTCCAACACGGGACATACTCTGAGTCATTTCGTTATCGTCCAAGAGCTTCTTGAAGTCCAGAGAGGTATATTGGAAACCCCGGTCGCTATGAAGCATGGGCTTGCTTCCTGGTGCTTCTTGCAAGGCCCGTTTCAACGTCTGAAATACAAGAGGTTTGTTATTGGAACGCCCGAATACATAGGAAACGATGGATTTATCATGAAGGTCGAGAATAGCGCTTAGATACGCTTTTTGGCCATTGCCGTACTTGAATTCCGTCACATCCGTAACCCACTTTTCATTTGGCGCATCTGCAGTGAATTTGCTGTTCAGCACGTTCTCAGCCACCTGCTGTGGAGTGGATCTCGGATATCTCTTTTTCTTCCTCCGGATGACGGATTGAATTCCTTGTATCTTCATCAGCCGGTACACGCGCTTTTGGTTAATCGTTTTTCCCATTTGGCGGCGCATGTGCACCGTTAATTGACGGTATCCAAAGGTACGCTCGACTTTCTCATAAATGGACATCATGACATGCGTTAGCTCTGCATTTTCCTGCTCATGGGAACTGGGCTTGCGATTTAGCCACTTGTAATAGCTTAAACGTGAAATGCCTGCAATTTCACACAGAAGCTGAACGCTGAACAACGCTTCTTCTTGGTGTATGCCTCAGTGTTAATTTCGATGTTTACCGATTTCACACTACCGCCTTCTCTAGTAAATACCGTCCTATATATTGAGATGTTTTTCCGGAACTCAGATCCACTAGTCCCGTCATAGTTATCAACTACGTAGATGCTATTAGGTAGATCCTCTATATTATTACTGTTATCGCTCTTGTTCCTGTCATAATCATCTACCAATTCTTTAATGATCTCGATCAACGGTTGTTCCCTTGAATTATACTTCCATGCGATAAACGGCACTCGCTCCCAATTCATTGGTTTCTCTTCATCACCTACAATGAGAGTGAAATGACTTCCTTCCTCTCCTGCTTCCACATCCGGCACAAGTCCATTCTGAACAACATAGCGGCGAACACCGTTCACGTCCCACCATTCCACCTTGGTAACTGTGCTTCGGTTCAATCCGTTATATACTACGACATCATATACTCGGATTACCGCCATCAGTTCAGTGTGTTCTTCGTCTTTCCAGAGTGGAATAATTTCTTCAGATTTCATCTTTTTGAAGCAGAGATCGCCCGATTCATTGTAGTAGGGATGTAACCAAGAGATTCCTTTGTTTATTGCCTCTTCCCCTATCGACTGCAAACGCCTCATCATTGCGTCATTAAATATGTCCGTCAGCGTTTTATGATAGGTATCATTCTTGGTTTGAATACTCATCGGCTTACCAAGCAAATATCCAACCTTTTGGTCAATTTACGCGCAAACGCATGCGGGATTTTGTTGTTCGCCAAGTTTCCCGCATCCATTTAAGTTTCTTCGAATTCT